>JAIXRO010000087.1 GCA_027485145.1 Hyphomonadaceae bacterium | reverse complement strand
TTCGGCATAATCGCGGCGGTAATCAGCATTACGGTGCAGGAATTCCTGCGCGAAGTCCGCATAGTCGTGATCGCGATATTGATCCGCGGTCGATGGTGACCGCCATGACGAACCACCGGGCATAAAGACCCCTGCAAAGCACAGGCAAAAAGGCCAAGCTTCAAGTCTTTGTTAACCAACGGTAAGCCGCAAGTAACAAAATCTGGGGATGCTTATGCCCGGAGGCGCAGAAATTTTGACGGAGCGTTTAGGGCGAAGGAGCCAATCCGTGTCCGAGAAATCAGCCTTTTTGTTCTTTCTCAAGCAGATGTCGGTAGCCGTGGGACGTCATCCAGCGTGCTCGGTCGAGGTGGGTCTCATGGACCTGACGCGCCCAGACCGGCTCCAGGGCAGGATCGATCCCAAAGACGATCTGCACAACTTCGGTCCATTCCGCACCTTCGTCGGCGGCATCAAGTAGCCGTAAATACGTGACAAAATGGCGTTCGTCATACGGCGTTACCGTATCCGAGACGGGTGGGCTTTTTTCGAAAGAAGCAATCGTCATGGTCCGAGCCTTTGGTTCCGACTCATTTTTGCATCGACAGTCTTTTAGCACCAAGACCCACCAAAATGGCGAAAACTTCGCTTGTTCGACAACGGGCAGGGAATTGTACCTTTTCGCGGATAACCCGTGCGCGTTGCCAGCCTGCTGAAATCGGCCGAACTCCAGTCTTGAAGAGTATACTCCGTGGTTAAATACTCTGCAACGGTGGTGAGTTCGTGCAATGAAATTGCGCGAGGTCCTGGCTGCGAATCTGAAACGCTATCGGTTGGCTGCTGGCCTGTCGCAAGAAGAGCTTGCACATCGGGCCCATCTCGATCGAACCTATGTCAGCAGCCTTGAGCGTGGACGCTACAGTGCCTCGGTCGACAAGCTTGAGCATCTTTCCATAGCGCTCGGCATTGAAGCCTCAGAACTCCTTATAAGAGTGGCGTCAGCAGACGAATGAGAATGCCAGAGGCCCCGCCCGGCAGGTGCCGGGCGGGGCTGGCTGTTCGGTCAGTCGCCGTTGGTGCGGCGCGCGCGCGACCAGATCAGATTGAAGCTCTTGCCGTCTTCGTCATCGAAGAGGTTGGCAAAGATGGGAGCGGTGAAGCTGGGATCGTCGAGCTTGACCGAGAGATATTCGCGGCCTTCGTTGGAGGTCTTGGTCCAGGCGGCGCCGATTTCCGCGCGGCCGACGAAAACCCGGTGCGACGGCGCATTTTCGTTGTCGCTGGCTTCGGGGACGATGCGGACGTTCTTCTGCTGCACCGACATGGTGACGATCTCGCCCTTGTATTCGCTGCCGGTCTTGGTGAAAGTTCCGATGTTGGCCATGATGCATTCCTTCAAGTTGGTCGAACCCGCGCCCATCGCGGCCTCGATGGCTGGTTGAAGGCAGGGGCTTGCGCCCGCTGCACCGGAACGGCCGAAACGCAGTGGAGGACGACGGCCAGACGGCTTTCTTGCCTCGCGAGGAATGGGCGGCACGTCCAGGGGAAGAAAGTTGGCGCAGACGGCGTTGCAGCAAGGGATCAAGCGGCGAAGCCATCCCCTGCCAACCACGGCCATTGACGAGGCAGCAGTGGGCCCGGGTCACACTTGACCGGGAGAAATGGCACTTCCCGGACTTCCAAGACCGAAATGCGATGAGAAAGGTGTCGTCACCGGGTGTGCTGCCTAGTCGTCACTGCAATCGCAGATATCGGCAACGGCCATGCGCCAATCCGGGCCTGATTGAGATCAGCGCAATCGGTCCGCCACTAGCCAGCCCAAAACCGACTGCGGATTCTCGGCCTCGCTCCGACCCCGCAAACTCCCAGACCAACCTGACCCAAGACGAGGAACGCAGAAACTGCCACTTGAAGGCAACGCCCTGCCTCGTACCGGCTGAACTGACCTTGCGAGTCCCGCCGAGATCCTGCCGGGCCGGGCTTGGAAAATTGGCAAAGCTAGGGACGAGGGCGGCTCCATTGTGTCCACGATGCAGCCGCGATTATCGCAGCGCCGAGCAATGACAAGGCGAGTTGCCATGCGCTTGGCGGCATGGTCGCCGCAGCAATGCCATGGACTGCGTGATAGCCCGCAATGGCTGCGGGCCCGGCAAAGGTGACGCCGACTGCGGCACGTGTCAGTTCGGACTTAGCGAGCGCCAGTGCTAACCGGGCTGCAGCAAGCAGAATGATCGCAGATATGGCTGCGGCGGCGAGCGCAGCAAGAATACCGCTGTCGGTGCGATAAGTCGCCGAACCCGCAAGAAACGCGACAAACAGTGGAAGGGCGTAGATCGAAAGGCGAAACAGAAGCGCGCAGCACAGGAATACTGCTACGATTATCAGGGCAAAGCCGATCAGCATGGCGTCCTCCTTGGAATCAAGGGTAAGGGACGCGCTCTCCACCTCCACCGCAGCGCAATGTGCATGGAATCCATAGCAGAAATGCGCACCAGCTGGAATACCCGATGGGCATCCAGCCATGCGGCGCAACGCAATCTGACGCGATCAGGGATTGAACGGGTCATATTCATGGATGACGCTGTCGGCATCGCCATCGAATTCAGCGGTGGGAACGGCGGCATAGCCATTGCCGGCTTGGTACAGGGTAACGCAGACCATTAGTGTGCGGGCGAGGCTCCAGGCGTGACGCTGTGCGACGGTGAGTGACATGTTCGAGCTCCTGTCTCGGAGCAGGGACCATCCCCGCTCGACAGGCCCCGGACAGACGGCGCAAAGCCGCAATCACCACGAAGGTGCAGCCGCAGTGGCCGCACGCAGAGCGTAGCGGACCCTTTACGGGTTGATTGAAGGAGGCTTGGGGCCGGCCAACGGATTGGCCTCAAAGAGCGGGGTGGTCGCAGGCAGTGAAGCTGCTTTGATCAGAAGCACCTTTCGCCTAACGTCGTCCGTATGACGACAGTCTTCTTCTCTTGGCAAAGTGATACGGCTCAAAACTCGACGACGCGGGCGATACGAAGTGCCATCGCCGCTGCCGCTGCGGCTGCGACGGCCAAGTTCGGCAATAGTGTAATTCCCGAAGAAGCGACCAGAGATGTACCCGGTTCTCCCTACATTCCCTTCAAGTTGGCTGAAAAAATCCGGAAGAGCGATATTTTTGTCGCAGACATCACAACTGTTGCGCTTACGCCTTCATCGAAAAGCGTCCCGAATCCGAATGTAGCATATGAGCTTGGGTTGGCAGCCGCTCACCTCGGTTGGGACCGCATAATTCTGCTTTTCAATGAAGCGCTCGCAGAGTTTAAGGATCTACCCTTTGACTTCGATCGCCATAGGATATCGAGGTATAAAATAGTCGAAGCGAAGGTAGCCTCAGGGACCGGGCAAAAGTCGCTGGACAGCCTCGTTGCCCTGGCAATCGACACCATAATCGACCAAAATCCTTTGCGCCCAAGGGATTTGGAGGACAAGTCCGAAGCGGACATCAAGCGGGCGCGGGATATTGCCAATCTCAGCTGGTTCTTCCGGCATATGTCGATCGACATGCTCGGAATGCATACGAGAGAGATGCCTGACATGCTGCATTATTTCGCGCCAGTAATGTTCGACGGCCTAGACGCGGTGCTGCAGAGCCCTAGCTTCAAACTCTACGATGAGGGTCTCGAGAAGCGCCTAAGGGCGATGGTCCGCAAATTGGGCAAGTCACTTCGTTTTGATCATCACTATCGAGAATTGAACAACATATGGGTTCAGGCTTTTGGCCTGCCGGGTCCATATCGCGATTTCCAGAAGGAAATGGACGCAGCCGCAGAAATTCGAAAAATTGTCGCATCGCTCGCTCGGGATCTTGAAAAAGTGATCATGGCGGTAAGAAGAGACTACTTGGAGATTGATCTCGACGAAACCAGCAGACATTTTGCCAAAGAGTATAGCGACATCACCAAAGGATCTCAGGCAGAAGCTGACGGCTAGGCCAAGAAAGTGCAAGAGGCTTAGGCTAGGACATCACTCAATGGCCCAAACTGAGATCCCCAGCTTGCGGGCCTTGTCGACAAGGTTGGCATTGATCCCGTTTCCCGGACAAGCGACGACGGCCTTGGGGAGGGCTTCCAGCATCTGATCATTGCGCCGAAATGGAGCGGCCTTCTTGAAGCGCCCCCAGTCTGGCCGGAACGGCACATGGGTGATTTTGCGATTGCGCGCCCAGAGCGAAGCGATGTGTTCGCCGCCGGTGGGATTGCCGCCGTGGAACAGGACCATGTCTGGATATTTGGCGAGCACCTTGTCCAGCACGGCCCATATCCGGTTGTGGTTCTGATACTCAGGTCCGGATGTGAACGCAATGCGGGTGCCTACCGGCAGCAGCGGTTCGGTTTCTGAGCGACGCTTGGCAGCGAGGAAGTCGCGGCTGTCGATCATGGCGGCTGTCATAGTGCGATGGTTGATGAGTGACCCGGTTCGCGGGGTCCAGGCTTTGCGGAAATGCGCTTCGAACTGGTCTCCAGCAGCATCTCGCATAAATTCCATGGCGTTGCGGCGTTCGATCAAGCTGGTGCCTTCGCGAAGCAGGCGTTCGAGTTCGACCGACATGACCTCGGAGCCATCCTGCTCGCGCTGGCTGCGCTTCTGGGCATCTTCGTTGTCGTCGAGTTCGCGCTGGATCCGACCCTCGGCGCGGTGGAAGAGGTTGGCGAGTGACCAGCACAGTTCTTCCAGATCGGGTTCGAGCCTGGTGTCGATCATGGTGGCTATGAGGGCATCGAACATGTCCGCGACGGCGCCAGCGGCGATGCGCTCTTCGGGGAGAGGTCGCGGGTCGGCTTCGTCGGAGAAGGGGCGATAGCCGTAGAGGGCGATTTCATCGAGGAGATGGGCGGTGGCTGAGGTTTCGTGTTCGGGTTCTGAATCGGGCGTGATGGTCATTGCGTCGGTCCTTGGGGCCCTTGGGACCGGGCACTTTGCCCGGCCTTCATGGGCGTCCCTCTGACCGGCTGACGCGAGGCTGCATCCGCATGGACCGAAGCGCAGCGCAGGATGGCGGACGGGCGGCTATTTTGGTTCGCGATGGAAAGGCGCCGATGCGCCGCCGGAAAATAGCCGCATGACCGCCATTGCGGCCTCGCGTCAGCCGGTCTCTCGGACGCCATTCGAAGAAGGCCGGGCTGGGCCAGGTCTTGGCTCAAGTCCTATGCACGCCGCCATCGCCCCATCTTCCAACCCCGTATCGGCTCAGCCAATGTCGACGGAAAAGCGTTTCTGATCCTGCTCACGGAGTTGATGGCGGACCCGTTGCGCCAGTGCAGCAGCGCCATGCTCGCGGAGGTCGTCGTTGAAGTCAGCGAGGTCAGGCATGAGTGATACAAGTTCAATCCCTGCTGCCTGTGCTCGCTCGGTCAGAATGCCAAACGCTGCGTCTCCTGCCGCATCGCGGTCGCGCGCGACATAGAGTCGCCGGAGTGTCGGCGGGAACAAGATCGCTGCAAGATGGGTTGACGATGTCGCGGCTGCCATCGGCATGGTTGGCAGAACTTCGCGCAACGACAGCATGGTTTCGATGCCTTCGCTTGCGATCATGACATTATCCGCAGCTCCGAACCTTACGGCGTTGCCGAGGATGTTGCCCATCGCCCTGCGCGGCGATGCGACTTTGGCCTTCGCGCTGCCGGATGGATCGAGCCAGGTGCGATGGGTGCCGGTCTGCACCCCGTCATTGTCGGTAACTGCTGCGATCAGCGCCGGGAAAGCGCCCGCTGTTGCTGGATCATCGTCCTCGTTTGGTCTGTAGTAGCAACGAGGATGAAAGCGCAGGGCCGGCAGGTCGGATACGCGTGTGATGCCACGTGACCTTAGGTAGGTGCTCGCGATTGATCCGGTCAGCGGTTTCGAGGCGGCAGACAAGCGTATGGCAGCGGTCGTGGACCCTGCGGGCGCGGGCTTGGCGAAGGACGCGGCACTGCGCTGATCGCCCGAAGCCGAGGGTGGCAGGCTGAGGAAGCGTTCGGCTTCCTCAATGGTTTCGGACAGACGCCCATGCCGCTGGTTGAGCCGGATGAGATCAACGAGATCGCCATACTCGCCGGTTGCGGCATCGACCCAGTTACCGATCACGCCGCGTTCGGTTTCGAAAAGACGGACGTAGAGACTGCGCCCGGGCGTTCCGGCGACATCGCCAATCATCCAGTAACGGCCTTCACGCCTGCCTGCAGGCAGATAATGGCGGCAAACGGCCTGCACGTTCTGTGCAAGCCGCTCCGACAACTCTGCCGCGCGCGTGGTGAGCTTGGCCATGTCAGGCTGCCTTCCGGTCGGCGATGCGCGTCAAAGGGTGCCGTTCGAACAGTCGCTCGAGCACAGCCGACCCTGTCACGATGTCGTCGGGGACGAACAGACGCAGTTTCCAGCTGATGATCTCGGAGAACAACCCCATGGCTTTGAGCCGGTCGACCGCTGTCGAACCAAACCCGGTGAGTTCAATCCGGTTCACCTGCATCAGCCGAGACCGGCGCAGTTGCAGCCCATCGGCAAGGTCGAGCACCGCGTGCCCTTCACGCAGCAATGCGATTGCCTGTGGTGGAGAAAGGACTGGCGCGTCTGGCTTGGCCGTCGCACTCGCTGCCCATGCTGCGGACACCCTGCGCCCGATAATGCGCATGCCATCGTCGGTCTGAAGCCGGTAGACGCGGGTCGATTCTTCCGGAAGCTGTTTCCAAATGGGGAGCAGCAGGCCGGTGACGATGTGCAGTTCGCTTTTCGTGAATTCATCGACATGCGCCACCTCGTCTTGCCAGATTGTCGCGAATATCCGCTCGTCCACCTCCTCCCAGGGGGTCTGGGGCAGATGGGTCAGGGCGAAGTTCAGCCGCTCCATCGGCCGAATCAGCCGGATGCGGCGCTCAACCTCGCCATCGTCGAGCATGACGCTGCGGGCGGGCAGCTGGACTGCAGCGCGCCGCGAGCGGGCATTGACCAACAGCCGCGCGCCGGGTTCCCGCAGCAGTTCGAACGCCCGTTCTAGCGGCACGGGTCGGTTGCGCTCCTGCATTGCAATGGTGAGCAACCGGGTCTCTGCGCCGGTGGCTGGATGGACGTAGATCGGATCGCTACCCGTGACGGTGAAGCTGTCGGCGGTGAGCGTTTCTAGCCCGAGATCGTAACTGCCCGCCGCGATTGCGCTCTCGACCTTGGCGCTAAGTAACTGTTCGAACACCGTGAACAGGACGTTCTGCATGCCGATGGTGAGCGCCAGCAGCCGGTTCAGAAAGGTCGTGATAGGCGGCAGGTCGTCTTTGAGGCACCCGCTGCCGTCGGTCAGCGACAGGCCGGTCATGCTCTCGAAGGTGGCGAGCGAGCACTGCTCGACCTTGCCGGCATAGAGCAGCACATAAAGGTGGCGAAGGGCATCGCGGGCATAGGGGCTTTCGAGATTGTCCTCGGGGCGGAACAGCCCCTGACCACCGGTTTGCCGCTGTCCGCGCGTGATTGCGCCCAGCGTGTCGAGCCGCCGCGCAATGGTCGAGAGGAAGCGCTTTTCGGCCTGGACGTTGGTGGCCACAGGCCGAAACAGCGGCGGCTGCGCCTGATTAGTGCGGTTGGTGCGGCCCAGTCCCTGGATCGCGGTATCGGCCTTCCAGCCTGCTTCGAGCAAATAGTGATGGCGGAGCCGCTGGTTCCGCGAGCCCAGATCGGCGTGGTAGCTGCGCCCTGTTCCCCCGGCATCGGAGAAGACCAGTATCTGCTTCCGGTCCTCCATGAAGGCCTGCGCTTCGGCGAGGTTGGCGTGGGCAGGCCGGTTCTCGACCGCGTGACGGTCACCATTTGCATCGACCTTGCGGACGATCCGGCGCGAGCGCCCGGTCAACTCGGCGACCATGTCGGTCCCGAACCGCTGCACGATCTGGTCGAGTGCGCCTTGCACCGGTTCCATTGACGCCAATTGCTCCATCAGCCGGTCGCGCCGCCGACAAGCCTCGCGGCACTGCACGACATTGCCATTCTCATCGTAGGCGGGCCGGGACGCGAGATTGCCATCGCCGTCGGTGAAGCTCTCATGAAGCTGGGTCGGGAAGCTGTGGAGGAGGTAATCCAGAACATATTCGCGTGGCGTGATATCGACCTGAATGTCGTTCCACTCGCCCGGATCGATGTCGGCGAGGCGGCGCGACAGCAGCGCTTCCCCCGTCGAGACGATCTGCACCACAGCGGCGTGGCCATCGGCGAGGCCCTGCTCGATCGCGGCGATCAGCGTTGGCGTCTTCATCGCCGTAATGAGATGATTGAAGAAGCGCTGCTTGGCGGATTCAAACGCCGAGCGGGCCGCAGACTTGGCCTGTGCGTTGAGCGTGCCCTCGCTGCTCGTGACGTTGGCGGCCTCCAGCGCTGCGTCCAAGTTGTTGTGGATGACCTGAAACGCCCCGGCATAGGCATCGTAGATGCGAACCTGTTCAGCGGTGAGCTGGTGCTCGATCAGCTCATATTCGACGCCTTCATAGGACAGCGAACGGGCGGCATAGAGACCGAGGGCTTTCAGGTCGCGGGCGAGCACCTCCATCGCTGCGACTCCGCCCGCTTCGATGGCCGCGACAAAATCGGTGCGCTTCTCGAAAGGAAAGTCCGTGCCGCCCCACAGGCCGAGCCGCTGGGCATAGGCAAGGTTTTCGACGGTGGTGGCCCCGGTTGCAGAGACATAAACAATACGGGCATTGGGTAGCGCATGCTGCACGCGCAGTCCGGCACGTCCCTGCTGCGAGGGCGCGCAATCGCCCCGTTCGGATTTGCCGCCACCGGCATTTTGCATGGCATGGCTCTCGTCGAAGACAATGACCCCGTCGAAGTCGGTCCCCAGCCAATCGACAATCTGCTGGACGCGGGAAACCCGGTTTTCGCGCGCGTCGGAGCGTAGCGTGGCATAAGTCGTGAAAAGGATGCCTTGCTCGAGCCGGATCGGCGTACCCTGACGGAAGCGGGCGAGCGGCGTGACCAGCAAGGGCTCTTGCCCCAGAGCCTTCCAGTCGCGCTGCGCATCTTCGAGCAGCTTGTCGGACTTTGAAATCCAAACCGCGCGCCCGCGCCCCTTAAGCCAATTGTCGAGCACAATCCCGGCAACCTGCCGACCCTTGCCTGCGCCGGTGCCATCGCCGAGGAACCAGCCCTTCCGGAAGCGGACAGCGGTATCGCAATCATCGGGCGCGGCTTCGACCTTGTCCCAGGTCGCATCGACGGACCAGCTGCCGGCGAGATGGTCGGCATGGGCTTCGCCCGCATAAATTACCGATTCGAGCTGGGCATCCGACAGCAGCCCCTGTTCGACGAGGCCAGCGGGCAGATGCGGGCGATAGCTCGGCTTGGGCGGCGCGACCGAGGACATCGCGGCTGATTGCACCAGACGCGTCGGATGCGGCTGACCGCCCGCGATGCGGATCGATTGGAGGGTGTAGGGCTCATAGAGCGTTTCGGAGAGCTTGCCGTCGCACGGAGGATTCCAGTCGATCACATCATAGTCGAGCGGCACGCCGGATGTCGCAGCGATCGGGGCTGCAGCCAGTCTCGGCTTTGGGCTGGCTTTGATCGCTTGTGAATTGCGGGCCGCCACCAGTGGCTGAAGAGCTGATGCGGCGATGGGCTTACGTTGCGGAAGGCTGTCGGCCAACCAGCGCAGCAGGGTCGTGAGATCAGGTGCCATGCCTGGCGACGCCGGAAATTGCGCTGGATCGTCTGCGGGCACCTTGTCGATCACGGTCAGCCGAGTTTCGATCGTAGTGCCGTGCGGTGCGAACACGCTGCCCGCTATCACCGCGCTGAACACGACCCGTGCCTTGTCCTGCATCCGGATGAAGCCATCCCGCCATGCCTTGTGATCCGGCGCGCAGTTTGCACCTGTGATCGCCACGAGCCGTCCACCGTCGGCAAGCCGCGCCACTGCTGATGACAGATGCCGGATGGCTACGTCGGCCACACGTGCTTCAACATTCAGCGCTGCAGAGAATGGCGGGTTCATGATGATGCAACTCGGCACCACAGCTGTATCGAGCCGGTCGTGGATCTGTCCGGCGTCATGCATCGACACGGCCGAGCCTGCAAACAGGCTGCCAAGCAGGGCTGCACGCATGTCGGCGACCTCGTTCACGGCCAGCCTGCATCCGGCGAGCTCAGCCTGTACCGCCAGCAGTCCCGTGCCTGCAGAAGGTTCGAGCACCAGTTCGTCCGGCAGAAAGCCTGCAGCAAACCCGGCCACCCATGCCAGTCCCAGCGGCGTCGAGAATTGCTGGTAGGCCTGCATTTCCTCGCTGCGCCGGGTTTGCGTCGGGGCAAGCCGGGCAATGCGCTCGACCAGTTTCAGGCGTTCGAACGGATCGGCGGTCCTGGCATGGATCGCCCGGCCGTAGCGGCGCATGAACAGCAATTGCGCGACTTCGACGGCTTCGTAGGCGATCTTCCAGTCCCAGTCTCCGGTCGCATCGCTTGCGCAAAAGGCAGACTGCATGGCGGTGCGAATGGCGGGCGTATCGATCCGGCGACCGGCGGCAAGGTGGCCGAGCAGGTCATGGGCTGCGGTGATGATCGCGGTAGCGGTTTGCTGCGAGCAAGCAGCGGCAAGCGGGCGCGCGGAGGCACCCGCCAAAGGCGAGTTGGTCATGTCGGAATTCCTTGATTGAAGTTGGGGAGGTGGTGGCCGGATCAGGCAGGCGGAATATAGGCATCGTAGGGATTGCCCGGCGTGAGGTGCCCGAACGGTGTCATCACATAGTCGTCGGCATCGCGGCCGACGGCGCACAGAACGTAGCGGGTTTCGCCGCTGGCAACCTCGGTACATTCCAACAGCGCGAGATCGCCTGCTTGTGCTGCTTGCAGCAGCGTCTCGAAACTGGCGCGGGCATGGTCAGGAATTGCCATGGTAAGGCTCCTTCATCGGTGAGGGGGGGCAAGACGCGCGGGGCGACCGGGGCCGCCCCGCGCGAGCGAAGTTCATTCGGCAGCGATTGCGAAGGCGTCGTCGGCGTCCGCCTGTTCGGCATCATCCGCGAGGAAATCGGGCAGGTCGGCGATTTCCGCTTCATCTGCTTCGATGACCGGCAACCGCAGGGGTTTCGGCAACCAACCGGTGCCGCTCAGCAGCCGTTCGGCCTCGCGTGCCATGTCACCCTTCTTGAGATGTTCGATCAGGGCTGCGGTCGCATCGCCCTTGGCTTCGCGGACCGCTTCAATGATCCGGGGTTTGGTCACCCGTCCGAGGTAGTTGTCGACCGTTGGCCCCCAGCCAGCCCCGGCCATGTCGAGCCCGACGACTGCCGCCAGAGCATCTGCGGCGGCAATGCGCTGCGCCACGCCATGCGCCGAGATGCGTCCGTCATAGCCCTTGCTCGGCTCAAACAGTGCGTTGACGCCGTGGCTGACACAGTGGGCGAGCAGTGCCATCTGCTCATCCTGCGGCATTGCGGCGAGGGCGTCCCATAGCGACTGTGGTTCATCCGGCAGCTTTTCACCCCAATGGTCATGCCGCTCCTGGATCGACTGGCTCCAGGCACTCTCGCGCAAGTTCGGTGCGACGTTGCCGAGCCAGACCTGGGTCACGCCGATCTGCACACAGCCATGAGTCCCGTGGGGACGGAACACCGATAGGACGAGAGCATGGAGAAGGGCGAGGAACGCCGCCTGAGGAGCGTTGGCCAGTGCATCGCGCAGCGCGAGCGTGCGTTCAGCGGTGAGTTCGGAAACGAGCCTGTCAGGCAACGGCTTAATCGCCTCATCTTCGTCGTCGTCAACGCCGATTGGCGCCGCTTGCCCTGCCGCGGTGACTGTCGCGCCGTCGGACACGTCTGCGGTGCCACCGTTCGTACCGTCATTCTGGCATTCAGCGACGGGTTCATCTTCAGGACGGACATAGCCGCGGTCGATCCGCAGGCGACCATCGTGGGTCAGCGAAATGAACACGCCAGCACGCACCATGTCGTCCGGATCGTAGACCGTGGGACGGCTGTTCAAGGCGGTCAGTTCGGCATCGATCTCGGTCAGCCGCGCATCGACTTCGTCGGGAAGGTCGCTGCCATCGCCGTAGTCGTCGCCAATGCGGTCATATTCCTCGACCAGCCCATCGCGCCGTGCCTGCTCGTCGTCGGTCAACGGAACGGTCGTGCCGACGATCCGGCGTTTGCCGCGCTCGCAGCCATAGGGCAGGTCAACGGCGGCCTCGACCCATTTCCAGCCTTCGGCACCAATTTCCTGTGCGAGTTCCGAGAGCTTTTCGCTCACCAGCAAGTCAACGAGGGCAGGATCCTGCAACCAGCCATCATCGTCCGACGAAAACAGATCGCGCATCACATAGCCGCCAGCCTCGGTGTAGGCGTCAATGCCGATGAACTGGACGCGGCGGTCGCTTGCGGAGATCGCATCTTCGGTCAGCAAGCGGCGGATGTGGTAAGCTGGCACATGGTGCCCCTGATTGACCAGTTCCCAGACCTGCTCCTGGCGCGCATGGTTGTCGGTGACCGAGAAGGCCATGAGCTGTTCGAGCGTGATGCCGTCCTCACCATAGATCTCGAGCAGGGTGGGCGAGACCGAGGCGAGCCGCAGGCGCTGGCGTACGGTCGAGACAGAGACGAAAAACCGCGCGGCGATATCTTCCTCGGACAGGCCCGCTTCGATCAGCGCGCTGAAGGCACGGAACTGGTCGAGCGGATGCAGCGCGACGCGCATGACGTTTTCGGCGAGCGAGTCCTCTTCGGCAATCCCGGCTTCACGCACGACGCAAGGGACGGGCTGATCCTTGGCCATCCGCTTGGTCTTCACCAGCAGTTCGAGGGCCCGGAAACGGCGACCGCCGGCGGGGACTTCGAACATGCCGGTTTCCTTGCCGTCGGCATCGAGCACGGGGCGGACGTTGATGCTCTGGAGCAGGGTCCGGCGATAAATGTCCTCGGCCAGATCCTCGATCGAAAGGCCGGCCTTCACGCGCCGGACATTCTTCTGGCTCAGCACCAGCTGCGAAAACGGGATGTCGCGCGAGGAACTGAGCACGAGCTTGGGCAATGTCTTGGTCATGGGGTTTCTCCATGACGGGCCGCCCGAAAGACTCTCTCTCAGGCCCGAACCCGTCACGAAGCGAAGCGCCGCCCTCTCACTCTGAGAAGGCAGCGCAACGTTGGAGTAACACGCTGGGCCCGGGGAGGCTTAGTGCACCCGGTCGAGCAACTTCTTCGCCTTGCCCTCCATGTCGAGCCGGGCGTCCTGATGCGGCTTGGTGCGCGCAAGCGCGGTGATGCCTTGTACGAAATCGAAGATCGATTCCGGCGGGCGGCCTTCCTCGGCCAATACGGTCTCGATGATCCGACCGGTTTCAGCCTTGGAGAATCCGCGCGCCCGCAGGAAATCCTGCCGGTCTTCGTCGCTGCGGGCGACAATTCGCTCCCGCGCGATCTTGATGCCGTTGATGAACGGCTGCGGCGAGGAATTGGCAAAGTTCAGCAGCGCCGGTTCGGCTTCATGGGCAAAGCGGTTCGCCGCATATTTGCTGTGGCGGATGCTGATCTCTTCGAAGTCCTCCACCCCCCACAGGTTCCGGTTCTGGCAGACCGCGCGCAGGTAGAAGCTCGCCATGCCGAGCGTCTTGGCGCCGACCTCGGAGTTCCAGCAATAAAACCCGCGGAAGTAGAGATCGGGCGATCCGTCGGGCAGGCGCCCGGCTTCGATCGGATTGAGATCATCGACCAGAAACAGGAAGACGTCGCGATCCGACGCATAGAGCGTGGTCGTATCCTTCGAGATGTCGACGTTAGGGTTGTAGACCCCGGTCGACCAGTCGAGCACGCCCGGGACCTTCCAGCGTGTGTCGCCGGTGCCGTTGCCAGCGATCTTCTGCACCGCTTCGACAAGCTCATGGTCGTAGATCCGGCCGTAGTCGGGGCCGGTCACGGCGCGCAGTTCGAGGCGGCCCCCGGAAACTGGATCGTCGGTTTCGAGCGTCTTGATCTGCTCGGCTCGGTTGGAGGTCAGCCCGTATTGCAGATTGATCGCGGCGAGCGGCGCCGGAAGTTGGCGCAGATAGGCAGCGGGAGCGCCGACCTGGCTGGCCAGTTGCCCAAAGCTCCAGTGGGTAGGCGTCACCGGTGCCTCGGCACCCGGCAACATGAGAGCCAAGCGTTCCGGATCATTGCGGTTTGCTTCGACATGGATCAGCGCCGTCTCGACCACGCGCGTCCGGCTCCGGTCAGACCGACCGCGCACTGATCGGGCCAGATCGCCGAGTGATAGAAACCGCTCATCATCGGGGCGCGAGAACCATTCCGACGACACCCGACCCACGCGCGAGCCGCGCGAGACATCCACCTTGTAACCGCCGCTTGAGTCGCGGCGCGTATCGAGAACCTGCATATCCATGGGAAATCTCCATGACGGCTGGCCGGGAGCCTCTCTCTCGACCCTCATCCCGTCACGGCGCAGCCCGCCAGACTCTCACTCTCAAATCCCAAGGCTAGTAGTTGCATGAGCGACCAGCGCGATTACCAAGACAAGAAACGGCACCCTGAATGAGGCGGCGCATCGCGCCATTGCTCGCGCAGGCGGAAAGGCGGGGCCTGTCGGCTTTCCCGGCCTGCGCTTTGGGCCATGTCCGCCGGATCAGAGTGCCTGCGGGGCCCCATGCGTCAAACACCGCGCCCTCAGGAGCAGGGCAGATAGCCCTGCGGGACAGAGCGCGTCAGCAGCCCCGCTCCTCGTTTCGGGGCGTTGCGGGGTATCCCCGCTGAGGTGGGTGTGAAGAAGACGCGCAGCGGCTTCGACCAGGGAGGAAGCGTCATCCCGCACATCGAAAATCAAGCCTCTACGCCAGGCTACGAAACACGTTGATTACGTGGCGATTACGTGGCTCTCGACAGCCCCTTGGGAGGGGTGTATATTTGCACCTAAGCCGTTGAGAAGTTTGGTGGACGCACTTGGGCTCGAACCAAGGACCCGCTGATTAAGAGTCAGCTGCTCTACCAACTGAGCTATGCGTCCACATCGCCGGTAAAATCAGAGGAGTGAACCGCTGGCTTTGTCTGCGAGAAGAGGGCCGATAGCAGCGCGATTCCCGCTTTGCAATGCCCATGTCGGAACTTCTTTCTAAAGGCCGGTGCGGCGGCGGCTGTGGCGTTCGATGGACATCAGCACGCCGAGGCAGAGCATGACGGTCAACATGGCGGTGCCGCCATGGGACACCATAGGGAGCGGGATGCCGACCACCGGAGCCATACCCATCACCATCAACAGGTTGATGGTGACATAGTAGAAGATTGTCATCGACAGTGCGGCTGCTGTCATCCGGCCGAAGCGCGTGGTAGCGCGGCTTGCGACTTGCAGCCCCCAGCGCCCGACCATCACGAAGGCGACTATGATGGCGAGACCACCGAGCAGCCCCCATTCTTCCGCCATGGTAGCGAAAACGAAATCCGTGTGACCTTCTGGCAGGTAATCGAGATGGCTTTGTGTCCCGTTGAGATAGCCCTTGCCAAAAATTCCGCCGGACCCGATCGCGATCTTTGACTGGGTGATGTGGTAGCCTGCGCCCAGCGCGTCTTCCTCAGGGTTGAGGAAAATGAGCACGCGTTTCTGCTGATAGTCATGGAGGAAGCTGAAGACCACGGGCAGGGCGGCGGCGCCTATGACCGCCGTGCCAACGAACAACCGCAGAGGTATTCCGGCAAGAAACATGACCGTGACCCCGCCAGCAGCGATCATCAGGCCTGTGCCGAGATCTGGCTGCAGCAACACAAGCACAAACGGAATTCCAAATAGCAAGACTGGTGGCCAGACTGCGGTCCAGGTCCGGACCTGTCCGGCGGGTAACATGGAGTAATAGCGTGCTGTCGCTAGAACGACGGCCAGCTTCATGAGCTCGGACGGTTGCAGGCGGATGAACCCCAGATCAAGCCAGCGCTGGCTGCCGCCGCTGATGCCGCCGATCAGTTCAACCGCGATCAGGAGAATGAGAACGGCCGCATAGCCGGGCATCGCCATGCGGGCGTAGAATTCTTCCGGTATGCGGGACATGATGATAGCCATCACAAGGAAGATGCAAAAGCGGACAGCATGGCTGGCGGCCCAAGGTGTTAGGCTGCCGCCTGCCGCCGAAAAAAGAACAATTGTCCCAAACCCGCCGATCGCGAGCAAAAGGAAGAGAAGCCGCCATGGGAGTTGCTTCAAAGGGGCTGGGACGAAGCCATCGGTCATTGTGGCGATCCCTCTGCTGGCCGCGGAGGGACGTCCGCCGTAACAGGGGCGGCTGCGGTCTCCGGCTCGGGCGAAGCGGCTGCATCACGGTTGACAGGGGCGCCTGCGTCCAACCGCTCTTCAATCTCCGTCGTTTTCTTGATCTCAGAATCTTCGACGCTGCCTTCGGCTGCGGCTTGTACGGCGGCTTTGGGGTCGCTGGCCGCTTTCCACGCTGCCGCCTTTCGGGCCATGCGCGTATTCACGTCGCCACCCCAACCGGCTTCGAGGGCCGTGAGTTCCTCCATCGCCTTTGCGGGATCATAGAGGTATGTCATCATGCTCTTGGCGACAGGTGCTGCTGCGCGGGCCCCACCCATACCGTGTTCGATCACGACGGCACCCGCATAACGCGGCTTTTCAACAGGCGCGAAGAAGACGAACAGGCCGTGGTCCCGATACTTCCAATTGCCGGATTGGCCCCGTTGGCCACCTTTAATTGCGCGCACCTGCGCCGTGCCGGTTTTGCCGGCCATCCGGATACCTTCCAACGGCAAACGGCTTCGTACAGCGGTGCCGGCACCGTTGACCACCAGATCCATTCCGTCCCGCACAACCTGCAATTGCTCCTCTGAAAAGGGCAGACGTGCTGCCGGCTTTCGCTGGCCATGAATGAGATAGGGGTCGAGCATCTTGCCCGATGCAATCCGCGCGGACATGACCGCCAACTGGAGCGGACTGGTCAAAACATAGCCTTGGCCAATGGTCGCGTTCAACGTGTCTGACTGAGACCAATCCTGATCAAACTTCTTGCGCTTCCAGGCGCTGTCCGGGACGGTTCCGTAGCGCTGCGACGGCATGGGAAGGTCAAACTCTTTGCCCAGACCAAGCATCTTCGCGACAGGAGCAATGCGATCATAGCCAATGCGACGACCCATGGCATAGAAATAGGTGTTGCAGCTTTTCATGAGCGCGTGACGCATATTCATGGGGCCGTGACGGCCAAGACACCGGAAGGTGCGGGACCCGAGCGTATACCCACCATTGCAAAAAACGGTTTCCTCCGGGTCGACACCATTCTGCAGCAGAGCAAGAGCGGCGGCAGGCTTGACGGTTGACCCCGGCGGGTAAAGGCCTTGCATGGCCTTGTTAAGCATCGGGATGTGGTCATCCTCCTGCAACATCCGCCACTCAATCCGCCCGATCCCGTCGGAAAAGCTGTTAGGATCAAAGGATGGCATCGAACTGAGGGTCAATATGCCACCCGTTTCGCAGTCGATCACAACGGCCGAGCCAGATTCAAGGCCAAGACGTCGCCCTGTATAAGCTTGCAGCCCGGCGTCGACGGTCAGCTTAACGGTCTTGCCCGGCACATCAGGACGTGTGGCGAGATCGCGGACAAGCTTGCCCCGCGCGGTGACTTCCGTCCGTTTGGCACCCGGTAAACCGCGCAAGGTCACTTCCTGGGTCTTTTCCAAGCCGTCCTTGCCAATCTTGAAGCCGGGTGTGATGAGCAGCGGATCCCGCTTTTCTTCATAATCCTTGGCGGAGGCTGCACCAACATACCCGATCAAATGGCCCACGCTTGCGCCTTCTGGGTAGTGACGGGTGAAGAACTCGCTGGGGGCAACGCCCGGCATTTCGGTGGTCCGAAGGCTGACTGCGGCGAACGTTTCCCAATCAATATTTTCGGCCACTGGCACGGGCTGGAACCCAGCCGCTTTTTTAAGATCTGCCCGCACCCGTTCAACGTCGACCGGCGTCAGCCGCATAACTTGAGCGAGCTCTGTCAGGACCGCGTCCTTGTCAGCCAGTCGATCCGGGATAAGGTCTACACGGAACGCGGTGCGGTTGAGCGCGATTGGACGGCCATTTCGGTCGACGATCCAGCCACGACGGGGTGGAATGATCTGAAGGTTAACCCGGTTACTTTCTGCGAGAAGTGCGTACTTCTCGTTCTCTGCCACGGCGAGCCAAGCCATGCGTCCGGCGAGCAACACGCCAATCCCCACCTGCGTGCCCCCAAGGAAGAAGGCGCGTCTTGAAAATGTAAACTGCTGTTGTGCTTCGGTGACTTGCCGATTGGGCCCGAACAGAAGCTTCAGAGGGTCCATCGAAGAACGTCCAACCGCGCGCATAAGCGCACCATAAGCGGGAATATGAGGATGGACACAATGATTTGTGGCAAAAGGACAACCGCATTTGTGTTTCCGCCGCTGCCGTTGGCAATGGCAAGTCCGACCAATTGGACGACCGCAACCAACGTTCCGGCAATGGCCCAATCCTGCCGGTAATCACGCCACATCATCCAACGGTCAAAGATATCGAGCACGAGAAACACCAGTGTCCAAAGCAGCATTGCAGAACCGAGCGGCTGCCCGCTGAAGATGTCGTCAAAAAAGCCCAATGGCAAGG
This sequence comes from Hyphomonadaceae bacterium, assembly GCA_027485145.1. Lineage (GTDB taxonomy): Bacteria > Pseudomonadota > Alphaproteobacteria > Caulobacterales > Hyphomonadaceae > Hyphomonas. Next base: position 20,613 of record JAIXRO010000087.1, on the reverse strand, counting down.
CGGCCCAGACTGGCCAAAGATCGCGCACGATCATCCGCCAAGCGAGCAGGATGAGGAGGCCGAAAGGCGGCAGGAGCGGCAGCACAGAGACCTGGGGGATAAGGACCGTCATTGACCCGAGCATGACCGAGATGGCGGGGACGCCAATGAGCGCCCAGCGGGAGGCAACGCGGTTGAGACGGGGCTCATAGCCGCGCGCCATTAGTTTTCCTTTGCCTCGCCGATTTGCGATGGCGCCGGGGGTGGGGGCGCCTGATAAATGGGCTCCACCTCCGCATAATCGAGACGTGCCGGATCTGCCAACGGTCGGGCTTTCGTTCCCTCGCGGCCACGGTCGATGGCGCGCGCCACAGCAATGCCCGGCCGATAGATTCCGCCTGAGCCGGATGTGACGAAGATGTCGCCCGGCTTGAACTGGACTCCGCTGGTCAACGGGCGCAAAATCAGCCGTCCATCGCCCGTCCCAATGGCGAGGGCCGGTGCCCCGTCAACGGAGCGCTTGACAGGCGTCACGTTGCCGCCATCCACGATGAGAAGCACCCGGGCACTGACACGGCCCACGCTGACGACGCGGCCGACAAGGCCATCAGGTCCGACAACGGGTTGCCCGTTGGTCACACCATCCGAAGCCCCTGCTGATAACGTCGCATAGCGCCGACTACTTGCACCTGTGGAACTCACGAGGGCCGCCCGCGTGATGGGTTGGATCGCGTCGTTCTTTAGCCCCAGCAACTGTTTCAACCGGCGGTTTTCCTGCCGCAAAACGTCGGCTTCGATGAGCTGGCGTTTGGATGCCGCAAGTTCCTTTGCCATCGCTTTGTTTTTCGACGCCGCATCGAAATAGGCACCAATGCTTTCCCCAACGTCCCCGGTCGATGCCAGCGCGCTGCGCGCTGCCGAAGAAATGGGAGAGGTCATATCGGCCAAAATGCTTTGAAGCGCAGAATGACCATTCGGGTCAAACCGCGACGTCAGTACAAGCAAAAGCGCAAAGCCCGCCCCTGCGACCGCAATCACATAAGAGGCAAAAATGCCATATTGGGCCCGGCGGGAAAATCCGGGGCGCCGGGGAGAGGGCGGCGCCATATCTGGCAGTCCCCGATCAGGCGGTGAGCAAGACGCCGCGGAAAGCGGGGTCTTCCAGCGCACGGCCCGTGCCCAGCGCGACGCAGGTTAACGGGTCATCCGCAACAGTTACAGGCAAGCCGGTTTCATCGCGCAGGACTTCATCCAGTCCCTGTAGCAAGGCGCCACCGCCCGTCAGAACGATGCCCTGATCGACAATGTCTGCCGCGAGTTCTGGCGCTGTATTCTCAAGCGCGATGCGCACGCCTTCCACGATGGTGCCAACAGGCTCTGAGAGCGCCTCGGCGATCTGTCCTTGGTTGATCGTGATTTCCTTCGGCACGCCGTTCACAAGGTCACGGCCCTTGATATGGATCGTCTTGCCGATGCCATCAGCAGGCGGGCGGGCGACGCCGACTTCCTTTTTGATGCGTTCCGCCGTCGATTCACCGATCAGCAGATTGTGGTTACGGCGCACATAAGAGACGATGGCTTCGTCCATCTTGTCCCCGCCGACGCGCACGGAGGTGGTGTAGGCCAGACCGCGCAGCGAAAGCACCGCGACTTCGGTCGTTCCGCCGCCGATATCGACAACCATGGATCCAACGGGCTCCGTCACGGGCATGTCCGCGCCAATGGCCGCAGCCATTGGTTCAAGGATCAGGTGAACCTGGCTTGCACCGGCGTTGGAGGCGGCGTCACGGATGGCGCGGCGTTCAACCGAGGTGGAGCCTGACGGCACGCAGATAATGATTTCTGGGAAGCGCATGAAATTGCGCTGACCATGCACCTTATGGATGAAGTGTTTGATCATCGCTTCAGCGACTTCAATGTCCGCGATCACGCCGTCGCGCAGCGGGCGGATGGCTTCGATATTGCCAGGTGTCTTCCCCATCATCAACTTGGCGTCGTCGCCAACGGCCTTCACCTTCTTGATCCCGTTGATGGTCTCAATAGCTACCACGGAGGGCTCGTTGAGGACGATGCCGCGTCCGCGGACATAGACAATCGTATTCGCGGTGCCGAGGTCAATTGCCATATCCTGAGACATCATCTTGAACAGGCGGGAAAAGAACATGGGTGTTGTCATCCTGATAGCTGTTTCGGCGGGCGATTGACCAACAATTGGGGGCGGTTCCGACAACCCACAACAAAAGTCGATGATCCTCCACCCGACGGGTCGCGGAATAGCGTCCGATGGGGTAGTGCGCTGTTCATGTCAATACGCCGCCTGCCAGAGCATCTCGTCAATCGCATTGCTGCGGGCGAAGTCGTTGAAAGACCTGCGAGTGCCCTGAAGGAACTCGTGGAAAATGCGATTGATGCCAGATCAACGCGAATCGACATCCGGCTATCGGGTGGTGGGATCGACCTGATCGACGTGAGTGATGACGGTTGCGGCATGGATCCGGTGGAAATGTCACTCGCGCTGGAGCGGCATGCCACCTCCAAGCTACCAGGCGATGATATTGAGAACGTCGCAACGATGGGTTTTCGGGGTGAAGCGCTGCCGAGTATCGCGAGCGTCGCCCGCTTGTCGCTCGAGAGTCGGGTGCGGGGGGCAGATGGCTGGCGGCGCGTGGTTGATAACGGCGAGTTGGTGGAGGAGGGACCTGCGGCCCTTCCACCCGGCACCCGGCTTCGGGTCGAGGCACTGTTTGAGAAAGTGCCAGCCCGCCGAAAATTTTTGCGGACGCCGCGCTCAGAATATGCGGCTGCGCTGGATGTCGTGAAACGGCTTGCAATGGCGCGGCCCGATATCGGCTTTTCATTGGAGCATGATGGGCGACGGACAATCTCGGTGCCGCCCGGCCAGTCTCGCCCCGAACGTGTGGCGGCGCTGACCGACCGCGATCTTGCCGAGAACAGCATCGGGGTGGATTTAGCACGGGGCGACTATGTATTGGGTGGGGTCGCGGGCATTCCCACTTTCAATCGTGGCGCAGCGGACCACCAATATCTTTTCGTGAATGGCCGTCCGGTAAAGGATCGGCTTCTGATTGGCGCCGTGCGTGGGGCTTATGCGGATTTCCTTGCGCGCGACCGGCACCCAGTTGTTGCATTGTTCCTTGATCTGCCGCCGACTGAGGTGGACGTAAACGTGCATCCGGCAAAGACCGAGGTGCGCTTTCGTGACCCCGCCTTGGTGCGCGGCATGATCGTTTCCGGTTTGAGGCGCGCCTTGGATGAGGCGGGTCATCGCAGCGCACAACCCGCGGCGACGGATGCGCTTGGGCTTTGGCAGGCTGAACCGGTGGTGCCGCCTGTTTCCGGAGGATCAATGCCGCTTTGGTCTCATGACTCCGGCTCTCGAGATCACGGCTTTGCGCAGTTCAATGACCGGCGCCCTTCCTTTTCTCCGCCACCAATGGCCCGCGCCGAGCCCGCTTATGCGCCGCTGCCTGAAAGCACGAGCCATCCCCTTGGGGTCGCGCGGGGGCAGGTCAACAAGACCTATATCGTTGCCGAGGCAGAGGACGGGCTCGTCATCGTTGATCAGCACGCCGCGCACGAACGGCTGGTTCTGGAACGGATGCGCCGCGCGCTGGATGGCGGCACGGTCGCGTCACAGGCGCTGCTTTTGCCAGAAGTGGTCGAACTCGAAGAACCGGCTTGTGACCGGCTGGAAGAGCGACTGACCGAGTTGGCGGAGTTCGGGCTCGAGCTGGAACGCTTTGGTCCAAATGCCGTCCTTGTCCGCGCCACGCCCGCGCTGTTGGGCAACGGAGATGTGAAGTCGCTTGTTACTGATCTTGCGGATGAACTCGCGGCCTTCGATCAGGCCTTGTCGCTCAAGGAAAAGTTGGAGGCAGTCGCAGGAACCATGGCGTGCCATGGTTCTGTTCGTGCCGGGCGCGTGCTTTCCGTTGCGGAAATGAATGCCCTGTTGCGTGAGATGGAAGTGACGCCGCACTCTGGCCAGTGCAACCATGGTCGCCCGACTTGGATTAAGCTCGCACATGGAGACATCGAAAAGCTGTTCGGGCGGCGTTAGGCCGCCTTGCGTAGTTCCATGCGTTCCCAGATCTCACACAAAGCAGATGTGAGCTCGGTCATCATCGCTTCGGTATGCGTCGGCCCCGGCGTGAAGCGCAGTCGCTCCGTGCCGCGGGGGACTGTTGGGAAATTGATCGGCTGCACATAGACGCCATATTCGGCGAGCAGGATGTCGCTGATGCGTTTGGCTTTGACCGGATCACCGATCATCAGGGGCACGATGTGCGTTACACTGTCCATCACGGGTAGGCCTGCGTCTGCAAAGCTCTTTTTGAGGAATGCGGCGGACGCCTGCTGCGCCTCACGCTCCTCTGAGGAAGCCTTGAGGTGACGCACGCTCGCCAGCACGCCCGCGACGAGCACAGGGGAGAGCGAGGTCGTGAAGATGAAGCCCGGCGCGTAGGAGCGGATGACGTCCACGATCACGCGGTCGGCCGCGATATAGCCGCCCATCACGCCAAAGGCCTTGCCCAGCGTACCTTCGATAATGGTAATGCGGTCAGCGACCTCATCGCGTTCGGAGATGCCGCCGCCACGTGCGCCGTACATGCCGACGGCATGAACTTCATCGCAATAGGTGATGGCGTTATACTTGTCGGCGAGATCGCAGATCTCGGCGATCGGCGCGATGTCGGCATCCATTGAATAGACGCTTTCAAAAGCGATCAGCTTGGGCGCATCCGGGTCTGATGCTGCGAGCAGTTCTTCCAGATGGGCGAGGTCATTGTGACGCCACACCTGTTTTTCGCAGCCGGAATTGCGGATGCCCGCAATCATCGAGGCGTGGTTCAACTCATCCGAATAGATGATGCAGCCAGGAAGGATTTTCGCAAGCGTTGCAAGCGTTGCTTCGTTCGACACATAGCCCGAAGTGAAGAGGAGCGCCGATTCCTTGCCGTGCAGGTCGGCCAGTTCGCCTTCCAGATCGACATGATAGTGGGTGTTGCCGCCAATGTTACGTGTTCCGCCGGACCCAGCGCCAACGTCATGTAATGCCGCTTCCATGGCTGAGATAACCTTAGGATGCTGGCCCATGCCCAGATAATCATTGGAGCACCATACCGTGATCGGCTTTGGCCCATTATGGCCCGCAAAGCAGCGGGCATTGGGGAAGGCGCCCTTGTTGCGCAGGATGTCAATAAACACCCGGTAGCGACCTTCCTCATGGAGGCGGTCAATCGCGGCGTTGAATACCTTGCTGTAATCCACGGATTAATCCTGCGAGCCAATTTTTTTTGCCATTATCTCGTTGGGTCACTCAAGGCCAGTGAGAACGATTCTCAACTCACCTTTGGACATGTGGTGGTTAGAAACTTTATCGACCTGAGCGTTCTCTCATTCAGTGTCTGCAAGGCACTGGTTTAGAACGTTTTGCCCGATGCAGCAGGGCCAGCCTGTTTTTAGCGGAGGTCCCGCTGCATCTACTGGCTTCATCAAGTGGTTAAGATGCTACGCGGTCGCCGAAAACGAAGCGCGCCGCCTGCAAGCCCGAAGCCCGCAATCATAAACGCCCAAGCGGCGGGTTCCGGCACGCCGCTGGATGAGATGGTGAAGGTGTAGCGCCCATCGCCATTTGGCGTGTTGAACCCGACAAATAGATCACCAAGTCCGGATTGCGAGACAGGGCCTATGACGCCGCTTTCTTCTGAACAGATTGGCCCAACGACTTGGAAGAGAGCGCCAAAACAATCATCGAAATTCAGATTGTTATACCCCAGATAACCGGAAACTACGTTGCCCGTATGGCGCAGTGAGATGGTTCCTTGGGCGATAGTGAAATTCGAAATTGTGCAGTTCCCGTTTGGATTGATGGAGCAGGTTGCCGTGCCATCGTCTGGGCCAAATCCGAGATCAAACACGCCGGGCAATGATTCGACCCAGAATTGGGAAAAGGTCGAAAATGCCTGAAAATAGTCCGCCGTTGCAAACTGTGCGTTCTGGAACTCGAGTCTGAAATAGAGCCGCTCACCGGAATTGAGTAATGTGGCGGGGGGATTGGCGAAGGCGTCTGTAGAGAAGTCACCCAAGCCGCCGTTGTCGACGATAACGCCACTCGTTCGGATAAAGGTCGCTGAGGCGGGTGCCGCCGTCGCAACCGCGGTAGCCAGTGGAATCAACAAAGATCGAAGTCGCATAAAATAACCCTTTTGAGGGAGCCAGACGGTGTGTCTGCCCTTCATTAAGAATATTCTTGCGACCCGACGGTTTGTTTTGAGGAGCGTCCCGCGAAAAGCAACGCACGGGAGCTAAGATCAGGCTAGCATCGGCCTTCCAGTATACAAGGCCAAAAGCGCAAAACTTACGTGCTGCTTGTCTCTACAAGCCGCGGCTTCTCCGTGCTTCGGATGGGCACAGCGGTTGAGGTCATCGTAGCAAGCAGTTTTCCGGTTTCGTCGCGGAGTTCAGCTTCCAGAAAGCAGCTGGATCGGCCCATCTTGAGGCAGCGGCCTTCGGCAAGGAGCAGACCGGGATAGGCCGGGTTGAGGAAACTCGTCTTGAGTTCCAGAGAGGCGATGAACCCCGGTTCACCAAGGGATACAATGCCCGCATAAGCCGCGCAATCATCCAGCATGGCCGAGACAATCCCGCCCTGAATTGTTCCGCGCGGATTGGTCAGGCGCTCATCAGGCTGAAAAGACATCCGCACGATGCCTTTGTCCTGATCAACGCCAAGCACCTTCATGCCGAACAGGGGGCCGGTGGGCGGCTGTTTGGCATTAAAACGCTCGATCAACTGGGCCTCGGTCAGCGGCATGGCATTCCCCTAAAGATAATCGATTTTTGTTAGGCCATAGGCGTCGAGCGCGGGCTTCAGCGCCTTTGCCCAATCATCCTGTTTTGAGAAGACGGCGCGTCCAATGGGCAGGGTCGGCCAGTCCTGCCCATTGGTTAGATGGGCTGTGCGCCGGGCAATGCCTTCTCCGGAGTCAACAAGGGCAACGTTGGGTGGGCTCGCCGCGCTTATTTCCCGCGCCAGCAGGGGGAAGTGCGTGCAGGCGAGCACGACGGCGTCAATCTGGTCGCCACCCGGCTGACTATATAGTCCGTCCAACACACGGCGCATGGCGTCGGGCGCGGGAGGCTCTCCGCGCAATTTGGCCTCGGCCATGTCGACCAATTCTGCGGAGCCATGCCGGAGAACACGGCAATCACTGGCAAATTCGGCGACCAGATTATCGACATAGGGCTGGCGGACCGTGGCTTCGGTTCCAAGCACCCCAATGACGCGAGTCTTTGAAAGAAGAGCCGCCGGTTTAACCGCGGGCACGGTACCGACCACCGGTAGGTCCAACGCAGACCGGACATGCGCCAACGCGATGGTGGAGGCCGTGTTACAGGCAATAACGATGACGCGGGGGTGGTAGCGTTCCACAAGTCGGCCCAGCAGTGCTGGCACGCGCGCCGCAATCTCGGCTTCGCTTTTGGTTCCATAGGGATAGCCGGCATTGTCAGCCGCATAGACGATGGATGCCTTGGGGAGCGCGCGCCGGATGTGCTGGAGGACAGAAAGACCCCCGACGCCGGAATCGAAAACGAGAATGGGACGTTCATCGGACATCGGGACTTGCCCTTGCACAATTGGAGCCTCTATCAAACCGGAAAAGTCGGGGCCAACAGGAGACAACACCAATGCCAATCTGGATCGCACCTGCGCTCTCGCTGCTCATTGGCTATCTGTTGGGGTCCATCCCTTTTGGCGTTTTGTTGACCCGCTGGTTTGGCGCGGGGGATCTTCGGCAGATCGGCTCCGGCAATATCGGTGCAACCAACGTGTTGCGCACAGGTCGCAAGGGCCTCGCCGCTGCAACGCTCATTCTTGATGCGCTGAAAGGCGTCGCGGCTGTCTTGATAGGCGGTGCGCTTGTGCCTGGTGGTGAGCTGCTGGGGGCTGTGGGCGCCTTTTACGGCCATCTATTTCCGGTGTGGCTCCGCTTTCAAGGTGGGAAGGGGGTCGCAACCCTGCTCGGCATTTGCTTTGCACTCGATTGGCGGATCGGAGCGATTTACGTGGTGTGCTGGCTTGGGGGCATGGCCTTGACCCGGATTTCCTCGGTCGGTGGGCTTGTCGCGGCTGTTTCGGCGCCGGTGGCGGCGATCTTGTTCGACAATGTCGCGATGGCGGTGATGTTAACAGCGCTCGCCATATCGGTATTGTGGAAACATTCGGACAATATCAGCCGCTTGGCCGCAGGGACCGAACCGCGCATTGGCCAGAAAAGCGAGTGAACCTGTCGTCCGCCAAGCGCATTGACCGGCTGCGGTTGATCCGCTCCGCCAATATTGGGCCGGTGACGTACGTACAACTTCTGCGTCGGTTCGGCAGCGCGGCCGCCGCACTGGACGCAATACCCCATTTGGCAGCACGGGCAGGCGGTAAGGCGCCGCGTCTTGCTTCGTTGGAAGATGTCCGTCGTGAGATAGACGATGTGGTCCGGGCGGGCGCACGGCATCTTTTTCTTGGGGAGCCGGACTATCCCCGACTGTTGGCAGAGATTGACACGGCGCCGCCCGTTCTGACCGTCCGCGGGGACGCAGCCCTTGCCAATCGCAGCTGCGTGGCCATCGTCGGCGCGCGCAATGCCTCTGCGGCGGCCTGCCGGTTCGCCCGAGAATTAGCGACTGGTTTGGCCCGTGAGGGCGTTGTCGTGGTATCCGGGCTGGCGCGCGGCATCGATACAAACGCCCATGTCGGATCGCTCGATGGCGGCACGGTTGGGGTGATCGCGAGCGGGATCGACATTGCCTATCCTCCGGAAAATGCGGCCCTTCAGGAAGACGTGGCCCAACGCGGCTTCCTCATTGCGGAACAGCCACCGGGGCGGGAACCACTCGCCCGGCATTTCCCTTATCGCAACCGCATTATCGCCGGAATGTCGGTCGGTACGGTGGTTGTGGAGGCAGCTCCCAAGTCTGGGTCGCTCATCACGGCGCGTTTGGCTAATGAAGCGGGCAGGGAAGTGATGGCGGTGCCCGGATCTCCGCTTGATCCGCGTGCACAGGGTTGCAACCAGTTGATCCGGGACGGGGCGACGCTCATCCAGAATGCGGCTGACGTGATGGAGACAATCCGTCCCATTGCCGGACATGTGGCGCAGCGGGCGTTCGACTATAATGCTGAGCCTGTTGGCGGGGATGCGTCAGATGCCGAACGCGCGGAGATTACCAGCCTGTTGTCGCCGGTGCCTGTCGCGGTTGATGAGATCGTCCGGCAGGCCGATTGTCCGCCCGCGCTCGTTCAACTCATTCTTTTGGAACTAGAACTCGCCGGTCGTCTCGAACGTCATGCAGGTGGCCGCGTCAGCCTTTGCTGAACGGTTGGCGTTGGCCGCGCGCCAGTGACCGCCAAAGCCATTCGAGGGGTCCATATTGGAAGCGGTCGAGCCAGGGCTTCGACCAGAGCAGCATGATGAGCCACATCGGCGGCACAAACAGATAGACGGCTGCGCGAGGCAGGCCTCCATAAAGGCCCAAACCATAGCCATAGAAGATCGTCGTCATTACGATTGAGGTGGCAATGTAATTGGAAAAGGCCGAGCGGCCAGCCGCCGCAATACGGTCCAGAAGGATCCCTTTCATCCGGCCAATCATCCACAGCAGCAACATCGTGTGCCCCACCATCATCGCCATGCGCGGCGGTAAACTGCCGACGTAGAAGATGTCGGCCATGGCGAGCGGGTCAAAGCGACTGGAAGTGGCGGCCCAGACCAGCATCAGCGATATTGGCAACCCAACGGCATAGGCAATTGCAGCCACCTTTAAGTACCGTGCTTTTTCCCACGCTCCGGTTAGGGCGCCCGATTTAAGGAGCGCCATTCCCCATGCCATCAGCCCCACAGTTTCAGGACCATAAGCAAAGAGTTGCCCAACAAGACCGCCAAGAACGTCAGAAAGCCGACTCTCAACGATCGCGGCATAGCTCCCGAGGTGCAAGGCGATGTCGTTACGCACGCCATCTCCGCCCGAGGCGCCGAGTTCGGCAAGGATGGCGGCAAAATCTGCCCGCGCTTCGGCAGACGCTCCGATAGCGCTGGCGGCGAAACGGGCATCATGCACAGAAAGGAGCGTTACGCTCCAAAAGAGCATGTTGAGCAGCATGAAGGCTAGCCCCATCCAGATGAGGCCCCGCACCGAAAGCGAACGTAGGCTCAGCGCAAAGGCACCGCACAGAGCATAGAGCGCCAGAATGTCTCCTGCCCAGATTAAACAGAAATGGATGAGGCCGAATAGGAAAAGCCAGAACATGCGCCGCATATGGACGCGTGTCGGGCCTTCTCCTTTGGCTTCGGCGCGTTCGACAACGAGGAGCATCGACGCGCCGAACAGCAGCGAGAACAGGCCCCGCATCTTGCCATCAATGACAGTGAAGGCGATGGCCCAGGCCCAGAAATCCGCACCATCCGAACCGCCCCATGCCGCGGGGTTCACATAAGCGGCCATGGGCATGGAAAAGCCGATGATGTTCATCAGCAATATGCCCATCACCGCAAATCCGCGGAGTGCGTCGAGCGATTGGTGGCGGTCGGGCGACATCTCCTTCCCCAAGTGACATCTGGTGTGTACCCATGCAAGGACGCATTGCAGTGACAAATCAAACACAAGAGGTTGACGCGTGGGTTCATCCCGCTAATCGCAAACTCAACTTGATTCAGGGGTTTTGACAATGGCTGAGTTTCGCCTTCCGGCAAACAGCAGGATCAACAAGAACGGAAAGGCCCATAAGGCCGAGGGCGCGACGCGTCCGAAATCGTTCAAGGTCTATCGTTATGATCCTGATAGTGGGGAAAACCCGCGCTATGACAATTTTGAGGTCGATCTCGATACCTGCGGTCCGATGGTCCTTGATGCGCTGATCAAGATTAAGTCTGAGCAAGATTCGTCTTTGACGTTCCGCCGTTCCTGCCGTGAAGGCATTTGCGGATCGTGCTCGATGAACATTGACGGCACCAACACCTTGGCCTGCACAAAGGCGATTGAAGACTGCAAGGGCGACGTCCAGATCACGCCGCTGCCGCACATGGAGGTCATTAAGGACCTCGTGCCTGACTTTAAGCACTTCTACGCGCAGTACGCTTCCATTGAGCCTTGGTTGAAAACCAAGACGACCACGCCTTCGGGCAAGGAGCGCCTTCAGTCACCGGAAGACCGCGCGAAGCTGGATGGCCTCTATGAGTGCATTCTGTGCGCCTGCTGCTCGACGAGCTGCCCGAGTTATTGGTGGAATTCTGACAAGTTCCTCGGACCGGCGATTCTGCTGCAGGCCTATCGCTGGTTGGCCGACAGCCGTGATGAATTGACGGGTGAGCGCCTTGATGAGCTGGAAGATCCTTTCCGCCTCTATCGCTGCCACACGATCATGAACTGCGCCAATGTCTGCCCCAAGGGTCTCAACCCTGCAAAGGCAATTGCGGAAACCAAAAAGATGGTTGCCGAACGCGCCATCTAAGCTGACGCGGCTAATTGGAAAGCATATCTGTGACAGATCGTCCGCTCAAGGTGGTTGAAGACGCCGCCTTCGATAACGGGCCTGATCCGGATTACCCCGGTTGGCACCGCTGGGAACTTCATGATGTCAGTCGCTTTAACGGCCAAGTCATGGGTAAAATGCTCGTTCGCTTGGAAGGTGATCTGGTCCGGACCCGGATGTTCCCAGAACATCGCCACACAAATCTGCTCGATATTGTTCATGGTGCCACGACCTTGGCGTTGATGGATATCTCTATTTTTTCTTGCGGGCATATGCGCGGGATTGAAGGAATGGCGGGGTCGGTCACGCTTGATTTGTCCGCCCAGTTCATTGGCGGGGCCGTTCCGAACCAACCGTTGGATTCGGTTGTTGAAGTCCTGCGTGAAACAAAGCGGCTCGTTTTCTTGCGGGGTTTGGTTGTGCAGGGCGAGGAAAAGGTCGGCGCTTTTGCCGCGACCATCCGGAAAGGGCGCCGCCAGTGACGAGTGTGCTCGACCGCTATCGGCAGCTTGTCGCCGCGGGAGAGTTGAAGCCTGACGCGGAGCAAGAAGCCGCAGCCGCGCGGCTGAACCAGCTTCAGCATGAACTGGAAAATCCACCCAAAATTGGGCTTGTGGGGCGCCTTTTTGGCAAGGCATCTGAAGAATTGCCACGCGGCCTTTACATCTGGGGCAGCGTGGGGCGCGGCAAATCCATGCTGATGGACCTGTTTCACGCCAGCCTAACCATCCCGGCGAAACGCCGCGCGCATTTTCATGAATTCATGATCGAGGTGCATGCACGGCTTCGTGTGGAACGGGCGAAGGAAATTGGTGATCCGATCCAGCCCGTTGTCGCTGCAATCGCATCGGAAACCAAATGCCTGTGTTTTGACGAAATGGTGGTCAACAACTCTGCGGATGCGATGATCATGTCGCGCCTGTTCACCGGCCTGATCGAAGCGGGCGTTGTCATTGTCACCACGTCCAACCGCGCGCCCAAAGACCTGTATAAAGATGGCCTCAACCGCGAGCACTTCCTTCCCTTTATCGCGCTGATCGAACAGCGGCTGGATGTGTTGCCGTTGAACGGACCAACCGATTACCGGATGGAACGACTGGCCGGGCTCGATACCTGGCACAGCCCGCTTGGCATCAAGGCGACCGAGGCCTGTCGCGAGGCGTTTTTTCGCCTTACGGACTATCCTCCCGAAGATGCGGCGAACGTGCCTTCAGAAGAGCTGGATGTGGGTGGCGGTCGCCTATTGCACGTGCCCAAAAGTCTAAAGGGCGTGGCCGTCTTTTCCTTCAAGCGTCTCTGTGCCGAAGCACGTGGCGCGACCGATTACCTGACCGTTGCGCGCCGTTTTCACAGCGTCATCATTGTTGGAATTCCCAAACTTGGCCCTGAAAACCGCAACGAGGCCGCACGCTTTGTGACGCTCATTGACGCGCTCTATGAGAACAAGGTCAAGCTCATCGCGGCAGCTGATGCTGAGCCGGGGGAACTCTATGAGAAGGGAGACGGTCGGTTCGAATTTGAACGCACGGTTTCCCGCCTGATGGAAATGCAGTCGCTCGATTATCTTGCGTTGGGCCATGGAGAGCAAGAACCCGCCGCCTAAGGCCACTTTCAACTGATTTTAACCGCCTCCAGCTAGGGTTCTCCGGCAGTTTTGTTGGAGGAACGAAGTGGACCTGGCCGAGGCCGAGATACGTTTTGTGCTGGGGGCGCGCTGCCTTTGGTCGGCGAAACGCGATCTGGTGTCTGTTGGCTGGTCATTGTCTGACATATTGGTCAGCAGCCATGTTCAGCGGCCTGACCTTCCGGCGACAGCGGATGGATATCGGTTTCAGTCCATTCCCGCTGATAGGTTACCGTCTGTGGTCAGCAATCCGGGCCTGATCGCTTCGACGCCGCAGTTTTATCCTCGCCATTACATCGACATGTCATCATGGTATGACGGCTATCTCGCCCAGTTTTCTTCTAAGACACGGGCGACTCTTGCGCGCAAGGCCCGCAAGCTGGCGGAAGCGAGTGGGGGCACGTTGGATATCCGGACCTTTCATAGGCCGGAGGACCTTCCGGCCTTCTTTGCAGATGCGCTACCCCTTGCGCGCGAGACATATCAAGCCAGATTGCCAAACGCGTCCCTGCCGGACGATGAATTGTTCAGGTGCAAAGCTGGGCAACTTGCCAAATCCGACGATTTGCGGGCCTATATCCTGTATCTGTCCGGTCGTGCGATCGCCTATCTCTACCTTCCGGTGGACGGCGATGTTCTTGTCTATGCGTACCTCGGCTATGATCAAACACATGCGCATCTCTCACCGGGGACGGTTCTGCAGATGCAGGCTCTTGAGGCCTTATTCGCGGAACGGCGCTTTCGCTATTTCGATTTTACGGAAGGGGATGGCCCCCACAAAGCGTTGTTCGGCACGCATCAGGCCGCATGTGCGACAGTCTTCGTTCTTCGTTCTGAACTCCGGAACCATATCCTTCTCAGGCAGCATAAGCTGTTCAACGCAGCGGTCGGACAGGCCAGCTCTCTGGCGCAACGAATGGGGATCAAACCTATGCTCAGAAAACTGTTGCGGCCATGACTCGCCCTATCCCTTGTGGTCGGGTCCTGAATTGTGGTCACACTGAGCACTTGAAAGGCTCGGAGGCGACATGCCGCAACTGATTGACAGCCGCTTCGGGACAACACGTGGTTTTCTGCGCCTGTTGCTGTCCTATCCTCAGCATTGGGCGGGTATTGATGTGCTCCCGCCGTTGGACATGGGCAGTGTCCGCAGATTTGTCTTTGTCTGTCGTGGAAATATCAGCCGCAGCGCTTATGCAGACGCTGCAGCACGCCGGCGAGGATTGGCGGCGGCATCTTGCGGGGTTTCAGCCGATCAGGGTCGTGAGGCTGATCCGGCTGCGATCCAGATTGCATCTCGAGGAGGACTGGATCTTTCCGGCCACCTGGCGACGGAGGCGGGCCGGTTCAAAGCGGAACCCGGAGACCTGCTGCTTGCCATGGAAGTCCGGCAACTGGCCGCGCTGAGAGCGTTGCCACATCTGGCCCAAACGCCGCGCCTGCTGCTCGGCAGTTTTGCGGGCACGCCGCATCTGCACGACCCCTATGGTCTCAGCCTAGCTTATTATGCGGCCTGCTTTCAGAGGATTGATGCCGCACTCGATCGGCTGGAAACACTTTGTCCAGCGGCACGATTGAACGGATGATGTTTGCCATGTCGCGGAAGAACGGGCCGGGATCATCTGTCGCAAACACATAATAATGCATTTTGGGATCTAAGAACCCTGATAGCCAGCGCCAGAGACTTTGCCAGCGGCGCAAGCGTGCATGCGGATCAACATGGGCGGATCGCGCGGCAAACAGCTTGATGAGACGGCGTGTTTCGGGGATCATGTATCGCGCGCGGATGCCCGCTTTCCATGCAGGGGCGTCTTTCGTCTCACCAAGAATGTGACGGCGGTAATGCTCCCATCCGAATTCTGCTCCGGCTGAACTGGCAAGTGGCAAGCTGCCCCAAAAGCGTCCGTTGATCTCCATAAGAACGAACTGCTTTGTGACAGGATCATAGCGATATTCGATCATCGCCGGGCCTTCCCAGCCGATCTTGTTTAGGAACGCTTCAGACCGCGCCTTGCGCTGCTGATGAAGGCTGGCCGGGAGGGACTGGCACATCGTGGAGACGCCGCCCTCGGGGGGCCATTCGTGCAAGCGCTCGTGCTGGAAGAAGAGGGTTGTTTCCCCCTTATGGCGGTAGAACATCCGGCCAAGCCCGCGTCCTGAGGCATAGCTTTGCACCAACGGCTTGATGCCAAGGGAGGCATAGCGGGCGAGCGACTTTTCAAGCTGCGCTGCCGAGTGCACAATCTCTGCCTTCAGGAAGGAAATGCCTGCCGCTTCTAGTGCAGGCTGGACCTGCATGGGGTCTGCCCATTTGAGGACAACAGGCCATCGGTCGGGTGTACCGGTGTAGTTGACGGGTGTTTCGATGCCCCATTCCCGCGCAAGAGCAAGCGTACGCTCTTTGTCGAGCACAAGGTCAAGCGCAGCCCTGCGCGGTGTCAGCACGCGGCAGGGGCCGATCTGCTCCGGCATGTCGGCCAGTTGGATAAGATCACCTTCTGAGATTGCCATGAGGGCTGCGGCGCCGGTCTTTTCCACAAGCGCGGGCAGCCAGTCCTTCAGCGGCCCTTTCCCACGCACGTGGAACTGCGTGCAATATCGGCTTGCAGCGCCAATCGACCGCGCGGTTTTGCCAATGCCGAAGACGGGAACACCGTGGCGGCCCAATTCCCGCATGACGCACAACCCAATAGGCGTGTCGATGCCGAGGAGGAGAACAGGCGGCAGGCCGGTCATGCCCGTTCGTACCTCGCCTGTGCCCATACCTGCTCGACATAGCGCCATCCGGTGCGCAGCAGATTAGGCGGCAGATGCGCGGCTGGGCCGGCCAACGAAGGTTTGACTTCGGAAAACACGCCACTTTCCAGTGCCGCGTGTTGGCTGACATGGGCGCACAGCGCCTCATACCGGTCCATCACTAAGCGGTTGGGCCGTTGCCGGTCACGGGACAGCATCTCAAAGCTGTGGCAGACGATCATGACGTGCGCCTGCTTTGTGCGCGCCGCATGATCGAGGAGCGCGAACATCTCCCGCGAAGATAAGGCGCAAACTTGCGCCGGCCGCAAATGTCCGGGTCGATCATAGAGCGTGCTGACCGGAAGCTCTGTCACGCCGCAATGCGGAGTGGCGTTGATGGTTTCACGCGGGAGAGAGATGCGGCATTCCGACCCAAGGTAAACGGGGTTGAGGCTGGTATCCCAAATGATCCCGAGTCCCGCGAGTGCATGAAGTGTGTTGTCATCGGCGCCATAATTGCCCGCGCGGAAGGCCGTGGGCGTCGGCGCACCGCCATCAACCACCAGATCGCGCGCAAGGGCAAGAATGCCTTTTTGAGCATCTGCCGGAAAGTCGGCAATGGAATGTCCACTTAAGGGCGCAAACGGGTTTGTCGGCGCAAAATCGAGCCATTCAGTATGGACGTGCAATTGCACTTCATGGCCCCGGGACAGGATTGGGCCGACAATGTCCGTCACGATCTGTCGACCGTGGACCAGTGCGGGCATGGGATCGACGAAGAACACGCCTTTCAGGCCATGTGCCTCCAGCCGGTCCATCTGCCAGCCGATGCCATAGTCACCCGCTGTCGTGCGCCCAGTGATCGAGGCGTCGTAGTTCGCACGTGCGCTTGCCCCGCGCTGATAGAGCAGGGCCGACAATTCGGTATCGCAACTGATGAAGACCTGCGTCGCCATGAGGGTGTGATAGCGTCAACAGCTTCCCATTTTGTTACCAATCCACCCTTCGACAAGCGCAGTCAGACCGGTTATCGTTGAAGCAGAACAACAAAAGGGGTTTCTGATGCGCCGTCTTCTTCTCGCTGTTTCCGCCATCGCCATGGCTACGCCGGCACTCGCAGCGCCGGATTGGCACGCCAAGGGCCTCGAAATTTTTGAAACGGCGATCAACATTCCGACGACGGAATCGCGCCCGGAAGAAATGAAGAAGTTGGTTTCCTATTTGAAGGGCCAGTTCGAGGCAGCGGGCATCAAGGATGTCGTGGTGAAGGACCATGACGGCACCCAATCGATGATCGTGCGCTGGAAGGCGGACGGCAAGCCGACCAAAAAGCCCATCCTGTTGCTCGGCCATATGGATGTAGTCGAAGCCAAGCGTGAAGATTGGCCGCGCGATCCTTTCAAGATGGTAGAAGAGGGCGGCTATCTTTACGGCCGCGGCGCGATCGACATGAAATCGGGCATTGCTGCCATCGCGAGCTCGCTGCTTTGGTTGAAGGCCGAAGGCTTCAAGCCCAAGCGGGACATCATCATTCTGTTTACGGGTGACGAGGAAACGACGGGTAATGGCGCGCTGCGTGCAGCAACCGAATGGCGCGATCTGGTGGATGCGGAATATGCGCTGAATGCTGATGCCGGGGGCGGGGCCTTTACGAAGGACATGAAGCCGCTTGGCTTTGGCATCCAGACGTCGGAAAAAATGTATCAGAGCTTTTGGCTGACCGCGCGGAACCCCGGCGGTCACAGTTCCCGCCCGCGTCCTGATAATGCGATCTATGATCTGGCGACGGCGTTGAAGAAGGTGGAATCGCACCGTTTCACGCCAATCCTGAATGAAACGACGCGCGCTTATTTCCAATATCGGCAGAAGCAAGAAAAGGGGGCGCTGGGCGATGCGATGCGCCGCTGGCTCGCCAATGAGAAGGATGGCGAGGCTGCCGACATCATCGAAGCCAGCCCGCTGGAAGTCGCGCAGACCCGCACCCGCTGTGTCGCAACGCGGCTGGAAGGCGGCCATGCCGACAACGCCTTGCCGCAGATGGCCAAGGCGATGGTCAATTGCCGTATCTTCCCCGGCGTGGAAGCAAAGGCCGTGCAGGATGAACTTCAGCAGACGGTCGGCCGCGACGTGAGCGTTGAACCTGTTGCTGAAGCGCGTCCATCTCCGCCATCTCCCCTGCGTCCAGACGTTATCAAGGCTGTGACGGACTCGATCCGCAAGCGCCACCCGGGCGTGGACCTGACACCGCAAATGTCGACAGGCGCTACCGACGGCCTGTTCTTCCGCTCGGTCGGGATTCCCGTCTACGGCGTGTCTGGTGCTTGGATCATCTCACCCGATGATGAGCGCGCGCACGGCAAGGATGAACGCATCCCAGTCAAAAGCTTCAATGGGGAGCTCGACCATTGGCACGACATTGTGAAGGCGTTGGCGGGGTAGGGGCTAAGCCGCCTCCTTCTCCATCACCTTTTCCAACACGCGCACGAACGTATCGGCGTCCTGCGCGCCGGGAATCATATATTTGCCGTTGACGATGAAGGCCGGGACGCCGCTGATGTTCTGGTCGAGCCAATAGGCAAGTTCAGCATCTACGACGGCGTCATAGCGTGGATCGTCGAGCGCGGTGGCGGCGGCGGCGCGGTCCAGCCCGGCGGTTTCGACCGCATCGAGCAGAACCTCGTCGTCGCTCACATTCTGCTGTTCGGTGAAATAAGCTTGGAAGAACGCCTTTTTGAGCGCGGTTTGCCCGCCTGTCTCGCCTGCCCAAGTCAGAAGTTTGTGCGCGCGGCGGGTGTTGTAGATGCGGCTGTTGGCCGAGAAATTGAACTCGAGGCCCAATTCCTTGCCGGCATCGGTAATGCGGGTACGGCTGGAGGATGATTGCTCCGGCGTCGCGCCGTAACGTTCCTTGGTATAGTCCGCGACATTCTGACCTTCCGGCGGGAGATAGGGCGCAAGCTGAAAGGGATGCCAGCGGACGCCAACCTCCACGCGGTCGCCCAGTTTCCCGATCGCGCGCTCCAATTGGGCATAGCCGATGGCACACCAGGGGCATACAACGTCTGACACAATATCGATCTGTAATTGGGTCGGGGCGTTCATATTTCTGTTTCCCTTCAACTTCCTGTCGTGAGGCCGTTATACGTTGAGGTTAAACCAGAATTGACGGAACGGAAATCGAGAATCGTCAGCTCTCGGACAAAGTTTAAAGCTATTGCGAATGAGTTGCAGAAAAAGTCTTAACTCTAGGGCATTATGCGTTTGCATGAGGCATCAAACCCGCTTAAGCGCGGCGTCAATTCCAAACTTGGCCAATCGGGAAGGACACGACAATGGCTCGTAAGAAGATCGCGCTCATCGGTGCAGGCATGATCGGTGGCACACTTGCCCACCTCGCCGCAAAGAAGGAACTGGGCGACATCGTCCTTTTCGACATCGCTGAAGGCATGCCGCAGGGCAAAGCGCTTGACCTCGCCCAGTGCGGCCCGGTCGAAGGCTTTGACACCAACATCAAGGGCACGAACGACTACGCCGACATTGCCGGTGCAGACGTCATCATCGTCACCGCCGGTGTGGCCCGCAAGCCGGGCATGAGCCGCGATGACCTTCTTGGCATCAACCTCGGCGTGATGAAGTCGGTCGGCGAAGGCATCAAGAAGTATGCGCCGGACGCGTTCGTCATCTGCATCACCAACCCGCTCGACGCGATGGTCTGGGCGCTGCGCGAATTTTCGGGCCTGCCGCACCAGAAGGTCGTCGGCATGGCGGGCGTTCTGGACTCGGCGCGTTTCGCCACCTTCCTCGCTTGGGAATTCGGCGTTTCGGTCAAGGACGTGAACGCATTCGTGCTCGGCGGCCATGGCGATACGATGGTGCCGGTCACCAGCTACACCACGGTTTCGGGCATTCCTGTTGATGACCTTGTAAAGATGGGCAAGTCCTCCAAGGCGAAGATCGATGAGATCGTGGCCCGCACCCGTTCCGGTGGTGGTGAGATCGTTGCTCTGCTGAAGACCGGTTCGGCCTATTACGCGCCGGCTGCCTCGGCCATCGAAATGGCTGAAGCCTTCCTGAAGGACAAGAAGCGCGTTCTGCCCTGCGCCGCGCATCTCTCGGGCCAGTATGGCGTCAAGGACATGTATGTGGGCGTGCCCACCGTCATCGGTGCCGGCGGCATCGAGCGCGTCATCGAGATCGACCTGAACAAGGCCGAACAGGAAGCCTTCGACAAGTCGGTCGCGTCAGTTGCCGGTCTCTGCGAAGCCTGCATCAATATTGCACCGTCGCTGAAGTAATCAGCAACCACGATCTGACCGAAGGGTAGAACCCATGAATATTCATGAATATCAGGCGAAGGCTCTGCTGAAGAGCTATGGTGCGCCTGTCGCGGACGGGGTGGCGATTTTCACCGCGGACGAAGCGGCTGCTGCCGCTGCCAAGCTTCCCGGCCCGCTGTATGTGGTCAAGAGCCAGATCCACGCCGGTGGCCGTGGCAAGGGCAAGTTCAAGGAACTCGGCCCCGACGCCAAGGGCGGCGTGCGCCTGGCGAAGTCGATCGACGAAGTGGTCGCCAACGTCAAGGACATGCTCGGTAACACGCTGGTCACCGCCCAGACGGGCGAAGCCGGCAAGCAGGTCAATCGCCTCTATATCGAAGACGGTGCGGACATTGCCCGCGAGCTTTACTGCTCGCTGCTGGTCGACCGTTCGGTTGGCCGCGTGGCCT
>JAIXRO010000143.1 GCA_027485145.1 Hyphomonadaceae bacterium | reverse complement strand
CTATTATGATGGCCCATGTCCGAAAGCGATCCCTTCCGTTACCGCGTCAAGTTCAAGGATATACGCGTGAACCCTCCGAAGGACGAGGCGTCTCGCGCGCGGGCGAAGCAAACGCGGGTCTGCGACGAGCAGGGCTGCGACCTCGAAGGCGCGCATCCGGCGCCGCGCTCCGGCGGCAAGGGCCGGCATTTCTTCTGCGAACAGCACGTGGCCGACTATAACCGCCGGTTCAATTTCTTCGAAGGCATGAGCGAGGCAGAAGCGGCCTCCTTCGTCCGGTCCGAGCGCTATGGTCACAAGCGCACCTGGCGGATGGGCGGCGGCCCGATGGGCGGGGCGCGCAGCGCGCAGTCGCACGATCCGCGCCGCTGGTCGGGCCGGGGCTTCTTCGACATGGACGACACGCCGGCGGCCGAAGCGCGGGTGGCCGCGCATCGCTCGAGCTTGCAGGTGCGGGCGCTGCGTGAGCTAGACCTTGAGCCGGACGCCGCACCCGCCGACATCCGGGCACGCTATGCCGAGTATATCCGGCGGTTCCACCCCGATTCGAACAAGGGCGACCGGTCCAGCGAGCACAAACTGCAGCGCGTGGTGCGGGCGGGCAAGCTGCTGAAGGCGTCGGGCCTGATGCGGTCCTGACGGCGGCCGGCGCCTCGCCGTCCATGCCGCATGGACATAGGCAAGGCGGGTGTGGTCAAAGGCGCTTGGTTTTGGGATTCGCGGCCATTGGCCGCTGCCCGTGAAAGAGGCATCGCGCATGAGCAAGGGTTTGGTCACGGTTTTCGGCGGCTCCGGCTTTATTGGCCGGTACGCGGCGCGCACGCTGGTCGAGAAGGGCTGGCGCGTTCGCGTGGCTTGCCGCCGGGTTCACACCGCGATTGATGTGCGTCTCGCCGGACCGCCCGGCTGGGTCGATATCGTGCAGGCGAACATCCGCGACCGGGCCTCGATCGACCGGGCGCTGGAAGGCGCTGACGCCGTTGTGAACCTGGTCGGCATCCTGTTCGAAAGCGGCCATCAGACGTATGCGAGTTCTCAGGCCGATGGCGCGGCGCTTGTCGCCGAGGCGGCGGCGGCAAAAGGCATCACGCGTTTCGTGCAGGTCTCGGCGATTGGAGCAGACGCGGCGTCGAAGTCACCGTATGGCCGCACCAAGGCGGAGGCCGAGACGGCGGTCCGCAAAGCGATTCCGTCCGCCATCATCTTGCGCCCGTCCATCGTGTTCGGGGCGGAAGACCAGTTCTTCAACCGGTTTGCCGCGATGGCGCGGTCTGCGCCTTTCCTGCCGGCCATCGGCGGCGGCAAGACGAAGTTCCAGCCGGTCTTTGCGGGCAATGTGGCAAGTGCGATTGCAGCAGCGGTCGACACCGAGGCCTTCCAGGGCAAGACATATGAACTCGGCGGCCCGGGCGTTTACACGTTCAATGCGCTCTACGACATCATCCTGAAGACGATTGACCTGAAGCGCTTCAAGTTGCCGATCCCGTTCTTCGCTGCGCGGCCGATGGGCTATATCGCCGGGGCTGTCTGGCGCCACGTGCCGCCCTTCTCATGGGGCCTCGCCGGCCCGCCGCCGATCACAGGCGCGCAGGTCGAGATGTTGAAATCAGACAATGTGGTCTCGGCGGGCGCGCTGACGCTCAGGGATCTCGGGGTGACGGAGCTTGATTCGGTCGAGGCAATGGTGCCGCGCTACCTTTGGCGCTTCCGCACCTATGGCGAATTCCACAAGCCCAGCGAAGCGTGACCGCCGGGCGTTAGCCCAATACCTGAAGCAGGATCAGACCGGTCGTGCCGACCAGGATTCGCCAGATCGCGAAGATGCCGTAGCCGTGCTTGCTGATGAAATCGAGCAGCACGCGGATCACCAGAAGCGCGGTGATGAAGGCGGCGATGAAGCCGGTCGCGATCAGGCCCATGTCGTTGAAGTCCATGGCCGACCAGTTCTTCAGGAGGTCGTAGGAGAAGGCCGCAGCCATCGTCGGCATCGCCAGGAAAAAGCTGAATTCGGCGGCGGCCCGCTTGTTGACCCGCATCAGCAGGGCGCCGATGAGCGTTGAACCCGAGCGCGACATGCCGGGAATCATTGCGAGGCACTGGAAAAAGCCGATCACGAGGGATGTGCGCCAGCTGAGTTTCATCGCATCGTCGTGCTGGGGCGTGGGGGCGAACCGGTCCACGAGCCAGAGCAGGATGCCGCCGATGATCAGCGACCAGCAGATGACGGCTGGCGTCTCGAACAGCACGGTCTTGATGAAGTCATGCGCGACGAGGCCGATGCCGACAGCGGGCAGGAAAGCGAGCAGGATGCTGATCGCGAACTGACGGGACTCCGGGTTGGTCGGCAAGGTGACCACGACTTTCCAGAGCCGCTCGAAATAGAGCGTTACCATCGCAAGCACGGCGCCGAGCTGGATCAGCACTTCGAAAGTGCGCCCCGTGGTCTCGAAGCCGAGGAAGTGGGTCAGCAAAAGCAGGTGGCCAGTTGATGAGACCGGGATGTATTCGGTGAGGCCTTCGACGATTCCGAGCAGAAGGGCGATCAGGTAATCCATCGGGCATTCCATTCATGGCGGTGTCACAAGACAGCGCGCGACGTGTGCAGGTCCGGTGCCAACAGGCGGCGCCGTACAGGTCTTTCGCTTGCTAGCCGAGTTTGACCGCGAGAGCAGGCTGAAAATAAAGTATCGAACTGATATTTACTCCGCAGGATCGGTCTCTGATCAGGCTTCAGACCCTCAGAAATCGCACCGATATATATCATATCGATACTAGACACTGAGGGATGGACTTGCAGTCCCTGCCTGGACGCGGCACACCGCAGGTCTCGAAAATCCGGGGAATGTCCATGGCCGAGAAGATGCTGCAGTTCACGAAGGTGTCCAAGGCGATGCCGGCCAAGCGACCGGCGACGGCGCGGGCGGAAGACTTTGCGGAAATCTATGCGGACTTCTCCCCGGAGGCGGCCCGGGCGCAGGCTGGCCGGTGCTCGCAGTGCGGCGTGCCGTTTTGCCAGCAGGGCTGCCCGCTTCAGAACAATATTCCCGACTGGCTGAAACTTGCGGCCGAGGACCGGCTCGAGGAAGCCTGGCGCGTATCGTCGGCCACCAACAACATGCCCGAGATCTGCGGACGGATTTGCCCACAGGACCGGCTTTGCGAAGGCATCTGCACGATCGAGCAGTCCGGGCATGGCACCGTGACGATCGGTTCGATCGAGAAACACATCACCGATACGGCCTGGGCCGAGGGATGGATCCAGCCGATCAAGCCGCCGCGCGAGCGCACGCAGTCGGCCGGGATCATCGGCGCAGGGCCAGGCGGCCTTGCCGCGGCCGAGCAGCTGCGCCGCAAGGGCTATCAGGTGACGATCTATGATGCCTATGACCGGGGCGGCGGCCTGCTGGTGTATGGCATTCCGGGCTTCAAGCTCGAGAAGGATATCGTCGAGCGGCGGATCAGGCATCTGGAGGCCTCCGGCATCCGGTTCCGGTTCAACACGCGGGTGGGGGTGGATGTCGCGCTGGGAGACCTGCGCGCGGAACACGACACCGTGCTGATCGCAACCGGCGTCTATGCGGCCAAGGACCTGAAATGTCCGGGCAGCGGCGCCGACGGCGTGCTGGCTGCGCTCGACTATCTGACCGCATCGAACCGGAAGGGCCTTGGAGACGCCGTGCCCGCGTTCGATTCGGGCGAACTCAATGCCGAGGGCAAGCGCGTCGTCGTGATCGGCGGCGGCGATACGGCGATGGACTGTGTACGGACGGCCGTGCGCCAGGGCGCCAAATCGGTGACCTGCCTTTACCGGCGCGACCGCGCGAACATGCCGGGCTCGCAGCGCGAAGTGCAGAACGCAGAGGAGGAAGGTGTCGTGTTCGAATGGCTCGCCAACCCGGAAGCGATTCTCGACACGAAGGCCGGCAAGGTCAAAGCCGTGCGCGCCAGCAAGATGAAGCTGGGCGAGCCGGATGCGTCTGGCCGGCAAAGCCCCGTCAAGACGGGGGAGCTGATCGACATCAAGGCCGACATGGTGATCAAGGCGCTGGGCTTTGACCCGGAAGACTTGCCGATGCTGTTCAATGAGCCATCCCTGACTGTGAACCGCTGGGGCGCTGTGCGCGTCGACTATGCGACCATGCAGACCAGCCTGCCGGGCGTGTATGCGGCGGGCGATATCGTGCGCGGCGCCTCGCTCGTCGTCTGGGCGATCAAGGATGGGCGGGACGAGGCCGAGGGCATGCAAAAATCCATGAAAACGATGGCCACCAGCAAAGTGGCGGCGGAGTAAGTCAGATGTCGGACTATGTGAAGCAGTACGAAGCCAACCGCCAGAAACTGATCGACGGGCATGCGTATAATCCCGAGGATGAGAAGGACGCTTGCGGCGTCGGCCTTGTCGTCTCACTTGATGGCAAGCCGAAGCGCGAGATCGTCGCGATGGGAATCGCGGCGCTCAAGAACGTCTGGCATCGGGGCGCTGTGGACGCGGACGGCAAGACCGGTGACGGCGCGGGCATCCGGCTCGACGTGCCGCAGGACTTTTTCCGCGAGCATGTGAGCCGGACCGGGCATAACCCGACGGATGACCGGATTTGCGTCGGTCAGATTTTCCTTCCGCGTACGGATTTCAGTGCCCAGGAAGCTGGCCGTACACTGGTGGAGCGCGAAGTACTGCACTTCGGCTTCTACATCTATGGCTGGCGCCAGCCGCCCGTGGATGTTTCGGTCATCGGACAGAAGGCCAAGGACACCCGCCCGGCGATCGAACAGATCATGTTCCGCGATGCGCGCGGACGCAGCCCGGAAGAACTGGAGCGTGCGCTTTACATCTGCCGGCGCCGCATCGAGCGCCGCGCGAGGGAGGCGGGCATTCCGTCCTTCTATATCTGCTCGCTCAGCCACGAGTCGCTGATCTACAAAGGCATGTTCCTCGCGGCCGACATCGACAACTTCTATCTCGACCTTCGCGACGAACGCTTTGTCTCGGCGTTTGCCATTTACCATCAGCGGTACTCGACCAACACGTTCCCGCAATGGGCGCTGGCCCAGCCGTTCCGCCAGATCGCGCATAACGGCGAAATCAATACGCTGCGCGGCAACAAGAACTGGATGAAGAGCCACGAGATCCGGATGGTGTCGGAGACCTATGGCGAACATGTCGATGACATCAAGCCCGTGATCCCGGACGGAACGTCCGACTCGGGCGCGCTGGACGCGGTCTGGGAGCTGCTCTGCAAATCCGGCCGGCCCGCGCCGATGGCGAAGGCGATGCTGATCCCGGAGGCATGGTCCAAGCGCGAATCCGTGATGCCGATGGCGCATCGGGCGCTTTATGATTATTGCAACTCGGTGATGGAGCCCTGGGACGGCCCGGCCGGTATCGCCGCGTATGACGGGCGGTGGGCGGTTGCAGGGCTCGACCGCAACGGCCTTCGGCCGCTGCGCTATGCTCTGACGACGGACGGAATCCTCGCGGTTGGTTCGGAGACCGGGATGTGCCCGCTCGGTAACCACGAGATTGCGAAGCGGGGCTCGATTCCGGCGGGCGGCATGATTGCCGCAGACCTGCAGACCGGCAAGTTCTATGACCACCGCGAGATTGTGGACTTCCTCGCGTCGCAGGCGCCTTACGAGGAGTGGCTGCAGGCGGTCGTCGAGCTGGAGCCGGAGATCGGTCCCGGGCCGGAGCCGGTTCTGTTCACACGTGAAGAACTGTTGAGGCGCCAGACGGCGGCGGGGTTCACCCTGGAAACGCTGGAACTGATTCTCGCCCCGATGGCCGAGAGCGCGAAGGAAGCCATCGGTTCGATGGGCGACGATACGGCGCCCGCCGTTCTGTCTTCGGCCTATCGCCCGATGAGCCACTTCTTCCGCCAGAATTTCAGCCAGGTGACCAACCCGCCGATTGATCCCCTGCGCGAAGGGCGAGTGATGAGCCTGCGTACGCGTTTCAAGAACCTCGGCAACGTTCTGGATACGGACAAATCCCAACAGGAAGTCTTCGTGCTCGAAAGCCCGGTGCTGACCACGGGCATGTATGAGCGCCTGATCACGCGTCTGGGGCTTGGCACAGAGATCATCGACTGCACATTTGCCGCGGATGACGTGACCGCGGAAGGCTCTGCCCTGAAGGAGGCGCTGGAGCGTATCCGGCGCGAGGCAGAGGAAGCCGTCCGGGCGGGCCGCGAGCACATTATCCTAACGGATGAGAAACAGTCAGCCAGTCGCATCGCTGTGCCCATGATCCTCGCTACCGGCGCGGTGCATTCGCATCTCGTGGCGCAGGGGCTGCGCACATTCTGTTCCATCACAGTCCGCTCCGCCGAATGTCTGGACACGCACTATTTCGCAGTTCTCGTCGGTGTCGGCGCGACCTGCGTCAACGCTTACCTTGCCCAGGACGGCATCGCCGACCGGCATGCGCGCGGGCTTCTGGGAGAGCTGACGCTCGGCAAGGCAGTGCAGAACTTCAAGGAAGCGGTCGAGGCCGGTCTCCTGAAGATCATCTCCAAGATGGGGATCTCGGTCATCTCGTCCTATCGCGGCGGATACAATTTCGAAGCGCTGGGGCTGAGCCGCGCGCTGGTTGCCGACTATTTCCCCGGCATGTCGAGCCGTATCTCGGGTCTCGGGCTTGCGGGCCTCGAAGAGAACGCGCTGGTACGCCACCAGAAGGCCTTCGACGAAGACGTCATCTCCTTGCCCGTTGGTGGCTTCTACCGGCTTCGCGCGTCCGACGAACTGCATGCGCTGGATGGCAACCTGATCCACGCGCTGCAGGCGGCGTGTGACCGCGGCGATTATGCGATCTACCGCAAGTATGTGGACGCCGTGCATGCACGCGACCCGATCCAGTTGCGTGATCTGCTGGATTTCAAGGCGGCCGGCGAAGCGGTTCCTTTATCGCAGGTGCAGTCGATCAACGAGATTCGCAAGCGCTTCGTGACACCCGGCATGTCGCTGGGCGCGCTGTCGCCCGAAGCCCATGGCACGCTCAACATCGCGATGAACCGTATCGGCGCAAAGTCCGTGTCCGGAGAAGGCGGGGAGGACCGCGCGCGGTATCGTCCGTTGCCCAACGGCGACAACATGAACTCGGCTGTCAAGCAGATTGCGTCCGGACGCTTCGGCGTGACAGCGGAATACCTGAATGAATGCCGCGAGATCGAGATCAAGGTTGCCCAGGGTGCCAAACCCGGGGAAGGCGGCCAGCTGCCCGGATTCAAGGTGACGGAACTGATCGCCAAGCTGCGTCATGCCACACCCGGCGTGACGCTGATCTCGCCGCCGCCGCCCCATGACATCTACTCGATCGAAGATCTGGCCCAGCTGATCTACGACCTGAAGCAGATCAATCCGGATTGCCGAGTTTGCGTGAAGCTCGTGGCGCAGTCCGGTGTCGGCACGGTCGCAGCCGGTGTGGCGAAGGCGAAGGCCGATATCATCCTGATCGCCGGCGGTGTCGGCGGCACGGGGGCGAGCCCGCAGACCTCTATCAAGTATGCCGGTCTGCCCTGGGAGATTGGTCTGGCCGAGACACATCAGGTTTTGTCGCTCAACAACCTGCGCGACAAGATCACTCTGCGTACGGATGGCGGGCTTCGCACCGGGCGCGACATTGTCATCGCCGCGATGCTCGGCGCCGAGGAGTATGGTATCGGCACGGCGTCGCTGGTGGCGATGGGCTGTATCATGGTGCGCCAGTGCCATTCGAACACCTGTCCTGTCGGCGTGTGCACGCAGGACGAATCCCTGCGCGCGCGCTTCTCGGGCTCACCCGACAAGGTGGTGAACCTGATGAGCTTCATCGCCGAAGATGTGCGAGAGATCCTCGCCTCGCTTGGCCTGAAGTCTCTCGACGAAGCGATCGGCCGGACGGACCTGCTCAAGCAGGTCAGCCGCGGCGCAGCCCACCTTGATGACCTCGATCTCAACCCGCTCCTCGTGCAGGTCGATACCGATGCGCCGGTGGTCTACAAACCGAATCGCCGCGAGCCGGTTCCGGACACGCTCGATGCGCAGATCCTGCGCGACGCCGAGCCCTTCTTCGAGCGCGGCGAGAAGATGCAACTGGAATACGGCGTGCAGAACACGATGCGGGCGATCGGCGCGCGGGCGAGTTCGCGGATCACACGCAAGTTCGGCATGCAGTCACTGCCGGAAGGCCGGCTGCACATCCGGCTTGAGGGCTCGGCCGGCCAGTCGCTCGGCGCGTTCAGCGTGCAGGGCCTGCTGCTCGAAGTGCTCGGTGACGCCAACGACTATGTCGGCAAGGGGCTTTCGGGTGCGACGATTGTGGTGACGCCGCGTCCGCGTGACCGGCGATCTTCCATCGGGGATGCGATCATCGGGAACACCTGCCTGTACGGCGCGACCTCCGGCAAGCTGTTCGCCGCCGGGACGGCGGGCGTGCGCTTCGCCGTGCGCAATTCGGGGGCCAGGACGGTTGTCGAGGGTTGCGGCGCCAATGGCTGCGAGTACATGACGAATGGCCGCGCGGTGATCCTCGGACCTGTCGGCGACAATTTCGGCGCGGGCATGACGGGCGGCGCTGCCTATGTCTGGGATCCGGCGAGCCGGTTCGACCAGATCGTCAATCCGGACTCGATCGACTGGTATCCGCTCGGCGATATGTCTGAGGAACATGTCGGCGAGGCCAAGGCCCTCATCGAGGAGCACGCCAAGCGTACGGGTTCCCTGCGCGCACGCGACCTGCTCGATAATTGGGAAACGACGCTGTCGCAGATGCTGATGATCGTGCCGAAGGAAGTCGCCGCGATGCTGCTGGCCCGAAAGGCGCCGCCGAAGAAGAAGCAGGCCGAGCGCGCCTAGCGCCCGGCCTGTCTCAGATCTTCAAGTCACCGGTGGTTTCTTCCGGCGGATGCGGGGCCAGATCAGGCGCAGCCAGATCCAGAGCAGGGCGCCGATGAGCAGTAGCCAGGGCAGGCCCACCGCAAAGGCAGTGATGACGGCCGCGACCGCGCCGGAGAGGTTGTAGAAGAAGTTGCCGAAGGCATCGCTGAGCGGTGAGAGCGTGCCGCCGGACACCGGGTTCACCTTGGTTTCGTAGCTGACCGACAGCTGGCTCATGTCCACCCGCTGACGCAGGGCGGCGAGGCTGGAGGTCAGCGAATCGATCTCGCCGTTGACCCGGGCCAGTTCGCGCTGGGTTTCCAGCAGTTCGCCGAGATTTCCGGGACGGTCTTCCAGCAATTCCTCGATACGGGCCTGCAGGACCGTTTGTGCCTTGAGGCGTGCGTCTGTGTCGATGATTGTGACCGTCAGGTCTTCCGCCGTGGTCTGGCGGCTGGTGATCTCGCCCTTGGCGGCCTCGGCTTCCGCCTCGACGCCTCCGAGGAAGGTGTCGATCCAGGCCGGTGTCGCGCGCAGGTAAAGCTGGGCCGAGGCCTGATCTTCGGAATAGGCGTTGAGCGACGAGTTCGTCACGACGCACACGGTGGGGCCGGCTGCGTTGCAGGCGGCAACATGGCCGAGCATGGTGGGCTCGATGGATTTCACGGGCAGGCGCATGCCGATGGAATGGGAGTAGGCGATATACTGCACAGCGCCGGGCGCTTCCGGAGCAGCTTCACCTTCTTCACCCTGGGGCATCGGTGCTTCCGCCATTTTCATGGCTTCAGGCGGCGGCGGAGCCATCACGGCGCTTGAGTCTTCGTAGCCGCCGCCGGAGCCGCCGCACGCGGCCAGGGTGAGCGCGGAAGCAGCCGCCGCGAGTAAATGCCTGATGTTCATGACTGTGTCCCTCCCCGGATCGGGTTACACACGCACCAACGCCCCGAAAATGGCAATAGGGCGTCGCTTTCAGGGAGAGTTCGCGCCGGTCACGGCCGAAAGGTCACACGCCGCTCGCCGGCGGTCAGCGCGCGCTGGGCGTGGTGAAGGAAGTCCACCAGCAGGGGGCGGGTTTCGCGCGGGTCGATGATTTCCTCGGCAAGGAAGCTTTCGGCTGTGCGGAAGGGCGAGCGAATGGCTTCGAACTTCCGGTAGAGCTGCGCCTTCAGCTCTTCGGGGTTCTCCGCCTCGGAGAGTTCCTTTCGGAAGGCGGCTTCGATGCCGCCCGCCATCGGCAGCGAGCCCCAGTCGCCGCTTGGCCAGCAATAGCGCCATTTGGTCTTCGACTGGTTCATCATGGCAGAGCCTGCGAGCCCGTAAGCCTTGCGGATGACAACAGAACAGACCGGCACGTCGGCCTGGTACACCGCCGTCATCGCCCGCACCCCGGCGCGAGTGACGCCCGCTGTCTCCGCCTTCACGCCGACCGCGAAGCCGGGGCAATCCACGAAGTGGATGACCGGCAAATGGAAGGTCGAGCAGAGGTCCATGTGGCGGGTGACCTTGTCGCATACGTCCGCGGTCCACGCACCGTCGAGGAAGAAGGGATCGCCCGCGAGAATGCCGACCGCGAAGCCATCGATCCGGGCGAAGCCGGTGACGATGCCGCGGCCCCAGTCATGACCGATCTCGAAGAAACTGCCCTTGTCGGCCACCGCTTCGATGATGCGGCGCGGCTTGTAAGGCGTGCGCCCGTCCTTGGGCACAAGCGAGATCAGGCTCTCGTCCTTGCGCCTCGGGTCATCCGACGGCGGAATGCGCTCCGGCAAATGATGCACCGACGGAGGCAGGTAGGACAGGAACCGGCGCGCAGCGATGAAGGCGTCCGCCTCGCTGTCCACCACATTATCGACCGTGCCGTTCTGGGCCTGGATCTTCCAGCCGCCAAGTTCTTCCTTGGTGACGTTCTCGCCAAGCGCAATCGCCACCGGCGGGCCGGCGACGAACACCTGCGAGAGGTCCTTGACCATGATGCTGAAATGGCTGGCTGCCACGCGTCCCGCGCCCATCCCCGCGCAGGGACCGAGCGCCAGCGAGACGAACGGAACCTGGGACAGGCCTTCGACGATCTCGTTCCAGCCCGGCGTTTCCGGGATGTAAGTGCGCGGGTCCTTCTCGAGCGCCTTGACCGAGCCGCCGCCGCCGGTGCCATCGATCATCTGGACCAGCGGCATCCGGTACTCGGTCGCCATCTTGATCATCTGGACCATCTTTTGCCAGATCGAGGCGTCTGAAGCTCCGCCGCGCACGGTGAAGTCGTCCGCCAGAATCACGACTGGCCGGCCATCCAGCCGAGCCCGGCCTGTGACGGAGGTTGAGGGCGTGAAGCCCGCTAGCTCGTCGCCGGGGCCGTAGGTCGCCTTGCCTGCGATCTTGCCGATTTCGTGAAAGCTGCCGGGGTCAGCCAGAAAAGCCACACGTTCCCGGACGGTCAGCTTGCCCCGGCCCCGCTGGCGTTCTACCGGCTCATCGCCGCCCATGAGCTCGGCCAGACGCTCACGCCGGCGCAGTTCTTCGATCGACTTTTCCCAACTCATGACAGACAGGTGATCGCCCTGCCGTTCCGAACGTCAAGGGATTCTTCTTGCCCCTCGCGCGCCGGTTTGCTTTATCCGCAGCCAGACCCAATTCCCAAGGAGGAACCCCCGGATGGATCTCGCACAACTCACCGCCCGCGCCACTGAAGCCCTGTCGGGTGGAAGCGATTTCAAGAAAAAAGTGAAGTTCGACTTCGGCAGCGTCGGCAAGCTGCTGATCGACGGCGCCAACGGCAAGGTCGACAACTCGGATGACGCCGCTGACGCGACCATCTCGGTCAACTGGGACGACTTCGCGAAGATCGCGTCGGGCGCCATGGATCCGACGATGGCGTTCATGCAGGGCAAGCTGAAAGTCGCTGGCGATATGTCGGTGGCGATGCAGCTGCAGAGCCTGATGAAGAAGCTCGCGGGCTGATCGGTCCGTCCCTCGAGGACTTGACCTGACAGGGCCGCCCGGAGACTGCTTCGGGCGGCCTTTTCAGTTAATAGCGTAGTTTGCAGGACGTGATGGATGGCTGAGGTTCAGGCAAGCGACACGGGTTTTGTGACCCTCGCTGGCAATCCGCCGCCGGACCGCGCGGCGATGGTACGGTTCAAGGCGGCCTCCGGTCTTGAACTGCGCACCTGCGTGGCCCCGGCGCTATCGGCCAGCATGCCGCGCGGCACGGTGATCGTCTGCCCTGGCCGGACCGAGTTCATCGAGAAGTATTTCGAAGTGGGCCGCGAGCTACAGCAGATGGGCTTCGCCGTCGTGATTCTCGACTGGCCGGGACAGGGCCTGTCGGAGCGCCTGCTCGGCGACAGCAAGAAGGGCCATATCGACCGGTTTGAAACCTTCATGGGCGCGCTCGCCAAGGGGCTTGAAGAGCTCGATGACCGGTTGCCGAGGCCGTACGTGTGCCTGTCCCATTCGATGGGCGGCGCGATTGCGCTTGCTGCCATTGCGCAGGACCTGGTCAAGGTCGAGGCGGCGGCATTCTGCGCGCCCATGTGGGGACTCAAGTCGAAATTCTTCGGCATGAGCTATCTGGTCTGGGCCATGCGGGCGACGGGCCGGTCCGGCGACTATGCCGTCCAGCCCGGCCCGCCGGAGCGTTTCGAGACAAACATCGTGACGCATGACAAGCGCCGCTGGGAATTGCAGCGCAGCCTGCTCGAAGCTGCGCCCGATCTGGAACTTGGCCCGGTGACGTGGGGCTGGCTGGGCGCCTCACTCGATATCCTGGCAACCTTCACCAAGCCGAAAGCGCTGTCGAAGGTGACGATTCCCGTCTTCATTGCGTCAGCGGGCGAAGAGAAGCTCGTGGACAACGCCTCGCATGCAGACATTGCGCGCCGTCTGAAAGACTGCGAGCACATCAGCGTAGACGGCGCGATGCACGAAATCCTCATGGAGACCGACGACCGGCGGGCCGAGTTCTGGGCGGGCTTCCAGCGCCTGCTGAAGCGCGCCGGTATCTGATACTCAGCCTACAGATAAAAAACAAACGGGAGAAGACAGCCAGTGGCGCTTATTTCATTGTCGCGCATCATCGCGCACTGGACGGCCGTGCAGCCTGCCCGTGCAGTGTTGCATCACGAAGGCCGGCAATTGACATGGGGCGAGCTGGAAGCCCGCACCAACCGGCTCGCCCGGGCTTACCAGGCGCTTGGCGTGAAGAAGGATGACTTCGTTACGATCGCCCTGCCCAACGGGATCGAGTTCTTCGAAGCCTGCATTGCGACATGGAAGGCGGGCGCAACTCCGCAGCCTGTGTCCGCCCGCCTTCCGAAATTCGAGCGCGACCAGATCGTCGAGGTCGGCGCGCCCAGCCTCGTCGTTGGTGTGGCGCCGGACGAGTATGCGCCGATCCCGTGCGTGCCGCTCGGATATGAGCCCGACGCGTCGCTCTCCAACACCGCGCTGCCGGAAGTCACATCGGTCAGCTACAAGGCCATGACATCCGGTGGCTCGACGGGCCGTCCCAAGCTGATCGTGTCGAAATCGCCGGCAGCGGCGGATCCCGATCTGCCATTGCTGGAGATACCTCAGCAGGGCTGCATGCTGATTCCGGGGCCGCTCTATCATAACGGGCCGTTCCTCTGGGCGATGACCGCTCTGTTCAAGGGCTGCACGGTGGTCGTGACCACGCGCTTCGATGCGGAAGAGACGCTTCGGCTGATCGAGTCGCAGAAGGTGGATGTCGTCTACATGGTGCCGACGATGATGCGGCGGATCTGGGCACTGCCGGAGGACGTCCGTACCCGGTATGACCTCTCCAGCCTCAAGGCGCTCTGGCATCTCGCCGCGCCCTGCCCGCCCTGGCTGAAGGAATGTTTCATTGAGTGGCTCGGCCCCGAGGTCATCTGGGAACTCTATGGCGGCACGGAAGGGCAGGGCTCAACCACCATTCAGGGTACGGAATGGTTGATCCATAAGGGATCGGTGGGAAAGCCGGTCGCAACCTGTGAGATGAAGGTCGTTGACGATGCGGGTCAGACCCTGCCGCCCGGTGAGGTCGGCGAGGTCTTCATCCGGCCGCTCGCCGGCGCAGGCACGACCTATCACTACATCGGCGCTGAAGCGAAGGCGATCGAAGGTGGCTGGGAAAGCCTGGGCGACATGGGCTGGATGGACGGGGAGGGCTATCTCTATCTCACGGACCGCTTGTCAGACATGATCCTTGTCGGCGGGGCGAACATCTACCCGGCGGAAGTCGAAGCGGCCCTCGATGCGTTCCCGGGTGTGCGCTCCTCCGCCGTGATCGGCCTCCCGGACGAAGACATGGGCGCGCGCCTGCATGCCGTGATCGACCGTCCCGAGGGTCCGGCCGACCCGGCGGCGATGGAGGCCCATCTCGCCGAACGTCTCGTGCGCTACAAGGTGCCGAAGAGTTTCGAGTACGTGGACGAGCCCGTGCGCGACGATGCCGGCAAGGTGCGTCGCAAATCGTTGCGCGAGGCTCGCATCGCAGCCTCTTGACTTCCCCTACGGCCCGGTACGTCCCGTGGGCCGAACACGGGAGGATCGTTCCATGAGAGTAGCAGCAGTAAAGAAGCCGGGCGGGCTCAGTAATCTGGTCATCGAGACACGGGCAGACCCCAAGCCAAAGGCCGGCGAGGTGCTTGTCCGCGTGCGGGCCTCCTCGCTGAACTATCATGACTTCATCGTCGCCCTTGGCGGCATTCCCACCCCGGACGGACGCATTCCGATGTCGGATGGCGCGGGCGAAGTCGTCGCGGTCGGCGATGGCGTCACGAAGTGGAAGGAGGGTGACAAGGTGATCTCGCTCTTCTTCCCGAATTGGCAGTCCGGAAAGGTCGAGGCGGCAGGGTTTGCCAGCGTGCCGGGTGACGGCGCGGACGGTTTCGGCTGCGAACTCTACGCCGGTCCGGAGACGGCCTTCACGCGGATGCCGAAAGACTGGACCTTCGATGAAGCCGCCACCTTGCCCTGCGCAGCGCTGACAGCCTGGCGCGGCATGTTTGTGGAGACGAACACCAAGCCGGGTGACTGGGTGCTCGTGCAAGGCACCGGCGGGGTGTCGATCTTCGCGCTGCAATTTGCCAAGGCCACCGGCGCGCGCGTGATCGCAACCTCGTCCTCGGAAGCCAAGCTCGAAAAACTCAAGGCCCTCGGCGCCGATCACGTGATCAACTACAACTCAACGCCGGATTGGGGCCGCAAGGCCTTCGAAATGACCGGCGGGCGCGGCGTGGACGAAGTCGTCGAGATCGGCGGGCCGGGCACGATGGCGCAGTCGATCAACGCGTGCCGGCCCGGCGGTCATATTTCGCTCATCGGCGTGTTGACGGGCGTTTCAGGCGAAGTGCCCACGGCCGCCCTGTTTTCGCGCAACATCACGCTGTCGGGTATAACGGTCGGCTCGCGCCGGCACCAGGAAGACATGGTAGATGCCATTGATGCCACCGGCATTCGCCCCGTCATCGACAGCCGCTTCCCGCTCGACCGGATCGCGGCCGCTTTCGGTCACCAGGCCAGCCAGCAGCATTTCGGCAAGATCGTCCTGACGATCTAGCTTCGGCAGACGAGGCGGCTGGTCGTTGACCGGTGGAGGAAGGTTCTTCCGGATCGGCGGCTTTTCAGGCATAAGCCGCCGGATGACCGCCGCTCCAGACGCCAAGCCGCTCAAGGGCCTGTTTATCAGTACCTATGGCTGCCAGATGAATGTGTACGATTCAGAGCGCATCCGCGATGTGCTGAAGCCGCTTGGCTATGCGCCGGTTGACGCTCCGGAAGGCGCTGATCTGGTTGTCATCAACACGTGCCATATTCGCGAAAAGGCGACCGAGAAGGTCTATTCCGAACTTGGCAAGCTCAAGCAGATGAAACTCGCCTCGGGCGGACGGATGACCATCGCCGTGGCGGGATGCGTGGCGCAGGCCGAAGGCGCAGAGATCATCCGCCGCCAACCGGCCGTTGACCTCGTTCTGGGACCGCAAGCCTATCACAAGCTGCCAGAGATGATCGCGCGCGCCAGCCGTGCCGTCGGCGACCGTCTCGAGACCGGGTTCGACACCGTCGAGAAGTTTGATGCGCTGCCGAAGACGCGCGATCCGGATGGCCCCACCGCCTTCGTGTCGGTGCAGGAAGGTTGCGACAAGTTCTGCACCTTCTGCGTGGTGCCCTATACGCGCGGCGCCGAGATGTCGCGCAGCGTCGATGACATTGTTTCCGAAGTGCGCGACCTCGCCGCCAAGGGTGTGCGGGACGTGACGCTGCTCGGCCAGAACGTCAACGCTTTCCATGGCGCGCCGCCGCGCATCGAGGGCGGCGCGGATTGGACACTGGGCCGTCTGGTCCGCTACATCGCAAAGATCGGCGGCATCGACCGGATCCGTTACACAACCAGCCATCCGCGCGACATGGACGATGACCTGATCGCCGCGCACGGTGACACGCCCGCGATGATGCCTTTCCTGCATCTTCCGGTTCAGGCCGGCTCGGACCGTATCCTCAAGGCGATGAACCGGGGTCATAGCGCTGATCAGTACCGGGACATTATCGCCCGCGTGCGTGCAGCGCGTCCGGACATCGCCATCGCGACCGACTTCATCGTCGGCTTCCCGGGCGAAAGCGACGCCGATTTCGAGGCGACGATGCAGCTGGCGCGGGATATCGATTACGCCATCGCCTACTCGTTCAAATACTCCGCACGTCCCGGCACACCCGCAACCGAGATGCACGGACACGTCTCCGAGGCGGTCAAGGACGAACGCCTGCAGGCGCTGCAAGCCTTGCTGCGCGACCAGCAGACCGCGTTCAACCGGTCGCAGGTTGGCAAGACCCTGCCGGTGCTTGTAACCGGGAGGGGCCGCATTCCCGGCCAGATGCACGGCCGCTCGCCCTATCTCCAGTCCGTCCACTTTGAGGCGCCCGATACGCTCGTGAATTCTATCGTCGACGTGAAGATCGTCTCCGCCACCATGAGCTCGCTGACCGGCGAGCCCTTACGCGTCTGCGAGACGGCGCAGTGAGCGCAAAACGCCCCCCCGCCGGCGCGCCGGACAAGAACACAGTCACCCGGGTCTATGAGGTCAGCCAGGCCGAACGCCTGCGCGACCTCTGCGGCCCGCACCACCGCCACCTCGCCTTGCTGGAAGCGCGCCTCGAGGCTTATCGCCTTCGCGCCGAAAGCCAGGGCGGCGGCATCCGCCTCGACGGAGCTGAAGAAGGCGTGTCGATCGCCATCCTCGCATTGGCGGATTTCGAGCGGCGCCTGCGCAACGGGGCGGAGCCGACCGAAATGGAACTCGACGGGGCCTTGCAGGCGGCGCAGTCTCCGTCCCAATCCTTCTCGGGCCTCAAGGGTCTGAAAAAACCTGTGACCGCGATGACGCGCGGCCAGGCCAAGTACATCGAACTCCTTGCACAGCCCGAGAACGCCCTGATCTTCGGCGTCGGTCCGGCCGGCACGGGCAAGACCTTTCTCGCTGTTGCCACGGGCGTCGCCGAATTGCAGGCGGGCCTGCGCCAACGCCTGATCGTCACCCGTCCGGCCGTCGAAGCCGGAGAGAAGCTCGGCTTCCTGCCCGGCACGCTGGAGGAAAAGGTCGATCCCTACATGTTGCCGATCTGGGATGCCCTGCGCGAGCTGATGGGCCAGGAGCAGATGGAACGGCGGATGCAGCGCGGCGAGATTGAAGTCGCCCCGATCGCCTTCATGCGCGGGCGCACATTGAAGAACGCGTTCGTCATCGTGGACGAGGCACAGAACACCACGGTCGCGCAGATGAAGATGGTGCTTACCCGGCTCGGCCGCGACAGCCGCATGGTTGTGACCGGCGATCCCGGCCAGGTCGATCTGCCTGGCAGCCAGCCGTCCGGTCTCAAGCATGCCCTGCGCATCCTCGGGAATGTCGAAGGCATAGGCGTGCACCACCTGACGGCGCTGGATGTCG
Source organism: Hyphomonadaceae bacterium (assembly GCA_027485145.1). Lineage (GTDB taxonomy): Bacteria > Pseudomonadota > Alphaproteobacteria > Caulobacterales > Hyphomonadaceae > Hyphomonas. The sequence continues at coordinate 5,958 of JAIXRO010000143.1, read as the reverse complement.
TGCGCCACGGCCTCGTCAGCCGGATCATCGATGCCTATGCCGCAGCGGGTGAAAGCTGAGCCTCGCCATGATTGATCTTGCCCTGATCGTGGAAGGCGAGGGCTGGCTAGCCCTCGGCGATCTAGACGCCCTGAGCCGGCGGGCCCTGGCCGCGGCGGCTAAGGAAGAACCCGCTGAAGGACTGGTCTCCCTGCTGCTCACGGATGATGACGAACTGCGCCGGCTGAACCGGGATTTCCGGCGCAAGGACAAGCCGACGGATGTCTTGTCTTTTCCGGCCCTGCCTATGGATCGGCCTTTGCTGGGCGACATCGCTGTGGCGCATGGTGTCGCCTCGCGCGACGCTGCCGTTCAAGGCAAGGCGCTCGGCGATCACCTCACGCACCTGCTGATTCACGGCTATCTTCACCTGCTTGGTCATGACCACGAAACGCCCGACGAAGCGTCCAGAATGGAGGCGCGGGAGATTCGCGCGCTCGCGTCGTTGGGTATCGCCAACCCCTATCTTCTGAGTGATACAGCTCCCGATGAGTGATTCCGATTCTTCTTCCGGCGACCCGCCATCTGACCGATTACTCAGCTTCTTCGGACTGAGACGCAAATCCAGCCGGTCAGAACCAGAGGCTGAAGACCGCTCAGGGCAAACGGCGCCGCAGGTCATGCGATTGCGCCTTGCCCAGTTCCAGCAGCAGCGCGTGATGGATGCGATGGTCCCACGTGCAGAGATCAAGGCGGTCGAAGCCGGGATCGCGTTTCCTGAACTGCTGCAGTACTTCGCCGAGGTGACCCATTCGCGTTTGCCCGTGTTCCGCGAAACGCTCGACGATCCCATCGGCTTTGTTCACATCAAGGACGTTGTCGGGGACATTGCGAAGGGCGTTACGCCAGGTGAGCGTCCGCTCGACCATTTGCGCCGGGACGTTCTCTATGTGCCGCCCTCGATGCGGCTGGCGGATCTTCTGGTGAAGATGCAGGCTTCCCGCCTCCATCTCGCCCTCGTCGTGGACGAGTATGGCGGCACCGATGGTCTGATCACGCTCGAGGATCTCGTCGAAGTCATCGTCGGCGATATCGAGGACGAGCACGACGATGACGAGCCGCTGTTCCTGCAGCGCAGCGATGCGATCTGGGAGGCCGATGCGCGCACCGATCTCGATGAGTTCGCCGCCAAGTCGGGACTTGATCTCAGCCTACCCGGAAATGACGCGGAGATCGGCACGCTTGGCGGCGTTGCCGTCGCGCTGGCTGGCAAGATGCCCGTCCAGGGAGACGTGCTCCGTCATCCTGGCGGCACCGCCTTCGAAATCCTGGAAGCAGATACGCGACGTATCCGCCGGCTCAGGCTACACATGCCGGAAGCGCCGGCCTCCCTGACGCGCGAGGAGTAGCCCCCATGTCCGAAGCGGTTCGCAGCCACGGCTTCACAGCCCTGGGCCCTCTGCACGAGTCTCTCGCCCGGATGAAGGGCTGGCCAGCGGCCGGCACGGCAGCCTTGTTCGGTGCGTTGGCGGCTTTCGCCTTTGCGCCGTTCCACTTCAGCGCGGCGCTTGCGGTTTCCCTGCCGGGCCTGATCTGGATGATCGACGGGGCCCGCGCGCACAAGCGCTGGGGCAGGGCGGTCGCTTTCCGGGGATGGGCGTTCGGTACCGGATTCTTCCTCGTCAGCATGCACTGGACGGCGCTGCCCTTCCTCGTGAACCCGGAACAGCATCTCGTCTTCATCTGGTTGCCGCTGATCGTCTTGCCCGCCGGCATGGGCATGATCTGGGGCGCCTTCATGGCGATGGCCGGCGCGTTCTGGTCGGCGTCGCCCTCCCGCATCTTCGTCTTCGCGCTGTTCTTCTCGATCGCCGAATGGACCCGCGGGCATCTGTTCGGCGGGTTCCCCTGGAACCTTCCGGGCACGACCTGGATCCCGGGCGGCGCCTTCTCGCAGGCCGCCTCGCTCGGCGGCGTCTACTGGCTGACGCTGCTCACGGTGTTCGTGATGGCGGCCCCCGCCGCCTTGGTGGACACGCGGGACGCGCGCGGTCTTGGACTCCGGTTGTCGCCGTCCTTTGGCGCGGTGGTCTTGTTGGCCATTGGCTGGGCCTGGGGGGCCGAGCGCATTGCCGCCACCTCTCCGCTGACCGATCAGCCGGTCGTCATCATGGATGCCGGCGTGCCGCAGGCCGAATGGGACCGGCTCGAATCCGCACCGGTCCTGAACGAATATGTTCGTATGCTGACATACCCGGACAGCAAGCCCGGTGACATCGTCGTCTGGCCGGAGGGCGCCGTGCCCGGCTTCCTGCTTCAGGAAGCCGACGGGCTGGACGCGATTTCATCTTACATCGGAGAGCGCACACTGATCGTGGGCGCGACCCGGTATGAATGGTTCACCGACGAGACCCCCGTCTATTACAACAGCCTCGCCGTGCTCGACGCCAAGGCCAACCAGACCGGCCCGGTGTCGCTGTATGACAAGCACCGTCTGGTGCCATTCGGTGAACTCGCTGCCGTCGATTTCATTCCGTTCGGGCGCCAGTTTGCCGCGTTGCTGCCGCCGACAACCCAGCGGCTCGCCGCCTCCGGTTTCCGTCCCGGGGGCGGTCCAACGGCGATCGATACCGGCGCGATGCCGCCTTTCGTGGCGCTGATCTGTTATGAAGGCCTGTTCCCGGAAATCACGCGGCAGGCCAACCTGACGGACCGGGCGCAATGGATCGTCCTGATCTCGAACGATGCCTGGTTCGGCGGCGGCATGGGCCCCGCCCAGCACTATGCCCAGAACCGGTACCGCGCCATCGAAACCGGCCTTCCGCTCGTGCGTGCGGCCAACCGGGGCGCATCCGGGATTGTCGATGGCTATGGCCGCGAGACGATGCGCACGCTGCCGGCAGAAACAGCGCCAGACGGCTGGTCAGCAAGCTATGGCCGCGACCGCATCCCGGAACCGGCGCCGCCCACCGTGTTCCAGACCCGGTTCGGCGCCGTGCTGTTCTGGTTCAGCCTGTGCATCTTCGCCATACTGGCCTTCGTCAGTTGGAGGCGCTAAGTCTGTCGTCAGCGATGCGCCGCGCGCGAATGGATGACCAATGACCGACAGCAAACTGCCGAGCGGGATCGACCGGGTTGTCGGACAAAGAATCCGGTGGCGCCGCCGTGAGCTGAAGCTGACCCAGGAACGGCTGGGTGAACTCCTTGAACTGACATTCCAGCAGGTTCAGAAATACGAAAAGGGCGTCAACCGCGTCTCCGCCGGACGACTGTTCGAGATCTCGGGCGTGCTCGGTGTGCCGATCAATTATTTCTTCGAGGGGGCTGAAGAGTTCCTGGAGGCGGAAACGGCCGAATTCTCCGAGGACGAAGACGAGCCCCATGCCCCGGTGATGACGCCGGAAATGCTGGAGTTGATCTCGGCCTTTCAGAAGATCGAGGACGTCTCCCTGCGCAAGTCGCTTCTCAATACCGTCCGTGCAGCCGCTTCTGCTTTCGATAACCGGTCCGGCCAGGACTGAACGCTTGCCCACCATGGCCTCGTCCGATCCAGATGCCTTGAGAGATCGACCGATCCGCACGTTTGGCCGGACGGGCGGCCGTGCCTTGTCGCCGCGCCAGCAAAACCTGCTGGATACACAGCTGGATCGATGGCGCCTCCCGGCGCCGGTCGCGGACGGGCTCGACCCGCGCACCTTGTTTTCCGGCGCCCGCGCGGTCTGGCTGGAAATCGGCTTCGGCGGCGGCGAACACCTTGTTTCCCAGGCGGCTGTCCATCGGGAGACCGGCTTCATCGGCTGCGAGCCGTTTGTCGAAGGCGTCGCCAAGGCCCTTGCAGGGATCGAAGACAACAATCTGACGAATGTCCGTCTGTGGCCGGACGATGCGCGCCTGTTGCTGGACGCCTTTGCCCCTGCCTCGATCGAGCGCGCCTTCATCCTGTTTCCGGACCCCTGGCCGAAGCGCCGCCAGCAGAAGCGCCGCCTCGTGCAGCCGGACTTTGCCGCGGCGCTCCGCCGCGTACTCGTGCCCGGGGGGCAGGCTCGCTTCGCCACCGACGTGGCGAGTTATGCCGATGAAGCGCTTCTGACATTTCTCGGACAGGGCGGGTTCGAATGGACGGCCGAGGCTGCTGACGACTGGCGCCGTCCGCCATCGGATCATGTCACCACGCGCTATGAAACCAAGAAGCTCGGCGATTGCGCGCCCGTCTGGTACGACTTCAGGTGCATCTGAAATAATCGGCTTTATTGACGATTTGCCCGTCTTGTGGCCTAATCCGTCGCATCGAAACCGGTCGGTCTGAATATCAAGACCCCGTCAGACCGACGGCAATGACTTTCCCTCCCCCGATTTCGATGGGCACCGGCACGGCGCAATCCCGCGCTTGTCGCGGCCCGGAACGGTAAAGGAAGGCCATTATGGCAACCGGAAAAGTTAAGTGGTTCAACGACCAGAAGGGTTTCGGCTTCATCAAGCCGGATGAGGGCGGCGCAGACGTGTTCGTCCACATTTCGGCTGTTGAGCGTTCGGGTCTGCGCACCCTCGCAGAAAACCAGGCGATCGCCTATGAACTGCACAAGGACGAACGCCGCGGCAAGACCTCGGCTGTGGACCTGAAAATCCTCTAGGCAAGACGGCCCCAAAAGGGTCAGGGCGCGGCGGCCGGGTCTCCCGGCCGCCGTTTCTTTTCGGGCTCAGTATCCCCCTCGACAGATCGCCCTTTCGGGATTATCTAGCCCCCAAGTCGAAATATATCGGCGGCGGGTCCGGAAACGGGTCCGCCGTTTTTCTTTGCCCGGATTTGCCTTGCCTTCATGATCGCCCTCACCGAACAGGAACGCCGCCTGCTGGAGATTCTCCGCCCCGTCGCGGACAAGCTCGGCATGGAGATCGTCCGCCTGCGTGTGTCGGGCGGCCGGCGCCCCCACCTTCAGGTGATGGCGGAGCGGGCAGGGGGCGCGCCGACGGACGTTGAAGACTGCGCCCGCCTCAGCCGCGCCATCAACCCGGTGCTGGACGATGCCGATCCGATCCCGGAGGCCTACCTTCTGGAAGTCTCGACCCCGGGTATCGACCGCCCGCTGACCCGGCCCGGCGATTTCGCGCGCTGGACCGGGCATTCCGCGCGGATCGAACTCGCGCGTCCCATTGATGGCCGCCGCCGGTTCACGGGCACCATCGTCTCCGAGGACGAGGACGGCGTGCATATCGAACTCGATGACGAGACCGAACTCGTCGCCGGTGTTCACGAGATGAGCCGGGCGAGCCTCGTGCTGACCGATGAACTGATCGAAGCGGCACGTGCGGCCGGCAACCTGCCGCCCCAGCCGGACGAAGACGAAGACACCCTCGCCGATTTCGAGATCGACGAGACAGACGACGACACAGACGAAGAAGAGACAGGAGATCTCCAATGAGCACCGTAGGCGTTTCCGCCAACCGGCTTGAAATCCTGCAGATCGCCAAAGCGGTCGCAGAAGAAAAATCGATCGACCAGCGCATCGTCATCGAAGCGATGCAGGAAGCCATCGAGAAAGCCGCCAAGGCCAAGTATGGTCAGGAGCACGACATCCGCGCCCGGATCGACACGGCGACCGGTGAGCAGACGCTCTGGCGCGTCCAGACGGTCGTCGCGGACGACAACTTCGAAGACGAAGCCAAGCAGTTGCGCCTCGCCGAAGCCAAGCGGATCGATCCCGCGCTCGAAATCGGCAGCGAACTGAAGGAGGAGCTTCCGCCCTTCGATTTCGGCCGCGTCGCTGCCCAGACCGCCAAGCAGGTGATCACGCAAAAGGTGCGCGATGCCGAGCGCGAGCGTCAGTACACGGAATACAAGGACCGCGTCGGCGACGTCATCAACGGCATCGTCAAGCGCGTCGAGTATGGCCATGTGATCGTCGATCTCGGACGCGCCGAAGGCATCATCCGCCGCAATGACGGTATCCCGCGCGAAAACTTCCAGCCGAACGACCGCGT
>JAIXRO010000167.1 GCA_027485145.1 Hyphomonadaceae bacterium | reverse complement strand
GCGGACTGAGCCAGTTTTCCTTTGGAAAACAGGCCTTTTCGGGGAAATCGCAGTGCGATTTCTGATCCCTCAAAGGGCCCCGGCTTTCGCCGGGGTGACAGGAAAAAAAGTTTTGGGAGAGTGGCGAAGAGGATGCAAAGTGAGGCGCAAGCGAAAACTTATGCGCCGAATTTCCGCTGGCTGAAGACGTGGCTCAGCGCCAGCGCGGCGGCGGTGGCCACGTTCACGCTGTCAAAACCGTCCGCCATCGGAATGCGTACGGGCCGGGCGCGGGCGATCAGGTCGCGCGGAAGGCCCGGTCCCTCGGCGCCCATCAGCAGCGCCACGCGCTCGGGAATGCGCACCGAGGGCAGGGGCTCTGCCTCGGCGCTCGGGGTCAGCGCCCAGACGTCGTAACCGCGCGCTTCGGCCGCTTCGATCAGTTGGCCGCTTGTGCCGCCCTGTGCGAAGGGCATCCATAGCGCGCTGCCGGACGAGACACGGATCGCCTTGCGGTAAAGCGGGTCGCAGGAGGTTTCGTCCAGCAGCACGGCATCGGCGCCGAACGCGGCGGCGTTGCGGAAACAGGCGCCGACATTGTCATGGTTGGAGAGGCCCGCGAGCAGCAGCGCGGTCGCCGGACCCTCCGCAGGCAGAATATCGGCCGGTGTCAGCGGCGCGCCTTTCCGTCCGCAGGCGAGCACGCCGCGGTGCATGGGAAAGCCCGCCACGGCGTCCATCACATCCTGCGGCGCGACATAGACCGGCACGCCCTCCGGCACCCGCGCCAGCAGGCCGGCGAGTGGTGCCAGCCGCGTCTCGCACAGGAAGAGGCTTTCGATGGCGAACCGCCCGCGCGTCAGCAGGATTTCCAGCGTGACCTTGCCCTCCACGATGAACCGGCCGCCATGGCCGCCCGTCAGGTCGCGCTCGCGGACAGACAGAAAAGCCGCGACCCTCGGGTCGCGGCTGTCTGTGATGGTTACGAGGTTTGCGGCCTCAGTCGCCAACCGGGAGGCCCTGTTCCTTGGCGAGGCGTTTCATCGTCTTCTGCAGCTTCTCGAACGCGCGCACTTCGATCTGGCGGATGCGTTCGCGGCTTACGCCGTACTGGTCGGAGAGTTCTTCCAGCGTCTTCGGCTCGTCGATCAGGCGGCGCTCGGTCAGGATGTGACGCTCCCGCTCGGAGAGGTCCTCCATCGAGCGCGTCAGCAGTTCCATGCGGCTGTCGAGTTCCTGGCGGTTGGCGAAGGTTTCCGCCGTGCCGGGTTCGTCGTCCGCCAGCCAGTCCTGCCATTCCATGTCGCCGTCCGCGCCCATCGGCACGTTGAGCGAGGCGTCCGAACCGGACATGCGCCCGTTCATCGAGTAGACTTCGGCCTCGGTGACATTGAGCTTCTCGGCGATCAGCTGGGCCTGCTCGGGGCGCAGGTCGCCCTCGTCGAGGGCCTTCATCTCGCCCTTCAGGCGGCGCAGGTTGAAGAACAGCTTCTTCTGCGCGGCTGTGGTGCCGAGTTTCACGAGGCTCCAGCTGCGCAGGATGTATTCCTGGATCGCGGCGCGGATCCACCACATCGCATAGGTGGCGAGGCGGAAGCCCTTCTCGGGGTCGAATTTCTTGACCGCCTGCATCAGGCCGACGTTGCCTTCGGAAATCACTTCGGCCATCGGCAGGCCGTAGCCGCGATAGCCCATCGCAATCTTCGCCACGAGGCGCAGGTGCGAGGTGACCATCCGTTCGGCGGCCTCGGTGTCTTCATGGTCGCGCCACTGGCGGGCGAGCATGAATTCCTCGTTCTTCTCGAGCATCGGAAACTTGCGGATCTCGCTGAGATACCGGCTCAGTCCCTGTTCTGGACTGAGGGCAACCGATCCGGCTTTGGTTGGCGTATTGGCCATGTGTCGTCCTCCTTATGAGAGCAGGGTCCCGTTTTCGGCGGCCCGCTTCTGCTTTCGAACTACCCCGGCACCTTAGTCCTGCCTCGCAGCAACGTCGCCGCCGGGGACGCGCAATTGATCCATCGCGCTTTTGCATAAATAGGAATTGGGGCGAGCGTGTGGAAGGGTTGCCGGAAGGCCTTTTTAACCTTGATCAAGCCTCGGCAACGCCCCGGCGTTCCTCGGCCATGTAGGCGGCGGAGCGCATCTCGAAGAGGCGGCTCGCGGTGCGCTGGAATTCGAAGGCGCCGTCGCCGTCCGGGTAGAGCCGGTCCGGCTCGGCGGCGGCGCTGGCGACGAGCTTGGTGCGAGCCTCGTAGAGCGCGTCGATCAGGCTGACGAAGCGGGCCGCCTCGTTGCGCCGGTCGGGGGTGAGCAGGGGGATGCTCTCGAGGATCAGGGTGTGAAAGGTTGCGGCGATGGCCAGGTAATCGAGCGAGCCGAGCGGACGCGCGCAGAGCTCCTCGAAGGTGAACCGCGCGACGCCCGCCGCCTCGCGGGAGACGTCGAGCTTGCGGCCCTTGATCGTCAGCACGCACTGCCGCGGCTCGGCGCCGAGCGTCAGCCGGGTCCAGGCAAGGTCCAGCGCCGCCGAACTGCCGGCGCCGAGCGGCGCGTACCAGACCGGCGCCTCGACCAGCCGGTCGAGCCGGTAGTCACGCGCGCTGGCCAGTTCGACGACCTCGCAGCGCGCCTTCAGGCGTTCGATGAAGGGCAGGAACAGGGCGCGGTTGATGCCGTCGTTGTACAGATCATCGGGTGTGCGGTTGGAGGTGGCGACTACCGTGACGCCGTGCGCGAACACCGCGTCGAACAAGCGACCCAGGATCATGGCGTCGGCGATCTGCGTGACCTGGAATTCGTCGAAGCACAGGAGGTGGGCCTCGCTGGCGATCTGCTTCGCCACTGGGGCAATCGGGTCATCGCCGGCGTCCTTGACGCGCCAGGGGGAGCGCTTGCGGTCTGCGTCGCTCATCCTGCGCCAGACATCGAGGCGCTCGTGCACTTCGGCCATGAATTCGTGGAAGTGGACGCGGCGCTTGGGCGAGATTTTCGCTTCGGCAAAGAACAGGTCCATCAGCATAGACTTGCCGCGCCCGACGCCGCCCCAGAGATAGATCCCGCGGACCGGTTCCGGCGCCTTGCCGAACAGGCCGCGCTTCGGCGGCTTCGCAAGCGCCAGCGCGAGCGCATCGAGGCGGCTGGCGGCTTCGGCCTGAGCCGCGTCGCCTGTCAGCGCGCCGGAAGCGACGCGTTCGTCGTACCTTGCCCGGACGCTGCCCATGCTGGCGTCAGCCGAAACGCTGAGAGGCTTGCGCGATGAACTCGCCCAGCGTCTCCGGCCGCACCAGCAGCGTGGCGATCACGCCGGCGACGGCGCCGCCAAGGTGGGCTTCATGGCCGATGATCCGGTCGGCCCGCAGCGAAAAGACATAGCTCAACACGACGTAGAGCACGCCGAACACGATGCCCCACATCGGGATCACGAAGAAGGCGAGCAGGACGGCAAAGGGCTCGAACAGGCAGAAGGCGAGGATCATGCCCGAAAGCGCGCCGGACGCCCCCGCGGCGCGGTAGTCCGGTTCATTGCGGTTCTGCACATAGGCCCAGGCGCTGCCGCCGATCAGCGAGGCGAAATACACGATGGCAAAGCCCAGCCCGCCCAGCACACCTTCGCAGATCGGGCCGAACATCCACAGGCCGTACATGTTCAGGAAGAGGTGGAACTGGTTGACGTGGAGGAAGCCGGAGCTGAGGCCCCGGTACCACTCGCCCTTGTCGCGCATCGGGCCGACCCAGAGGACGTTCTGCGACATGAAGGTCTGGTTCGAGAAGGCGATCATGCTGGCCACGATATTGAGGGCGAGCAGGCCCATCGTCACGGGCGAGGCGAAAAGGCTGTCCATCGTCTGATCCCGGTCCTCAGGCTCCGGAACGACAAACCGCCCGGAAGCCTTCTCCCGGGCGGCTTAGCAATCGAAGGCTGCTGACGGCAAGCGCGGCGATCAGGCGGCCCGCACCGAGCGGGGGGCCGGCACGGCGCCTGCGGCCGGCATCAGCTCCATGAAGAAGTCCTCGAAGGTTTCGGGACGCTGAATGAAGCGGTTGAAGGGCAGGTTGGCCTTGAACACCGCTTGCGGGTGGATATTGGCGCCGCAGCGGGCCGCCGAGGCGACGGCCTGGTCACGGCCTTCCATCGAGGACACGACGGCGATCCGGTACTTGCCCATGTTGGCGACGCGGGCGATCGTCATGTCGGGGTCCATGCTGTCGGGCAGGCCGAGATCGAGCACGACAAGGTCGAAACGCTCGAGGCGCAGGCGCGTTTCGGCGGCCATCAGCGTCGGCGCCATCACCAGATCCACCTGAACCCGCGCGCGCGCCGCCTTGTCGGCGGCAATCGCCAGCATGTCGCGCACCGGCTCATGATCCTCTACCCACAGAACTTTCATCTACAACTACCTCGATCAGGACACTGGCTGGAGGGCTGAAGCGCCAGGCTGGCCCCCTTGATGGGTTGACCATGCCACGCGCGTCTTGCGCCTTGGTAAATCGAAACTTTCAGAAACCTGAAAAATCGCTCTGTTTGCACAATTCCGGGGAATAATTTCGGGCGTCCGCCGCCCTTTGCACGCTTTCCGGCTCGGCCTATGCTGCCAGAGATGCGGAACATTTCCCCGCCGAAGGGGCCGAGAGGCGCAGAATGACCGAAGAAATCGCCGCCGCCCTGGCCAAATCCCGCGCGAAGTCTGCCTTCGCAGGCGCCGAATCCCGGCCAGGCGCGCATATTGTCGATGTGCTGATCGAGGAACGCTGCCCGAAACTGCGCGCCAGCGCTGCCTGGCCGGTGGCGCGCCCGATCCTCTATTCGATGCTAGGCTACCGCAAGGCGCGGGCAATGGCCGACGAACTCGTGCAACTGAACGGGCGCGAATCGTTTGACCTGCTGTCGCGCCAGCTATCCTTCGACATGTCGGTCAGCGGACTTGACCGCCTGCCCGCCACCGGACGCTGTATCGTCGCGGCCAATCATCCGACCGGGCTGGCGGACGGTGTCGCGGTCTGGGACCTTTTGAAGCGCAAACGCAGCGATATCATCTTTTTCGCCAATGCGGACGCCATCCGCGTCAATCCGCGCTTCGAGGACGTGATCATTCCAGTCGAATGGGTCGTGGCCAAGCGCTCGCCCGCCAAGGCGCGCGAAACCCTGAAACGGGCGGCCGCAGCGTTCGAGGAAGAAAAGTGTGTGGTGATTTTCCCGTCCGGCCGTCTTGCGCGCAAGGTCGACGGCCGGCTCGAGGAGAAAGACTGGTTCCCGACGGTCGTTGGCCTCGCCCGCAAGCAGGCCGCGCCGGTGATTCCCCTCAATCTCGAGGCCCAGAATTCCGCGCTCTATTACCTTCTGTGCGATCTCTCGAACGAACTGCGCGACATCACGCTGTTCCATGAGCTCCTCAACAAGCGCGGCTCGAAAATCCGCATGACGTTTGGCGAGACGATATTGCCAGACGGGCTGCAGGGCGATCCGGCGCACGTGACCGAGAAGCTGAAGCATCATGTCTCCTACGCGCTGCTGACCGATCCCGACGCCCGCTTCGAAGCCTGATTCGCGCCCGGTCCTTGCGAGGCGCGCCAATGGGCCTTAGACGCCCGCGCCATGACCGATATCCTTCCCGAGACACCCGCCCTGCATGCCGATGCGATCGAAGGCCTCTTCGATCGTACCTTCGGCCCCGGCCACTTTGCCAAGACGGCAGAGCGGCTGCGCGAGTTTTCGGCCTCGCTGCCGGAGATCAACCGCGTGGCGATCGAGAACGGCGAGGTTGTGGGTGTTTGCCGCGTCTGGCCGCTGGTCGTGGGCGCGGCCCGGACGCGCGCACTGTTCTATGGGCCGGTGGCGGTGGCGCCCGAGCATCGCGGCGGGCGGCTTGGCCAGAAGGTCACGCGCGCGGCGCTTGAGGCGGGCAAGGCCGCCGGATGGCCGGCTGCGATACTGATCGGCGCGCCCGCCTACTTTGGCGAAGTCGGCTTCGTGGTGGCGCCGCGCGGCCGGCTGACCTTTCCGGGCCCGCAGGACCCGGCGCGTGTGATGGTGTGCGATCTTGCGGGCGAGGCCGCCCTGCTCGAAGGGCTCGTCACCGCCCCCTGACCTTTCGCTTGCCGAGCCGGAACGCCGCTGGCACGATCCGGCCGATTGCCGTCCTCCCGGTTTCAGCTCCCCCGAACAAGAGGGGAGGCGGGCGCGATGCGCAGCGCCGGAGGAAACATGACCGATATCGTCACCGGCCAGGACGAGCCGCAACGCCCGCGCGCGTCGATGCGGCAGGTCCTGGCGTCGCTGAACCAGCCCAAGGTCGCGCTGGCCGTGATCCTCGGCATCGCCACCGGCATGCCGCCGGTGCTGGTCACCGTCACGCTCGGCTTCTGGCTCCGCTCCGAAGGCGTGGCGCTCAGTGCCATCGGATTCATGAGCTGGGTGGGCATCTTCATCTCGACCAAGTTCCTCTGGGCGCCCTTCGTCGACTGGATCCAGCTGCCCTGGATCGGCAAGCGTCTCGGCCATCGCCGGTCCTGGATGCTCCTTGGGCAGATCTTCGTGACGGTGGGCATCCTCTGCATGGCGGCGACCGGCCCGTCCGGCGGCCTTGCCTTGTTCGCCGCCTTCGCGATGCTCACCTCGTTTGCCGCGGCCACGCAGGACATCGCGGTGGATGCCTGGCGGATCGAAAGCGCGACGGATGCAGAGCAGGACCTGATGGCCTCGGCTTATATCTTCGGCCTGCGCTCCGGCTACTTTCTCGGCAACGTACCGATCCTTGCGGCGTCCGCTGCGATCGGCTGGAACATGGCCTACGCCTTTGCCGCGATCGGCGGCATCTCCGGGCTTGCCGGACTGTGGTTTGCGAAGGAGCCGGACAAGACGCGGGATTTTGCCCGCGCCACCGGAATTTCCAGTGTGCTGTCCGCCTTGTTCCGTCCCCTGAAGGTTTTCTGGCAGGATCACGGGCGGGCGAACTTCCTGTTCCTGCCGCTGGTCGCGCTGTTCTTCGTGCCGGACGGTCTGATCACATCGATGGTCGGGCCGCTCTATATCGATCTCGGGTTTACCGGACCGCAGATCGCGGCCACCCGAACCGTCTTCGGTTTTCCGGCCACGCTGGCGGGCGTGGTGATTGCCGGCCTGATCGGCCTGCGCTTTGGCACAGTTCCGGCCATGGCCATCGCCCTGATTCTTGCGGCCGTCTCCAATATCGGCTTCGCCTTCCTGGCGCTGAGCGGCGGGGACGAGCTGATCTGGATTGGCGCGGTGATCTTCGAAGGCTTCAGCGGCGGCATGGCCAATGCCGCGATGGTGGCCTGGGCCAGCCGCCTCACCAATCCGGTCGCAACCGCTGCGCAGTTTGCCTTGCTGTCATCGCTGATGACGCTCGTGGCCGGGCTGCTTGGCGGCTTCGCAGGGCTTGCGGTCGAGGCCCTGCAGAAGGAGACGGGCTCCGCGATGAGCGGCTATGCCAGCTGGTTCTCGGTCACGCCCTTTGCGGCCATTCCGCCGCTCCTGCTGATCTGGTTGATCAGCCGACGGAAGAAGCGGACATCGCTCTAGCGCCCCTCGCGCCGCCAGGCGAGCAGCAGCATCAGGACCAGCGCGGCGGCAGCCAGGATGCCGGGCAGCAGGGGCTGGCTGGTGGACGAGCGCACGGCGTAGGCGTCGCGCTCGCGCAGGCCGATCCAGTTGCTGCCGGCCGCGGTGCGCTGATTGCCGATGCGGCGGATTTCCGGAAGGTTGGTGCCGGCCTTGTTGAGGCGCAGCACGCCGCCGCCGGTGGCTTTCGAGACCGGCTCCATCACTTTCGTGGATGAGGTGAGGTCCGCGTACTCCCTCGGATTGGCGGGCCCGTTCAGCGCGATGGCTTCCAGACCTCCGGCGCGCGCACGGTAGATGCCCAGCTGGTCGATCGGCGCCTCGGCGGAAAAACTGCCCGGCCCCCTGTTGACCCAGGCGGGGCGGATCGTGTCGCCGTCCGGCGTCTCGATTTCGAGCGGCGGCGCGGTGTCGAGCAGCGTGCGCAGCTCCACGCTCGCCTTGCCGCCTTCGGCCTGCATGGACAGCCGGCGCTCTTCGAGTTCGGGCTCCTTCATCATCCAGTGCACCATGCGCCGGATCAGCTCCGCGAAGGGCCCGCCGCCATCATGGCCGCTCGCCCAGAGCCAGATCTGGTC
>JAIXRO010000170.1 GCA_027485145.1 Hyphomonadaceae bacterium | reverse complement strand
GTCGTTCTCGATGACGGCGAAGAAGACCGGGAAGACGGTCATCGCCGCGCCGATCCAGATCAGTTCGTCATGGCCGGGGAAGAAGCGCGCGAAGGCATAGACCGCGAGCTTGGTGGTGAAGGCGGACAGGACAACCGCGCCGACCACGCTGGCCTTGGCATAGGAATCCTGCAGCCAGTTGTGGAGGAACGGGAACGCCGCCTTGATGCCGAAGGCGAGGAAGATGGCGAGGGCGCCGGGCTGCTCGAGGCTGGTGAAGGCAGTGAGCGAGAGGCTGCCGGTGGCGTTCCAGACGGCGGCGATGCCGGTGAGCAGCAGGAGGCCGGACAGGACCTGGACGGCAAGGTAGCGCATCGAGGCGAAGTAGGCGGCGCGCGTGCCGGCCTGCAGCACCAGGAAGACCGAGGCGACGGCCGTCAGCTCCCAGAAGATGAAGAGCGTCATCAGGTCGCCCGCGAAGGTCGCGGCGACCGCCGAGCCGGCATAGACGAGCGCCGCGCCGTCTTGCATCCGGTCGTCCGTATGCAGCGCATAGATGGCATTCAGCAGCGCGGCGATGAGGAAGGCGAGGCCGAAGATGAAGTTGAGGCTGTCCACCCTGTAGAACGAGAGCGTGAGGCCGAGGACATCCTGCGAGAGGTGATCGACGCCGTGCTGGGCCGTGGCGAGCAGGAGGATCGCGCCGACGGGCGCGAGGAGCGTGATCGCCTGGCGGACGGCCTTCACGCTGACCAGCATGGCGACAAGGCCGGCGGCGACCAGCAGCCAGCCCGGATTGATCTGTGTCAGGAGCAAGGACATCAGCTGCCTCCCCCGGACTTGCCGTTAACCGGGCCGGACTCGGCGATCTCGGGATCGATGTCGGCGGGCGGCGCGGTGCCATCGCCGTAATAGTCCTCGCCGCGGCGCAGGAGGCGGCCGAGCGGCCAGCCCATCAGCACGGCGAAGCCGAGCGCGGCAAAACCGAAGAAACCGTAGAAGCCAAAGAGGCTGGCGGCGTTGATCTTCTCGTGGCGGTCCACCACCAGGTCGGCCAGGATCAGCAGGACGGAGAGGATGCCGGTGCCATACAGGAGGACGGTGCCGATGCCCTTCGCCTCGGTCCAGCCGAACAGGATCTTGCCCATCGGATGGACGCCTTCACCGGTGGTGCGCGACAGGGCGTTGACGGTTTCCGTGGCTTGCTTGACGAAGCGGCCGGAAGCATCGCGGACGGGGGGCGTGTCGTCGGTCATCGGAACTCCTCAAGGCCGGGCGCGCTGCCCGCCGCGAAGGCCGGGCGCAGGAAGTCGCCGATGGGGCCGGCCGCGAAGAAGAGGACCACGCAGAGCGCGGCGGTGAAGAGCGGCGCCGCCACCGTGAGCGCGGGGGCGCCGCCGGGGCGCTTGAACTCCTTCGCTGGCGGCGTGCCCGGCAGCGGCATCAGGGCGAGGATCGCGACCGGCAGGAGGTAGGCGATGTTGAGAAGTGCCGAGAGGATCAGCACGGCAGGTATCCAGCCATTGCCGATATCGGCAGCGCCCTGCAGCAGTTCGTATTTCGGCCACATGCCGCCGAAGGGTGGCAGGCCGATGATCGAGAGCGAGGCGATGAAGAAGGCGGTGAACACCAGCGGCATCTTCCGGCCGAGGCCCTGCATGCTGGACACTGTGGTCAGGCCGGTCGCGACATAGATGGCGCCGGCGCACATGAAGAGCGTGATCTTGGCGGCGGCGTGCGCGGCGATCTGCAGCGAGCCGCCGAGCGCGCCGGCCTCCACCGCGAGCAAGGCGCCGAGGGTGACATAGGCGAGCTGCGCGATGGTGGAGTAGGCGAGCCGGGATTTCAGGTTGTCCTGCGTGAGGGCGATCAGCGAGGCGGCGATGATGGTGAAACCGGCGACACCGAGCAGCACATCGCGCGCGGGCGTCGCCTGCAAAAGATCAACCCCGAACACGTACACGGAGATTTTCATGATCGTGAAGACGCCGGCCTTCACGACCGCAACAGCGTGCAGCAGCGCGGAGACAGGCGTCGGGGCGACCATCGCGCTGGGCAGCCAGAAATGGAACGGCATCAGCGCCGCCTTGCCGACGCCGAACACGAACAGGACGAGCAGCGCGCTCGAGACAAAGGGCGACAGACCGGCATCGGCGAGCAGGCCGCCCTCGATGAAGTCCAGCCGCTGACCGGCGACCACCCAGGTCCAGATGATCGCCATCAGGAAGAAGCCGATCGAGGTGCCCAGCAAGGTGAGCAGGTAGATGCGGGCCCCGCGCTGGGCGGCGGCGTCGCCCCTGTGGGCCACCAGTGGATAGGTCGACAGGGTCAGCACTTCGTAGAAGATGAAGAGCGTGAAGAGATTGCCCGCCATCGCAACGCCCATCGCGCCGCAGAGGGCAAGCGCAAAGCAGATGTAGAAGCGCGTCTGGTTACGCTCGCGGTTCCCGCGCATGTACCCGATCGAGTAGAACGAGTTGACGATCCACAGGCCGCTGGCCACGACCGCGAAGAGCGCGCCAAGCGGCTCCAGCTTGAAGGCGATGGCAAGGCCGGGAACGGTCTCGCCGATGTAGAGTTCCGGACGCGCGCCGCCCGCGACCAGCAAGGTGAGCTGGATGACCACCGCGAAGAGCGCGACCGCGCCTGCGATGGTGACGCCTTCGCGCAGCGTCGGCACCTTGCCGAAGAGCGCGACGCCAACCGCGACCAGCAGCGGCAGGCAAAGCGCGGCGGCGATCAGAAGCTGGGGCGTCATTGCGGCGCCCCCAGTGCGAGGGCCGCCGCAGCGCCGTCCGCCGCCAAGCCGGCCGGGAAGCTCGCGTCGATGCCGTAGAAGATGTTCGCCAGCGCCAGGATCCAGAGCGGGATCAGCAGCAGCAGCGGCGCCTCCTTGTTATTCTTTCGCGGATTGAGAGGCGGCTCGAAGAAGACCGCCTGCAAGATCCGGCCGATATAGAACACCGCGAGAAAGCTCGCGAAGACAAGGACCGCCACCGCCCACCACCAACCCTGGTCCAGCAAAGCATAGCCCAGCTGCATCTTGGAGATGAAACCCGCGGTGAGCGGCACGCCGATCAGCGACAGACCGGCGATGCCGAAGGCCGCCATGGTAAACGGCGCCGAGCGGCCGAGACCGGCAAAATCCCGGATGGTGCGGGCCTGGTAGGCGAGGCAGATGCCGGCCACCGCCATGAACAGCGCGCCCTTCATGAGCGAATGGTTGAACAGGTGCAACAGGCCCGCCGACACGCCCGCGGCGGTGCCGACCGAGATGCCAAGCAGAATGTAGCCGACCTGAGCCACCGAGGAATAGGCCAGCATCCGCCGGACATCGCTCTGGAAGATCGCCTGAACGCTGCAGATCAGCATGGCCGCCATCGCCAGCGGCGCCAGCACCCATTTCAGCAGCGCCGCCTCGAACGCCAGTTCCGGCTGGAAGATCGTGAACAGCCAGCGGATGAGCGCATAGAGCGCCACCTTGGTGGCCGTCGCCGACAGGAACATCGCCACAAAGCCCGGCGCAAAGGCATAGGCGTTCGGCAGCCATTGGTGCAGCGGCCACATCGCGGCTTTCAGGCCAAGGCCTACGATGATGAAGGCGAGGCCCGCCTGGACGCTGCGGTTGCCCGAAAGCGCGGGCAGCTGCGCCGCGATGTCCGCCATGTTCAGCGTACCGGTGGCCGCGTAGATCAGGCCGACGCCGATGACGTAGAAGCTGGCGCCGAGGGTGCCCATAATCAGGTAGTCGAAGGCGGCGGGCAGCGCGCGGCGGTCCTTGCCGGCACCCATGGCAACCAGCACGTAGGTCGCCAGCGAGCTGACTTCGAGGAAGACGAAGAGGTTGAACGCGTCCCCGGTGGCCGCAACGCCGGCCAGCCCGGCAAAGCAGAGCAGGAAGGCGCACAGGAAGAGGTTCAGCCGCTCGCCCCGAAATTCGGCCGCAAGCGTGGGCCAGGCGAAGATCGAGGCCAGCATGCCCATGCCTGTAATCAGTACAAGGATCATGGCATTCAGTGCATCGATCCGGAACTCGATGCCGATGGGCGGCGGCCAGTTGCCCAGCGCGTAGCTGATCGCGCTGCCGGGGACTTCCTGGATGATCGCGAGCAGGATCAGCGAGAACCAGAAGGCGGCGGCTGTGCCGGCGATGGTGAGGACCCAGGCCAGGCGGTTGCTGGGGCTGAGCGCCAGGAGCGGCGCCAGCAACATCGGGACGACGACGATCAGGACGGCGGCATGCCGGACCGCCCAGTCCGGCGCCGAGACCAACACGGTTTCGAGGATCATATCACCACCTCGCCGCCGGTTCTGGCGGCGTCAGCGTCTTCGGCCAACTGGACCTCGACATCGGACGCGCGGATCTCGTCCGCCTCGATGGTGGCGTAGGCTTCGTTGATGCGCACGATCAGCGCCAGGCCGAGCGACAGCGTGGCGACGCCCACGACGATGGCCGTCAGCATCAGGACATGCGGAAGGGGATTCGAATAGGCGTGCGCGAGGTCCGCGACACGCTCAGCGCCATAGGCGCCCTTTGGCATGTCGTCCGGCAGGAGGATAGGCGCGGTGGCGTTCGCGACATTCGAGAGCTGGACGTAGAACAGGCAGATCGTCGTCTGGAACATCGACAGGCCGACGAGGCGCTTGATCAGGTTCTCAGCCGAAAAGGCAATGTAGAGGCCGATCATCATCACACCGATGATCGCCCAATAGCTACCGCGCTCGAGGATGATGTCCCACATGGCTACCAGTCCTCGTCCCGGATTTCGGCGACCCGGCCCGCGAGGGCGTAGAAGATCGACACCATGGCGCCGGCGACCGCGAAGAGCACGCCGAGTTCGACGAGGATGATACCCGCATGCTGGCCGTCATGCCCGCCGGGCGGCTCGTTGAAGAGCGCCTGGTATTCAAGGTATTGCCCGCCCTGCACCATCGCCCAGACGCCGACGCCGCCGTAAACCAGAACCCCCAGGGCGGCGAGGCCGCGCGCGAACCAGGGCGGCACGGCGCGCATCGCCTCGGCAAGGCCAAAGATCAACGCGTACAGAATGACCGTTACCGCCAGCACGATGCCCGCCTGGAACGCGCCGCCGGCGCTGACTTCGCCGTGGAACTGAACATAGAAGGCATAGATCGTGATCAGCGGCAGGAGGCACTTGGCGATGACGCGGAGGATCAGGTGATGGTCGCTTTTCATGGCGTCTCGTCCTCCTTCTTCCGCTTACGGAGCGTCTCGCCCAACGCGCGTTCGCCGAAGCCGAGCAGCAGGACGACCGCCAGACCGGCGATGAACACGACCACGGTCTCGCCGAGCGTATCGAAGCCGCGGTAACTTGCGAGCACGGAGGTGACGACGTTCGGCACGCCGGTATCGGCCCAGTTGATCTTGAGATAGGTGAGGCCGACGCCGGCATTGGCGGGCGAACCTGCGTCGCCCACCGCCGGCAGATCGGCTGTGGCGTAGATCAGCAAGGCACCGGCCGCGACGCAGACGGCGAACGGCCCGAGCCGCGCGAGGCGGCGTTCGGGCTTGGCCGTGCGCGAGGTCAGCAGGATGGCGCCGAGCAGCACGACCGTGGACATGCCGGCGCCGACGGCGGCCTCGGTGAAGCCGACATCCACCGCGTCCACGAGGATGTACCAGGCGGCGCAGACCAGCGAATAGATGCCCGACAGAATCACGATCGCGAACAGGTTGCGCAGGCGCGCGATGGCGACCCCCATCACGAAGAGGAGGCAGAGCAGCAACACACCGATGATCGAGAGGGACGCTTCGCCCATGACTTCACTGCTCATGGCGACGCCTCGTCTTCATGCGGACCCTTGCGCATCGAGCCGATCTTCGGCTGCAGGCCAGCCGTCAGCGCCGCGTTCGCCAGCGCGTGGGAGCTGGTCGCACTCGTCAGCATCAGGAAAATCAGGATACATACGATCTTGACCAGGACGATCCAGTCCGGCGCCATCAGGGCGATGCCGAACAGCACGAAGCCGGCGCCTGACGTATCCGTGATCGAGGCGGCATGCAGGCGGGTGTACACGTCCGGAAAGCGCAGGACGCCGATGGTGCCGACAATGCAGAGCAGCGCGCCGAGCAGGCTGAGCGCGCCGCCAAGGGCGACGCGTATCGTGTTCCAGTCAAGCGGCATGAGGCTGGCGGCTTCAGGCATTGGGCTCGCCCCCGGTGACCGGCGCCTCGGCCCGGGACTCGCCCCGCCGGGCCAGCGGCACCTGGAAGGAGCGGTAGCGGAAGAATTTCAGCACCGCGATGGTCGAGACGAAATTGATCAGCGTGTAGAGGATCGCGATATCCAGGAAGTCCGATCGGCCCATGACGAAGCCCATGAGGCCGATCAGCAGCACGGTCTTGGTGCCGAACGAGTTGACCGCGAGCACGCGGTCATACAGCGTCGGACCCATCAGGGCACGGATGAGCAGCAGGCACATCGACACGATCAGGGCGATGAGGGCAGCCAACATCATGATGCGGCGCCCTTCGGGTCTGCGGCGCGGGCGCACCGGGCATCCATGCCGATGAAGGATTCAGGGACCGTATTGGCTTCATATAGTCCGTGCACGAGCATCTTGTCGCCCTGGATCTCGACCGTCACCGTGCCCGGTGTCAGTGTGATCGAATTGGCGAAGGTGACCTTGGCGAGATCGGACTTGCAGGTGGTGCGCACTTTCACGAGCGCGGGACTGATATCGAGATCGGCGCGCAGGCAGGCGCGAATCACGACCCAGTTGGCCTTCAGCACTTCCCAGGTCAGCCACGGCACGTAGGCGAGAAAACCCAGTAGGCGGACATAAGGGGAACCTTCGCGGTCCACGATCTTGAAGCGCAGGCTCAGGATCAGTGTCAGGACGACCGAAGCCGCTGCGAAGCCGAGCATCAGGGGCTTGTAGTGGCCGGAATTGGCCATCCAGAAGGCGGTCGCCGCGAGGAGTATTCCGAGTAAATGCACGGCGGTCCCCTCTGGTCGGTAACGGCTCAGATGACGCTCCACCTAAAGTCCGCGGCCCGGTTTGGGAAGTGCGATTTGCCGCAGCCGGGCTAATTTCCGAAGACGAGCCGCGCGGTCCGCTGGGAGGCGGAATAGCTGCCTTCCTCGTTGGCAGGCTCGCCCATTTCGTGCGCCTGGCGCAGTGCACCGGGCGAATAGGCCGACGACAGCGCCCAGTTCCAGTAGCGCAACGTGGTCTGGGCCTTGGCGACCGACAGGACTTCGTAGGTTTCGGCGACGTTCGCGAATACGGGGTTGGGCTGACCAGGCGCCAGCTCGAGCGGGCGGCGCAGGGCGGTCCATATCTGGCGGAGATAGTCGCGCTTCAGGCCCGTGGCCTTGCACAGGATGGCGAGGCCTTCCCCGCCCATGTCCGACATGATCTTGGCGGCAGTGACCGGCTTGATGCCGGCGAGATAGCCGATTTCCTGAGCGAGTTCGGCGTCCATGCCCCGCGCGGCGGCGGCGGACACCGCGCCTTCGAGACTGTCATAGGGGCTCTTGGCGATGGCGCCGCGGTTGCGCTGGCGCCGCTCGATCAGCTGCAGGGCCTTGCGCGCGATCGGATCTGCCCAGCCTTCGGCGGCGGCCATTTCGAACACGTCGCGGCAGACATTGATCATCTCGGCGCGGTCGGCGGCCTGGCGGGTGAGGATCTTGCGGCGCGTGGCACTGTCGGCCCACCAGAACATCGCCATCGCGTGGGAAGACCGAAGCTCCACACGCTCGACCAGCATCGCACAATAAGACGCTTC
The DNA here is from genome assembly GCA_027485145.1 of Hyphomonadaceae bacterium. GTDB lineage: Bacteria > Pseudomonadota > Alphaproteobacteria > Caulobacterales > Hyphomonadaceae > Hyphomonas. The sequence continues at coordinate 35,268 of JAIXRO010000170.1, read as the reverse complement.
TTCCCGCGACAGGGCGACGAGGCGGTCTACGGTGGCCTCGGCCAGCGGGGCGTTGCGGTTGGCGATGAGTTCGCGAATGACATGCGGCTCGCCCACCTGCGAGATACAGGCCGTCACCGACACGCAGAGATTTCGGCGCCGGGCGATCGCGAGGCGGTGCTCCGGCGTGGAGTTCTGAATGATTTCAACGAGATCGCACGCATCGAACGCGTCGCTTCCTTCCAGCAGGGGCCGGGCGACGACGATGGAACACTGCGCGAGGTAGCGCAGCACGCGGCGGGGCGCATCGCGGCAGACGGCGAGGCGCATGGCGCACAAGGTGCGCTCGCGATCGGTGGCGTGCAGCAGCATGTCGAGCAGGATATCGCCGGCCATCGAGCGATCCTGAGGCGGGATGCGCGATCCCGGCATGGCGACGACATCGATCAGACGGCGCAAGAGCGCATCCTGGGCAGCGCCAGGCGGCTTGAACTGAGGAGTCTGGGACGTGTCGCTCATAAGGAAGGCCTGCCCTAACGGAGCGAACCTCGCAGCGAAGCGTTAACGGGAGGTAGCCGGGCCTTAATTTTCGGGGATGCGCGCCCCGGCGCGAGGCTTCAGTTCCAGCGGCGCTCGTTGGGGTGGACCACCAGCAACAGCAAGCTGAGCGCGAGGAAAATGACATAGTAAAGGAAGTGGGTGCCGCCATCGGTGCCGCCTTCCGGCAGAGGCACTTCCCGGCCGAGCGCCGGCGACAGGTGAAGCGCCACGCCTGCCCCAAGCAGGATGACGGAGAGCCCAGCGCCGACCCGGCGGCTGAAGGGCAGGATCAGCAAGATCGCCGCGATGACCTCGAAAATGCCGGACACAAAACGCCCCGCCGGCTCGAACAGGGAGAGGCCCGTGGCGTTGGCGAGCGCCGAAAACAGCAGGTGCTGACCCGGCGCATCGTAGAACTTGACGTATCCGGGCACCGGATCCGGCCACGGATGCACGGTGATGTGGATGAAAAAGGCGGCCAGTGCGAAGGCCAGAGCCCAGCTGGCCAAAAGGCGGAATGCGCTCATGGCCGGAGCTCCTCGATGCCGGTGCAGAACCTAAAGGCTAACCGTTGACCCGGCTGAACGCAACCGCGCACCTGCCGGCTGGGCAAGCGATACCCGCCGTCGCCTCTTTCCATGGCAGGCCCGCAACCCTAGTGTCCCGCCCGCAAGCCGGGAGCGTATCATCATGAGCGGCGAGATCGACAAGGTTGTCGATGAGATGGCCGAACAGGCCGCAGAAAGCGTGACCTCGCCTGTCAGCGGGGTCAGCGAAGCGCTGGGCGCCGGGGCGAGCTTCCTGGTCAGCGCAACCCATTGGCGCGCCAAGCGGCTGCGCCGGGGTGTGAAGATCGAGTTGCCGGGCTATCTGGCCGTCCAGTGCAGCTGGTTCATGGCGTTCGGCCTGCAGCTGGTCCTGTTTCCCTACCTGATTACCGGCAAGGACCACCTGCATATGGACGGGCTCGCGCTCGGCCTTGCCAACATGGCGCTGTCCCTGCCCTCGGTGATCTTCCTGCTGATCGGCGGCGTTGTTGCCGAACGCGCCGATGGCCGGCGCCTCCTGATCCTGCTGCACCTTGCGGCCGCCCTGCCAACCTTCGTTCTGGCGCTCTACGTCGAGCCGGGCGAACTCACCTACCCGGCGATGATCTGCTACGCGCTCGCGATCGGCACAGTCGGCGCCTTCATGATGCCGGTGCGCGACTCAATGGTGAATGAAGTCGTGGACCGGCGCAGCCGTGTCGGATCGGGCGTGACGCTCCAGCTCGGCGTGACGCTCGCCACGATGGCGCAGTTCCTGGCCCAGATCGCTGGGCTGATCCTTGCGGGATATGCCGACAAGGCGACCAGGATGCCGTCCTGGCTGGGCGGGTTCAGCATCGGGCCGATCCCGGCCGAAACGCTTCTGGCGGTGCAGGGCTTCGTGCTCGCCAGCGGCTCGGTCTTCGCGCTGATGCTGGCGCGCGGCCGGCCCATCCGCACCGGGCGCAAGGGCATCGGCGCTACGCTCGGCGACATTGGCGAGGGCCTGCGCGCCGTGCTGGCCGATGCGAAACTCTGGGCGATGACGGCGCTGATGTTCGGCGTCGGCGTGTTCGTCATCGGCTCGTTCCTCGTCGTGCTGCCGATCATCAACCGGGATGTCTATCACTTCGGATCCTCCGGCATCCGGGACATGTTCGTGACCTTCTGGATGGGCGCGTTCGTCTCGTCGGCCGTGCTGGCCGTGTTCAAGCGCATCAAGCGGCAGGGACGGTTGTTGCTCGCCGCGCAGTTCGTCGCCTCGGCGAGCATCCTCGCGATGCTCGGCACGGTGCCGCACTGGATCTTCCTCGGCATCGTGTTCGTCTGGGGCCTTGCGGCAGGGATCTCGATCGCGATGAGCCGGTCGATCGTGCAGGACTCCGCGCCCAAGGAAAAGCTCGCCCGGGTGCTCTCGATCTACCAGCTCGGCTTCATGGCCGGCGCGCCGTTCGGCGCCTTCCTGATGGGCGCGCTGGTCGATGTGTTCGGACCGCAGAAGATCGCGGTGGTGCCGGCCGGCGGGATGATCCTCCTGATCCTGTGGATGATCTTCTGCACGCCGGTCTGGAACATGAAGGGGTCGGCCTGGCTCGCCCACAATCAGGGGCAGAAATCGGCGGGATGACAACCGCCGCAATCTCGCATAGCCCGTGATCTTATGAGCTTCCTCCCCCGCGCAACCGTGCTGACGTCCAATGTCGTGGACAACTGGCGCGCCCTGGATGCCTTGCACCCGGGCGCAACCACGGCGGCTGTGGTGAAGGCGGACGGCTACGGGCTGGGCGCGGCGCAAGTCGCCAATGCGCTGAAAGAGGCCGGCTGCCAGACCTTCTTCGTGGCGCATGCCGAAGAGGGAACGGCGCTGCGCAAGACGCTCGGCCGCGGACCGCGCATCTTCGTGCTGAACGGCCCGGTGCGCGGCCAGTTGACGGCCTATACCAGCGCCGGCCTCACTGCCGTCCTGTCGAGCGAGCACCACCTGAAGCTGTGGTCCGATCAGAGGCCCGGCACCTGCGCCATCCATGCCGATACCGGCATGAACCGGCTGGGCCTTCCGCCGGGCGTGATCGATACCGAAGCGACGGCGATACGGCGTCTCGCGCCCGTACTGGTGATGAGCCACCTCGCCTGCGCGGATGATCCGGCGAATCCGATGAACCTTGCGCAGCGCCGGGCCTTCGAGGCGGTCGCGGACGCGTTTCCCGATACACCCGCGAGCCTCGCAAACTCCGCCGGATGCTATCTCGGCAAGAATTATGGATTTGACCTGACACGCCCGGGCATCGCGCTCTATGGCGGCACCAAGCCGCCGCCCAACGTGGGGCTGAAGCCCGCGATCATCCTGGAGGCGAGCGTGATCAGCGTGTTCACCGGCCGCAAGGACACGACGGTCGGCTACGGCGCAACCCACGCCCTCACCGAAGACCGGCTGCTGGCGACCTGCGCCATCGGCTATGCCGACGGGCTGCCGCGCTCCGGATCGGGACGCCTCGGCGGCTGGATCGAGGGGGTCCGATGCCCGGTTGCCGGGCGGATTTCGATGGATCTGGTCACACTCGACATCACCGGCGGCCCGGCCGGCGTGAAGCCGGGCACCCGCGTTGAATTTCTGGGAGAACATGCCCAACTGGAAGCTCAGGCCGAGGCGTGCGGCACGCTTGGGTATGAGCTGCTGACCGGCCTTGGCCGGCGCGTCCAACGCCAGTATCGCTGAGGCCCGCCATGACGAATCCCTTGCAGATCATCGGCCGCGTGACGCTGGGCCTGTTCGCCGAGATCGGGCGGCTGTCGGTGTTTGCCGGGCGCGTGGCCACGGCTGCCGTTACCCCGCGCTGGTATCTCGGCGAAATCCTGCGCCAGATGGTGCGGATCGGCTTCTACTCCCTGCCCGTCGTCGGCCTGTCGGCGGTGTTCATCGGCGCGGCGCTCGCCCTCAACATCTATGAGGGCGGCAGCCGCTACGGCGCCGAGCAGTTCGTGCCGAACATCGTGGTGCTCGGCATTTCGCGCGAGCTCGGCGCGGTGATCACCGGCCTGATGCTGGCGGGACGTGTCTCCGCCGGGATCGCCGCCGAGATTGGCGCGATGCGGGTGACCGAGCAGATCGATGCGCTCGAGACACTGTCGGCCTCGCCCTACCGCTATCTCTATGCGCCGCGCTTCCTGGCGGCAGTTGCGACGCTGCCGCTGCTGGTGGTGGCGGCCAACATCATCGGCGTGATGGGCGGCTGGCTGGTGAGCGTTTACGGCCTCGGCTTCGACTCGACGGTCTACCTGCGCAACACGGTCGATTTCGTCACGCGGGACGACATTCTGGTGGGCCTGATCAAGGCGGTCCTGTTCGGCGGCATCATCGCCGTGATGGGCTGCTATCAGGGCGACCGCAGCCAGGCGGGCGCCACCGGTGTCGGCCGCGCGGCGACGCTTTCGATGGTGGGCGCGGCGGTTCTGGTGCTTGCGTTCAACTACGTCCTGTCCACACTGTTCGTGGAGATCGGCCTGTGAGCCCCGCCCTGTCTGCGAAGGAGTATTACGGTTTGCCGAATTCTCCGATCCTGAAGCTCTCGAGCGTCGAGAAATCCTTTGGCGCCAAGCAGGTGCTGCGCGGCGTCGACCTGGATGTTGCGCCGGGCCAGAGCCTGGTCGTGATCGGCGGCTCGGGGTCCGGCAAGTCGGTGATGCTGAAGAACGCGCTCGGCCTGATGACGCCGGACAAGGGGCAGATCCTGTTTGCCGGCCAGGACGTGACCAAAGCCACCGGCAAGGCGCGCGAGAAGATGCGCGCACGCATCGGCATGCTGTTCCAGTCCGGCGCGCTGTTTGACTCGCTCACCGTTTGGGAAAACGTCGCCTTCCGCCTGATCAATTCCGAAGGGTTGTCGCGGCGCGACGCGAAGGAACGCGCGGTCGAGACGCTGAAGAAGGTTCGTCTGGGGGCGGACGTTGCGGGGCTTTATCCGGCGGAGATTTCCGGCGGCATGCAGAAGCGCGTGGCGCTGGCGCGGGCGATCACGTCAGAGCCGGATCTCATCTTCTTCGACGAGCCGACCACCGGTCTTGATCCGATCACGGCGGACGCGATCAACGACCTGATCCTCGAAATGGTACGCGGCCTCGGCGCCGCCGCCGTGACGATCACGCATGACATGGCGAGCGCGCGCAAGATCGCCGACGAGATCGCCATGCTGTTCGAGGGCAAGATCATCTGGCGCGGCCCGGCCGCGGACGTGATGCAGAGCGGCAACGCCTATGTCGATCAGTTCGTGAGCGGACGCGCCGACGGGCCGATCCAGCCGGCGCTTTGAGGACGGCAAGTCCGTCCGGGCAACAAAAATCGTTCAGCGAAAAAGCTGCAACTTCAAAATGAAATTGCACGGAACTTTAAGCAACTGATCCTAAAACGCGAGCAGGCTGTGGCGCCGCCATGTCCGCGCACGTCAGTCTACGCTTAAAGGGTGCCTCATGAAAGCTCTACGTAACCTCGTCGTTGGCGTCCTCGCGCTGATTGGCGTCCTTACGCTTTTGGCCGTCAGCTTCGTGGCCTTCATGGGTTGGGATCTCAACGACAGGTTCTTCAGACTTTCTGCAAGTTATCAGTTGCAATACATGCTGCATACTGACGATTTTTCTGCCCTCGCAGAACAACTCGAACATGGCCCGCCATTGGGTGGGAATGCCCTCTGCCTGAAAGCGTCTTGTCTCGAAGCAAAGCGCAGGCAACCGACGAGACCTTCGCCGTCGGCGCTTGATACCCAGAAAGAGATATATACCCCAGTTATCGATGCTTTCGGCTTCCCGGCCAGCCAGTTCCTGTTCGTCGCAGACAGCGGCACAGTCAACACCGTGCCTTTATCCTATGAAGCCAATGGAGTGATTGTAAACGCGACCCTGCATTACACGGGCGGTGAGGATACCGGCGTTTCGATCTGTACCCGAGCACCCGACGGGGATTCTCAAGACGAATGCGCGATCCGCCTCGGCAAGGCGTGGCTGGTCAAATACCAATGGATGCCGGAGAGCGCCCTGCCCGATCCTGTTCGCGACTTTCCAGATTCGCCTGAAGCAAAATGCGACGCCAAAAAGAACCAGTCTTTTGCGGCGTATTCTGAATGCCTGCGTACGACTCCGGGAAAGCCGGCTGAGTTGCCCTGTGACGGCGCAAAGCTGTCCGAGGACGAATTCAACAAATGCATTGATGACTTGATCGCACGACGGCGCTAGGCGTCCGCACGTCCAGCGGCCCAGCCCGCCGCACGCCCCGTGGCAAGGCACGCCGTCAGAAGGTAGCCGCCCGTGGGCGCGTCCCAAGCGATCATTTCGCCCGCGCAGAAGACGCCCGGGAGGGCTTTCAGCATCAGGCTGTCATCCAGCGCGTCCCAGGAGACGCCGCCGGCGGTGGAAATGGCGGTGTCCATCGGGGCGGTGCCGGTGAGGGTCAGCGGCAAGGTCTTGATGAGGCGCGCGAGATCGCCCGCATTACGAGGTGGCGCGCCCTTTGTGACTTCGAACAGCAAGGCTGCCTTGGCGCCATCGAGGCGCGCGCCCTTGCGCAGGCGGTTGGAGAGCGAGTCTTTCGGATGCTGCGCAGCCAGACGGGCCGTAAGCGCCGATTCGTCCGTATTCGGAACAAGATCGATCGTCAGTTCAGCCCGGCTTGCCTTCGCCAGGTCGCGGCGCAGGGCTGCGGCCAGCGGATAGACAGCGCCGCTCTCGATGCCCGTCCGTGTAATGACGAAATCACCGTGCGCGGTCTGCCCGTGCGCCGACAGGGTCACGCCCTTCACCGGCGCGCCTTCATGCGGCGCCATCTTGGCGGACCAGTCGGCGGTGAAGCCGCAGTTCGATGGCGCAAAGGGCTCCAGCGCCACACCCATTGTGGACAGGATCTGTGCCCATGCACCATCCGAACCCAAGCGCCGCCAGCTGGCGCCGCCGAGCGCCAGAACCGCCGCATCGGCCATCACGGACGTGCGCCCCTCCGGCGTCTCGAACATCAACGCGCCGCCCGCATCCCATCCCGTCCAGCGATGGCGCGTGTGCAGGCGCGCGCCGCCCTGCCCGAGCCGCGCGAGCCAACGGCGCAGCAACGGCGAGGCTTTCATGCCCACCGGAAACACCCGGCCGGACGAGCCGACATGCGCCTCGATGCCAAGCCCCGCCATCCATGTGACGATCTCCGCGGGCCCGAACGCCGCCACCATCGCGGCAAGGCGCGCATCCGGCGCATCATAGCGCGCGCGAAATTCGGCGCCGTCTTCCGAATGCGTGATGTTGAGCCCGCTCTTGCCCGCCATGAGGAACTTGCGTCCCGCGCTCGGCATGGCGTCGTAGATGTCCACCCGCGCGCCGGCCTCCAGCGCCGCTTCCGCCGCCATCAGGCCTGCGGGTCCTGCGCCAATGATCGCAACCTGTTTCATGCGGCGTCCTTAGACGCCCCCGGGCCACCCGGCCAGCGGCTGGGACTTTGCCCGCAACTTAAGCGTCGATTCAGTCTGTGCGTGTATGTTGCCGTGCGGGAACAATGGATACCGGCGATGCCCTTCTACGACCAGGCCTTTGAAGTCCGCGACACCCATCGGCTGGGCAATATCGGCCCCCACCTGTTGCTCGCGGCCGCCATCGCCACGCCGCTCCTGCTGGCGCTGTACCATCCGCCGTTCCAGGCCTTCATCGAAGCCCAGCCCCGCGGCACGCTGCAGGGGTTCATCTTCCTGATGTCCACGGTCAACGTGGCGATGGCGGTCGACCTGATCGGCCTGTTCCTCAACCTGTTTTCACGCAAGCCCGCCTTGCGCCTGACCGAATACGGCGTGGAAGGCCTCCACGGCTGGCTGCGGCGCAAATACCACTGGGAGGATGTCGAGCACGTCTCGGTTGGCCTCAACCATATCCAGTTTGTCCGCCGCACCGGCAACCCGGTGATCGGATTGTTCCAGGGGCTGCGCGGCAAAGGCGACAAGCGCCGCGCCGCCGACCAGATTTACCTCAAGCTGTCGACCGCGGACCGGGAACTCGGCGAAATCCTGTTCGAGATCGAGAAGCGCTGCCCGGGACTGGAAATCATCTCGTCGCCATACCTGCGGTCACCGCGGGCGCCGCGCGCGGCGGAACCGCAGGCCTAGGCCCTGCGTCGCTGACGGGCATTTCCACACTGCCTTCCGAGGTTTATCCTTGGTGTTGCTGCACAAGGACTTGATGCGCAATGTCCTACCAGGACCTGCCGGGCGAACACCATTTCATGCACCGTATCGGCTGGCTCCGCGCCACCGTCCTTGGCGCCAATGACGGCATCGTCTCGACCGCCTCGCTTGTAATCGGTGTGGCAGCCGCCGGCTCCACCAACAGCCAGATTCTCGTGGCCGGGGTGGCGGGCCTTGTGGCGGGCGCGATGTCGATGGCGGCCGGCGAGTTCATCTCCGTCAGCTCGCAATCGGATACCGAGCGGGCCGACCTTGCCACCGAACGCGCCGCCCTGCGCGATTTTCCGCAAGCTGAAACCGTTGAACTCGCGAAGATCTATGAGGGGCGCGGGCTCGATCCCGAGCTGGCCTTGACGGTGGCGCAGCAACTGATGGCAAAGGACGCCATCGGCGCGCATGCGCGCGACGAGCTCGGCATCACGGAAGTAGCCACCGCAAAACCGGTTCAGGCCGCGCTCTCCTCAGCCGCAAGCTTTGCCGCCGGCGCGGCCCTGCCCCTGATCGCGGCCTGGGCGGCGCCGGTATCCCAGATCACCTGGGTTGCCAGCGGCGTCTCGCTCGCCGCGCTCGCCATTCTCGGTCTGGTATCGGCATCGATCGGCGGCGCGGGAAAGATGCGCGCCGTCATCCGCGTCGTGTTCTGGGGCGCGCTGGCCATGGCCGCGACCGCGCTGATCGGACGGATCTTCGGCACGGTGGTCTGACGCGCGCGCAGGGCGCCTCTTTCCATCGGCGGCGCAGCGCCTTATCCCCTGCCGCATGGCCAAAGCCTCGACATCTGCCTTCGTTTGCCAAGCCTGCGGGGAAGTGCACGCCAAATGGGCCGGGCGCTGCGATGCGTGCGGTGAGTGGAATTCGCTTGTGGAAGAGGCCGTCAGCGCCCCGCCCGGCGCGCTGAAAGCCGAGAAATCGCCTGCCAAACGCGGCCCCAAGACCGAGTTCATCGCGCTCAACTCCGAGGCTGAAACACCGCCGCGGATCGTGATCGGGGTGGAGGAGCTGGACCGCGTGTTCGGCGGCGGCATGGTCGCCGCGTCCGCCACGCTGATCGGCGGCGACCCCGGCATCGGCAAATCCACGCTGTTGCTGCAGGCCGCTGCGCGCCTCGCCCGCAACGGGGTGAAGACCGTCTATGTCTCCGGCGAGGAAGCCGCCGCGCAGATCCAGGAGCGCGCCAAACGCCTGAAGGTCGCCAATTCGCCCGTACAGCTCGCGACGGAAACAGACCTGCGGCGCATCCTGTCCGCGCTCAAGGACGCAGAGCCCGGTTTCGTCGTCATCGACTCGATCCAGACGCTCTGGTCCGACGCGCTTGAGGCCGCGCCCGGCTCGGTCGCGCAGGTCCGCGCCTGCGCACAGGAACTCGTGCGCTGGGCCAAGAAGTCCGGGGCGGCGCTCGTGCTGGTCGGGCACGTGACCAAGGAGGGCACGATTGCCGGCCCCCGCGTGGTCGAGCACATGGTCGATGCCGTGTTCTATTTCGAGGGCGAGCGCGGCCACCAGTTCCGCATCCTGCGCGCGGTGAAAAACCGCTTCGGCCCGACCGACGAGATCGGCATCTTCGAGATGCATGCCCTCGGCCTGACACCGGCCAAGGAGCCGTCGGCCCTTTTCCTGTCAAACGAGGCCGAGCCTGGCGGCGGCACGGCGGTGTTCGCCGCCATGGAGGGCTCCCGCCCCGTGCTGGCTGAAGTTCAGGCCCTCGTCGCCAAGAGCCCGTTCGGCACGCCGCGGCGCAGCGTGATCGGCTTCGATACCGGCCGCCTCGCGATGATCATGGCGGTGCTGGAGGCGCGCTGCGGCGTCAATTTCGCCGGCATGGATGTCTATCTCTCGGTGGCTGGCGGTTACCGCATTACCGAGCCGGCGGGCGACCTCGCCGCTGCGGCGGCGCTCTTGTCGTCCCTCTCCGGCAATCCGGTGCCTGCGCGCAGCGTGTTCTTCGGCGAAATTGCCCTGTCCGGCGCCGTCCGTCCCGCGCCCCGGATGGACCAGCGGCTTAAGGAAGCAGCGCGCCTCGGCTTCCAGCGTGCCTACGGTCCGGACAGCAGCCTGCCCGCAGAGGGCGGCTTGACGGTGACGCCGATTGCACGGCTTATCGCGCTCGTTGACCTCCTCGCGCCGGACGCCGCAAATGCTTGAAAACATTTCTGCTTTTGACGGAATTGTCGTCGGCGTCATTGTCATTTCCGCGATCATGGCGTTTGCACGCGGCTTCCTGCGCGAACTCGCCACACTCGGTGCATTCATTGGTGCGCTGGCAGCCGCCTATTATGCGCGCAAGTTCCTGAGAGCGACGGTGGCAGACTTGCTGCCGGCCGGCAGCCACCCACTCGCGGCCGACATCATCCTCGTGGTTGGCGCCTTTCTGATCGTCTATGTGATTGTTGCCTGGATCGGTCAGGGCCTGTCCAAATCGATCATGACGAATGGCGATATCGGGCTGTTCGACCATATTGCCGGTCTGGTGTTCGGCGTGATCCGGGGCGGCGTGGCCCTTGTTTTCTTTGCCGTCCTGCTGTCTGTCGGGCTTGAGGAAGAGCGGGTCCCGCCCTTCATTCAGGATAGCCTGAGCTATCCGTTGCTCGCACAGGCGGCGGATGCGGTGACCGGCGAAGCCCGCGAAGTGGGTCGTGGGGCGCCGCCGCCATTACCCGCATCAGGCGACTGAACTTGAAGCGGGACCAGCGCTGGTTAGTCTGGCGTTGAACGCATCTGGGGACGAAGGTGGGGAGGACGATCATGGACAGACGGCACGATCCGATGTCCCGGCGGGCATTCATGCTGGCCACAGCATCGGCTGCGATCCTTGCCGGATGTGCCTCACAGGCCGGGGACGCAACGTCGCCGAAGGTCGCCGTTCCGACGGTGGCGAGCCTTATGGCGGCGCAGGCCGTGCCCATCCGCAGTCTCACCGCGAGCGATCCGGGCATTGCGGCGCTGGCGAAGCGCCTGTCACAGTCCAAATTCGTGGGACTGGGCGAAGCGACCCAGGGCTCGCACGAAGACGCGCTGCTGAAATCGCTGCTGATCCAGTCGATGATCGAATTCCACGACCTGCGGGTCGTGATGTTGCCCGCCAGCCGTGCGGGTACGGACCTGCTGGATGGCTATGCGTCCGGCGCGCCGTCCGGCATGCAGGCCGCAGACATTGTCCGGCAAGCCCCGATGTACCGGATCTACAAGACCGAGGTCATGGCCGACTTCCTCACCTGGCTGCGCGGCTGGAACGCGGTGAATGCCGACCGGAAGGTCCGGATTGTCAGCGTCGATTGCATGTCGAGCAGCCGGGACGCTGCCGATGCCCTCGCGGCGCTGGCGGCTGTGGACAAACCGGCTGCGGATACGCTTGCCGCTGGCCTTGCCCCGATCCTCACCGACGAAGCGAAGGCCCAGCGGCATGAGCTGATGGTCGCGAGCCGCCTGACGCCGGCCCAGCGCGCAGAGGCCGAAACCGCCTGCCGCAAGCTTGAAACCGAACTGGCGCGGGTGGGGCTAAGGCTGGCTGCCTTCAACGCGCGCCGGGCGTGGCAGGGCCTCAACGCACTGGAATTTGCCGTCAAGGGCGCCCCCCCGGCACCGGAATACGGCGACTATATCAGCCGCGGCTCGCTGTTCATGGCCGAGAACGCGCTCGGCCTCGCGCGCGGCGAGCGCTCCGCGTACTGGGGCCACAATGCGTCGGTCATGACCGGCCGCCCGAAAGGCGTGCCGGGCCCGGGCGGAGAGGCGCCGGCGAAGTATGCCACGCCGACCGGATCCTTCCTGAGCGCCAAGCTGGGCGCCGATTACGTGGCCCTGACGCAGGAGTTCACCGAAGCAACCTTCCTTGCCGTCGCGGCGCGGCCGGTCACGCCGGTGGATGCTCCGCTGACCAAGATCACCCGCCGCGCGCGGGTGAATACGATGAACGCGCTGCTCACCAAGGCCAGCCCGCAAACGGCCTGGATCGACCTCGCGAACATGCCCGAGCACGCCCTGATCTCCGACTGGCGCAAGACCCCGATCAAGCTGGAGCGCTATTTCGAGATCGCCCGCGAGCTGCCCGACGAGGCGGATTTCGACACCTACGCCCCGGAATCGCTTTTCGACGTCGTGGTCATCCACGCCCGGCTGACCTCCGCCCGCATGCTCTGAGCCGGGCAAAGCGCCGTGCGACAGATACATGACACGTCTGCCCTTTCGCGCGGGGCCGAACCGAACTATATCCCGGAACGACAGTGGCCCCCCAAAGCGAGTCGGACCTTCCGATGGCCTATTTCGACAATGATGACGACAAGCCACGCGAAGAGTGCGGCGTATTCGGCGTGTTCGGAAACAAGGAAGCGAGCCTGCTCACGGCTCTCGGCCTCCACGCCCTGCAGCACAGGGGACAGGAAGCCTGCGGCATCGTCAGCTTCGACGGGGCGCGCTTCAACTCCGAGCGCCACATGGGCCTTGTGGGAGAACACTTCGGCGGCGACCTGCGCCAACGCCTGCCCGGTCACTCTGCCATCGGCCATAACCGGTACTCGACGCAGGGCCGGCCGATGCTGCGCAACATCCAGCCGATCTTTGCCGACCTCGCGCTCGGCGGATTTGCCGTCGCGCATAACGGCAACCTGACCAACGCGCGCCAGCTGCGCCAGCAGCTCGTGAAAGATGGCGCGATCTTCCAGTCGACGATGGATACCGAGGTGATCCTGCATCTGGTCGCCCGCAGCGGCAAGAAGCGCTTCGTGGACCGGCTGATCGACGCCATGCACCAGATCGAGGGCGGCTATGCGCTCGTCGGCCTGACGGGAAAGAAACTGATCGGCGCGCGCGATCCGATCGGCCTGCGCCCGCTCGTGCTCGGCCGCCTTGGGACGGGTTATGTGCTGGCGTCGGAGACCTGCGCGCTGGACATCATCGGCGCCGAGTTCGTGCGCGAGATCGAGAATGGCGAAGTGGTCGTCATCTCGGAACAGGGCCTCGAGAGCTTCCGCGCCTTCGCGCCCCGCCCGCCTTCGCCTTGCGTGTTCGAGTATGTCTATTTCGCCCGGCCCGACAGCTTCATCCAGGGACGCTCCGTATACGAAGTACGCCGCCGGATGGGCCACCAGCTGGCAGCCGAGACGTTCGCCGACGCCGATGTCGTGGTGCCGGTGCCGGACTCCGGCGTGCCGGCCGCGCTCGGCTTCTCGGAAGCCTCCGGCATCCCGTTCCAGATGGGCATCATCCGCAACCACTATGTGGGCCGCACCTTCATCCAGCCGACCCAGCTCGGCCGGCAGGCGGCGATCTCCAAGAAGCATAGTCCGAACCGTGCCGCCCTCGAAGGCAAGCGCGTGATCCTGGTCGACGACTCCATCGTGCGCGGCAACACTTCGAAAAAGATCGTGCAGATGGTGCGCGAGGCCGGCGCGCGCGAAATCCACTTCCGCTCGGCCAGCCCGCCGATCCTGAACCCGGACTTCTACGGCATCGACATGGCCGCGAAATCCGAACTCTTCGCCGCGATCCATACCCACGAGGAAATGGTGCGCGAACTGAAGGTCGAGAGCCTCGGCTTCCTCTCCGTTCCCGGCCTCTACAAGGCGATTGGCGAGCCGCTGCGCAACAACATGCTCCCGCAATTCGCGGACCATTGTTTCACCGGCGAGTATCCGACCCCGCTGATCGACTACCAGCAGGACCAAGCGGACAAGGAACGCCAGCTCTCGCTTCTGGACGACGTCTGAGGCGCGCGCTACACGCCGCGCGATGACACAAGCCCCTCGCCTCATACTTGTCACCGGCGCCTCGCGCGGCATTGGCCGCGCCGTCGCGCTCGAGCTTGCCCGGCAGGGCGATCTTGTGATCGCAGTTGCCCGGTCGAAAGCGGCGCTTCAGAAACTGGACGACGAGATCCGCGCGCTCGGCTCCGAAGCCTTGCTCGTGCCGATGGACCTCAAGGATACCAAGGGCATCGAAGCGCTCGGCAAGGCGCTGAAGGACCAGTTCGGCCGTCTCGACGGTTTCGTCGCCAATGCCGGCCTGCTCGGCACGCTCGGGCCGGTCGAGACCTGCGGGCCGCGCAGCTTCGAGGAAACCATTGCGGTGAACCTGACAGCGAACGCCCACCTGATCCGCGCCCTCGGGCCGCTGCTCCACATGGCCGCGCAGCCGCGTGCGGTGTTTGTCACCTCCGGCGTCGTGCCACGTCCGCGTGCCTTCTGGGGCCCCTACCAGGCCTCCAAGGCGGGGCTCGAAGCGCTGGTCAAAGCCTGGGCGGACGAGACCGAGAAGATGGCCCTGCGCGTCAACCTGTTCGACCCGGGCGCCGTGCGCACCGGCATGCGCGCCGAAGCGATGCCGGGCGAAGACCCGATGACCCTGCCCACGCCCGATGACGTGGCGAAGGAACTGGTGAAGCTCGTTTCGGTCTCCGAAACCCGTAGCGGCGCGCGCGTGGTGTTCCGGGACGTGGCAAAGGCCTGAACACCGAACTCCGCCAGGCAATGCACCGCTCATCCTGAGCGAAGTCGAAGGATGGCCAAGCCGAACCGGCATCCGCTCGTGGCCCATCCTTCGATTTCGCTCAGGATGAGCTGCATGTTGTGGCGGCGTCAGACGACCCGCGCCAGCACAGCGGCTTCGGCCGCCTCTGCCATCGCCACCGCCGCGACCGTGCCATGCGCGGGCACAGGGCTGCGCGCAAGACCGAGGCAGGCGGCGTAGAAACCTTCGTCTGCGGCGCCGAGCGGGTCGGGCAGGTCTGCGGCAATGTCCACACGCACTTCGTAAGGTGTGGTGTTCTTCAGCTTGCGCGTGAGAAAATCGATATCGATCTCGCCGGAGGGATAGACGACGCGCATCGTCCGTTCACGGAACTCTGCGGCGCGGCTGGCGCGAAGTTTCGCCTGGCCGCCATTGGCGTATTTGAAAACAGCCTCGGCCTCATCGATGTGCGGCGAGTGCACGCGGCGGCCGGTGGCCTCGACACCGGTGAACTCGCGGCCCATCATCATCGCGGCCAGATCAAGATCATGGATCATCAGGTCCCAGATCACCGAGACATCACCTGCCCGCCCGCCGGGCGCCGGCGGACCGGAGCGCACGGATTCGATCAGCAGCGGCACTTCCGGGATCGCCAGCACGCCCATCGCATTGGCGACGAACCGCTCCTGGTGACCGACCTGCAGGATGCGCCCGCGGGCGGCCGCTTCGTCGGCAAGGTCGCGGGCGGCCAGTTCGGTCAGCGCGAGCGGCTTTTCAACCAGCACATGGCAATGCGCCTCGATCGCCTGGCGCGCGAGGGACTCGTGCCAGGTTGCGGGCACCGCGATCACCACGGCGTCGCAGACCGCGAGGAACGCGGCATAGTCATCATAGCCCTGCGTACCGAAGGTCTCGGCGAGCTTCGCGGCGCGGGCGAGGTCCACGTCAAAGATGCCGGTCAGGTCAACACGCGGCGAGGCAGCCGCCTTCTGGGCGTGGTAATTGCCGAACACGCCGGCTCCGGCGACGCCCACCTTGAGTTTTGTCATGCCCGTCACATCCCTGTATCCTTTCGCAATGACACCCTAAACGGGGCGCGGCAAGTGCCGGAAAACTTCGCCCCGCCCCCTTCACAGGCCGCCTATCCCGGTTCATGTGGACCCAACAGAAACCAGACAGAGGTGACGGAAATGTCCAAGCTGACTTCGACGGAATGGTCCCTTGCAGCCCGCCCCGTGGGCATGCCCAAGGTGTCGGACTTCCAGACAAAGACGATTGACGTTCCGGCACCTGCCGAAGGTGAAATCCAGGTCATGAACACCTGGATGTCGGTGGACCCCTACATGCGTGGCCGGATGTATGACCGCGAGAGCTATGTCCCGCCCTTCCAGATCGGCGAGACGCTGCAGGGCGGCGCCGTGGGCCGCGTGTCCGCCTCCGCCCATCCGGACTACAAGGTCGGCGATCTCGTCTCCTCCTTCCTCGGCTGGCGCACCGCCTGGACCGCGAAGCCGGCGGCGGCCGCCGTGCAGAAGCTGCCCGCGACCGGCCTGCCCGAGAGCGCCTTCCTCGGCGTGGCCGGCATGCCGGGCCTCACCGCCTATGCAGGCCTGCTGCGCGTGGCAGAGCTGAAACCCGGCGACACCGTTTTCGTCTCCGGCGCCGCGGGCGCTGTGGGTTCGACGGTCGTGCAGATCGCAAAGATCAAGGGCGCAACCGTCATCGGCTCGGCCGGCGGCGCGGAGAAATGCGCGCTGGTCAAGTCGCTCGGCGCCGATGCGGTGATCGATTACAAGCAGGCGAAGGGCTTTGAAGGCCTCGTTGCCGCGCTGAAGGCGGCCGCGCCCAAGGGCATTGACGTCTATTTCGACAATGTCGGCGGCGACCATCTCACGGCCGCCATCGAAATGGCGAGGCCGATGGCCCGCATGGCGCTGTGCGGAATGATCGCCCAGTACAACGATACCGGAACGCCGGTGGGGCCGCACAACATCATCCAGGCGGTGGGCAAGCAGCTGAAGCTGCAGGGCTTCATCGTCTCCACCCATGCCGACATGCAGCCGGCCTTCCTGGCCGACATGGCGAAATGGATCGCGGGCGGACAGATGAAATTCGAGGAAACCGTGATGACCGGAATCGAGAAGGCGCCCGAGGCGTTCCTCGGCCTCTTCACCGGCGCCAATACCGGCAAGATGCTGGTCAAGCTCGCGTAACGCCATGGCCCTGTTCGACGCCTACATCATGGTGGACTGGAGCGCGGCGGCAAAGCCTGCGCTCGGCCCCAATTCGATCTGGATTGGCGCCCTGACCAAGGACGCCCGTCTGAAACTGCAGTTCAAGGCGGAGAATATCGACACGCGCCTCAAGGCCCGCGCCTATCTCGAGGATATCATCGGCAAGCTGACGAAGCGCGGCGACAAGGTCTTGCTCGGTTTCGACTTCTCGCTCGGCTACCCGGCGGGCACGGCGAAGGCGCTGGGGCTCGACATCGTGAAGCAGGCCCCCTGGGCCGCGATGCACGCGCACCTCGCGACCCGCTACAAGGACAAGCCGGACAACAATTCGCGTCCGCGCTTCGCCATCGCGGCCGGCCTCAACTACACGATCTCCAAGGGCCCCTATCCGTTCTGGGGCGCGCCGCCGTCCGACCGGGCGACGACGCTTGCGGCCACCAAACCGGACTATACCGCAGACAAACCGCTCGCCGAATTCCGGCTGGCCGAGCAGCACCTGCGCTCGGTTCCGGGCGCCTCGCCGAAATCCTGCTGGCAACTTTACGGTGCAGGATCGGTCGGCAGCCAGAGCCTGACCGGCATCCCCCATGTGCACGCCCTCCGGCAGTCCCTGCCCAATACAAGAATCTGGCCCTTCGAGGTGGGCGAAGGCGGCCCGCTGACTGCCGAAATGCTGGACGGGGTCGATGTCCTGATCGCCGAGATTTACCCCTCGCTGGTCAAGCCGCAGCCCGAAAAAGGCGAGGTGCCCGACGAGGCCCAGGTCCGCCAGATCGCCCGCCACTACGCTGATCTGGACGAGAAAAACCGGCTCGGCGCTGCTTTTTCCACAGGCAAATCGCGCCCGGAAGTAGAGATCGCCCAGATAACCGGCGAAGAGGGCTGGATTCTGGGCGTTTAGCCCGTGTCTATTGGGAGTCCGGCGTATCCACCCGTCTCGAATCGTGGGTAAGTCGCCCCAATGATACGCAAGTGTCATTTAATCTAGAGGAGAACCCCTATGAACAAGGGTGAACTGACCAAAGCAGTCGCGACAGCGTGCAACATCTCGCAGAGCGATGCTGGCAAAGCCGTTGACGCTGTCTTCGAAGCGATCGCGACTTCCGTGAAAAGTCGCGAACAGGTTGCAATCGCCGGTTTCGGCACGTTCGTCGCCAAGACGCGCAATGCCCGTGAAGGCCGTAACCCGGCCACCAAAGAAGTGATCAAGATCCCCGAGAAGACAGCCGTGGCATTCAAGCCCGCTTCGGTTCTCAAGGACATCTGATCTGACGCGCCCCTAATGGGGCACGAAGACCGATCCGGCGGCGCGTTCCTTCACGGGGCGCGCCGCTTTCCATTCCAGCAGGATCACCTGCAGCGTACCGGCAAAGATCAACGCCACACAGGCGCCTTCCATCACGCCGCGTGGGCCCCGTTCGAGCGTGATGCCCAGCCAGTAACAAAGTGGCAGCATGACCGCGAAGAACGAGCCCAGATGGATCGCGCTGGGAAGCCAGACCATCCCTTGCGCCCGAAGCGCGAAGGACGCGGTGGCCTGCAGCCCGTCGAACACGGTGATGAAGCCGGCAAAGATCAGCAGGAACGCAATCGCCGGGGCGAGCATGACGCCGCCCAGTTCGGCATCCGCGCGCACCAGCAGGATCGAGAGCGGCTCGCGTAGCAACACGACCAGCAAGCCGAGGCCCGCGCCCATGATCAGCGTGGCCACCACACCCAGCCGGCCGGCATTGCGCACCGCCACCCGATCGCCGCGCCCGACGCCTTCCGCCACCCGCACGCTCGTGGCCGTGGCGATGCCGAGATAGAACATGAAGCAGAGGCCCATCATCTGAGTGGCATAGCCATAGACCGCGTTCGCCGAGAGGCTGATCCAGGTCGCGATGACGAAGGTCATGTTGAAGCCGCCCCATTCGGCGACGTTGCTGATGGCCGTGCCGGTGCCCACGCTGAGCTGCCGGCGCGCTTCGTCCGGCGTGCCCGGCGCCGATGGCCGGAAAGCCGGCGTCAGGCGATAGACGAGTGCAAGCAGAACCACCGTGATGCCGATGCGCGTGACCGTGGTTGCCCAGGCCGCGCCTTCGGCGCCCATCTGCGGCAGGCCCCAGAACCCGCCCACGAGTCCAAGTCCGATGATCAGGTTCAGCGCGACGCCGCCATACATCACGGCGGAGACCAGCAAGGGCCGGCGCAGCGCTTCGAGATAGTAGCTGCAGGTTTGCGAGATCATGTGCCCGACGAGGGCGATAGCGAGAATGCGGGTCACCGACGCCGTTTCGGCCGCCACCGTCTCGGGCGCCACGGCGCTTTCGCTCGGCGGCGCGACCGAGACGAACAGCCAGTGAAAGAACATGTCCGCGAACGGAACGATCAGCAGCGTCAGCGCGCCGCCGAGCCCGATGGCCCACATCAGCCCGCGCCGGAACACACGGCCCGAGTCCGCTTCCTGGCCCTGGCCCGACAGTTCCGAGGTCAACACCTGCACGCCAAGCAGGATGCCGATCCCGAGGCCGAGCGAGATGCCGAGCGGCAGCCACGCACTGAGGATGTACGCAAGCTCCCCCGGCGCAAACTGGCCGAGCAGGATCGCGTCCGTCATGTGCATCAGCATCATCGACATGCGCGTGAAGGCGATCGGCACCGACAGGCGGAGCAGATCTGCTATATCGGAAGGCCGGGCCCAGGCGGGCAGTCGTGCACTCATGATCGCTGCCTCCTCACGTATCGTTTTCGCGCAGCCGGCCCGAATGCCTCAAATGCCAGTCAGTGGCAAGACGCAATCGAAAGGCGCCTCAGAACAAGGTCGAAGCCCCGCTCGCCACGTTGCGCCCGATCACCGGCATCAGCGGGCTGCCGGTGCAAGCTCCAGCAATTCGGTACCGCCGCCGCAAGCCTTTTCGATCCAGTCGAGCCGCGCCGAGACATCCAGGTCCACCGCCTCGAACATGACTTTCAGCTCCGTGCGCTCGCGCTTGGGTGTCAGCATCGTGTCCCAACTTCCGGAGTGCATGTTCCGGCCCCAAGGCGTAACCCGGAGGGAAAACGGGTCAAAGGGGATTCAGGCCTGAACTTTGTGTGCGTTCAGGCCCACAGCCGCAATGCACTCTACGGCCACTCACCCGAACCAAGGTGCAAAGAGTAAACATGTAATCGGGATAACAGGTAAGCTTCCTAAGGAAGCGTCCTGGCCACACGGAACCCGAGAATGTCGCCCCGGTCCGATGTGCGGATCCTGATTCGGTTTGCCGATCGGAGGTCCTGCGGACCGCCGTACCAGGAACCGCCGCGGACAACGCGGCGAGCGCAATCTCCGCTCGTCCAAGCCGAGCCGTCCTTTGGCGCGCCGCTGTAACTCTCGTTGTAGCAGTCCTGGGTCCATTCCCTGACATTGCCGTGCATGTCGTAGAGACCGAAAGCGTTGCCAGAAAAGCCCCCCCCCTGAGTCGTTTTCTGGCGGTACTCTCCCGAGGCGCCGGACCCATAAGTATAATTGCCGTCGTAGTTGGCCTGGCTGGTCGAAATCGTTGACCCAAAACTGAAAGGCGTCGTCGTCCCGGCCCGCGCCGCATATTCCCATTCTGCTTCCGATAGCAGACGGTAACTCTGGCCACTCTTGCGGCTCAGCCAGTCCGCATAGGCATTGGCATCGTCCCAGGAAACATTGATGACCGGCCGTTTGCCCTTGCCCCAGCTTTCATCTCCGCCCGCCACGTCAGGACCTGCAGAGCTGCAACCGTCATCGGCCACGCACGCATCCCACTCCGCCCAGGTCACCTCGTAGCGCCCCACGGCAAAGTCCGAGCCGATCGTCACTGTCCGCTGAGGGCCTTCTTTCTCAAGCCGGCCGATTTCAGAGGACGGCGATCCCATCGTGAAACTGCCCGCCCGGACCACGACCATCTCCGGACCCTGACCGCCGCTGGACAGGACGTCACGGAACACATCGCCCGCCTTGTACTTCGAGACTGCAGGAACCGTTGCCTTCGGCGGCGCAGCGGCCGCCACGTCCCGCACAACCGGCATGTCGCACCCGTTGAAGCACACCTTGTTGTAAAGCTGAGGGTTGTACCATGGCCGCTGCTTTCGCTCGGTCGCGCTCGCCACGCGCTGTTGCACCGAAGCAAACAGCGTCTCCGCCGTTTGCCCGGGCCGGCGGATTTCCTCGGCCAGAACCGGAGCGTAGACACCTTCCTCCGCCACATCATCGAGGCCGGTCGAGTAGGCGATCAACATGTCCGCTTCTGCCTCGACGCGGCTGATGCCCTTCACGTTGGCCTTGTAGCCCGAGCCGGTCGCGACGTTCCGGCAGGCATCAAACACGAGGAACACGGCCTTCGCGCCAGTCGCAGCAAACCCGTCCCGCTGGGCTTCCAGGTCGATGCCATAAGCTGCGAGGTCAGAGGCGCTGCGCATTCTAGCGTCCGTCCCAAGTAGGTAAGAACTGCGGCTCTGCGGATGTTGTGCGCCATGTCCGGTATAATACACGAAGCCGACCGCTTCTGGCCCGGCCTGCTCCAGCAGGATGCGGAAATCGTCCAGCGCATCGATCAGTTGTTGCTTGGTCCGATCGCTGACCCGGGTGACCTTGAAGCCGGTGTCCACCAGCGCAGCATGGATGAGGTCGCCCTCAGTATTGGCGAGCGTGACCCGGGAGAGTTCGGCCGTGTGCGCATAGTTCGTCTGGTCGATCACCAGCGCAAGCCGTGTCTCAGCTAACGCCGGAAACGCCATCATCAGCGCCACCCACGTCAAAAGCAGATACCGCATCCCACGCGCTCCTGACTCTTCCCTGCGACGGGAAGTTTAGCAGCGAATAACAGTTCCGTAAGGGGGCAAGCGCCGCCCTAACCCGCCTTGCGGGCGCCTTCGCCGGCGGCTTCCACGGCCTGTAGCTTCTCCGCGAGCAGGAACGCAAGTTCCAGCGCCTGCTCGCCGTTGAGGCGGGGGTCGCAGTGGGTGTGGTAGCGGCTCGAGAGGTCTTCTTCCGAGATCGCCTGCGCGCCGCCGATGCATTCGGTGACGTTCTGGCCGGTCATCTCGAAATGCACGCCGCCCGGATAGCAACCCTCCGCAGGCAGAATATCGATGAACTGGCGCACTTCGGAGAGGATGCGGTCCACAGGCCGCGTCTTGAAACCCGTGCCGGTCTTCAGCGTATTGCCGTGCATCGGGTCGCACGACCAGACGACCGTGCGGCCGGATTTCTTCACCGCGCGCGCCAGCGGCGGCAGGCCCTTCGCCACGCCTTCGGAGCCGAAACGCGAGATCAGCGTGATACGACCAGGCTCGTCCGCCGGGTTCAGCGTCTCGATCAGGCGGATCAGTTCATCCGTACCCATACCAGGGCCGCACTTGATGCCGATCGGGTTCTTGATGCCCTTGCAGAAGTTCACGTGCGCATGATCGATCTGCCGGGTGCGGTGGCCGATCCACAGCATGTGCGCCGAGGTGTCGTACCAGTCGCCGCTGGTGGAATCGATGCGCGTCATCGCTTCCTCGTATCCGAGCAGCAGCGCCTCGTGGCTCGTGTAGAACTCCACCTGCGCCATCTGCGGCACGGTCTCGGCATTCAGGCCCACCGCCTGCATGAAGCGCAGCGAGGCCGAAATCTGGTCCGCCAGTTTCT
Source organism: Hyphomonadaceae bacterium (assembly GCA_027485145.1). Lineage (GTDB taxonomy): Bacteria > Pseudomonadota > Alphaproteobacteria > Caulobacterales > Hyphomonadaceae > Hyphomonas. The sequence continues at coordinate 12,719 of JAIXRO010000170.1, read as the reverse complement.
GGTAGCGCTCGCCCTGCGAGGAGCGATCGACAAAGCCGAGCATCCAGCGCTGCACGTTCGCCAGGCTCGCATAGCCGCCCTGGCTGAACGCGCGCAGCAGGTTCAGCGTCGCCGCCGATTGCGAATAGGCCTGAACGAGCCGCTCCGGATCCGGCGTGCGGCTTTCCGGCGTGAACTCCATGCCGTTGATATTGTCGCCCTTGTAGGAGGACAGCGTCACGCCGTTCTGGGTTTCGGTCTCTTCCGAGCGCGGCTTGCCGAACTGGCCGGCAATGCGGCCGACCTTTACCACCGGCTTCGCCGCCGCGAAGGTCAGCACGACCGCCATCTGCAGGATCACGCGGAACGTGTCGCGGATATTGTCCGGGTGGAATTCCTTGAAGCTCTCGGCGCAGTCCCCGCCCTGCAGCAGGAAGGCATTGCCCGCGGCCACTTCGGCCAGCCGCGTCTTCAGCCGGCGCGCCTCGCCCGCAAATACCAGCGGCGGATAGCTCCTCAGACGATGTTCGACAGCCGCCAGCGCGCCCGCGTCAGGATAGTCCTGCGGGATGTGCAGCGCGGGCAGTTTGCGCCAGTCAGAAGGGGTCCAGGTCATTTCGCGTCAGCTCCAAGCGTGGGCGGCATAAATCACATGGCAGGCAGATGCTCAAGTTTCACCATAAATTCACAGCACGGTGCTGGTCCCGGACGGGGTCGGGCGGGTAAAAGGCGCTGGGGAATCAAGGGTTGAGCAAAAGGTCCGCTGCGCCATGCCGCATGTCTATATCAGCCATTCCGGCGCCGATTCCGATGCGCTGCTGCAGCTGCACGAAGCGCTGCGCACCGCCGCCATTGCGGACAAGTATGTCGTGGGCGAGCCGGACCGCTCGGTCGCCGACCGTGACATCGCCGCCGCCTTCGCTGTCATCGTGCTGGTGTCGGCCGCCGCCGTACGCTCGCGAACCGTGCGCGAGGATGTCGAGACCGCCAAGGCGACCGGTGTCCGGATCATTCCCTACCAGATCGACAAGGCGCGCCTGAACGGCTTTTTCAAATCGGAAGTCCAGCCCTTGCTGCGCCTCTCCTCCGCCCTGCCGGACGGCATGGACCAGCTCGTCGGGCAAGTGGCTGAAGCCTACAAGAAGAAGTGCCCGGTCATCGCCGTGATGAATCTCAAGGGCGGTGTCGGCAAGACCACGGTGACCGGCCAGCTCTCCGGCGCCTGGCAGGAGGCCTTCGGCGGCCGCGTGCTGCTCATCGATCTCGATCCGCAATACAACCTCACACAGACCTTCTTCAGCACGGAGCGTGCCGACGCCTCGTCCGGCGTGGACCGCTCCGTCATCTCTCTGTTCGAACGCTCGCGCCTGCACGCGAAGGACGCCGCTTCGCCCGCCGAGAACTGGCTGGAGCTGACCACGGCGCCCTTCACCCCGGCGGCCCGCGACAGCTTTGTGCATGAAATTCTGGGTACGGACGGACCGCCGGGACGGCTGGACCTCATCAGCGGCCAGTTCGAGATCTCGAAATACGCCTTCGCGAATGACCGCGACGCCCTTGCCGCGATCAAGCAGAGCTTCCTGCGCACCATTGATCACTATCGCAGCGAGTACGATCTCATCGTCTTCGACACGAACCCCAACGCCACCTTCCTGACCCGCTGCGCGCTCGAAGCCGCCGACCGGGTGATCGCGCCGATGCATGCCGACATCTATTCGCTGCGCGGCGTGCGCCTCCTGAACCTCGTCATCAGGGATCAGGTCGAGGCGGGCAAACGCCCGGCCCTCTCGGTCCTGTTCAATGCGGTGAACCGCAACGAGCAATCGACCTTCGAGGGTGACGCGCGCAACGGCGTCTACGACGCCATCGCCGGATTCCCGCTATCGAAGGCCCTGATGACCGCCGCTCTTCCCCGCTCGGCCCACTTCGCGGTGAAGGGTCCGGACGACGGCCAGCCGCCGTGGCGCCAACTCCTCGCCCATGCCGGCAAGGGCGGCGGCCTCAAAGCCATCCGCGACAGCCTGAAACAGGTGGCGCTGGAGTTGAAGGGATTGAGCGAGGGCGGAAGCTCGCACTAAGCCCCGTCTCCCTTTGGAAAAGGGTTCAGGAGAGAATCTCAAGCCACTTCCGGAACCCATTTCGTCCGCATCGTGACGATCTCCTCGGCGGCCGACGGATGCAGCGCGCAGGTCCGGTCGAAATCATCCTTCGTCGCGCCCATCTTCACGGCAATGCCCGCCATCTGGATCATCTCGGCGGCGTCCTCGCCGACGATATGCACACCGAGCACACGGTTGTCGGACTGGCGCACCACGAGTTTCATGAAGGTGCGCGTCTGGTCGCCGTTCAGCATGTTCTTCATCGGGCGGAACTTCGTCTTGTAGATGTCGATCGCGCCATGCGCCTTGCGCGCTTCGACCTCGGAAATCCCGACCGTGCCGACTTCCGGCTGTGTGAACACCGCCGTCGGAATATCCGCATGGTCGAAATGCCAGGGCTTGCCGCCAAACTCCGTATCCGCAAACGCATGACCCTCGCGGATTGCCACCGGGGTCAGGTTCACCCGGTCGGTCACATCGCCCACGGCCCAGATGTTCGCCACGTTTGTGCGCGACCATTCATCGACGATCACTTCGCCGCGCTGGTCGAGTTTCACGCCTGCCGCCTCGAGCCCCAGTCCCGCCGTGTTGGCCTCGCGCCCGACCGCCATCAGCACCACATCTGCCGTCACCGAATGCCCGTTCTTCAACTGCGCGCAAAGCCCGTCGGCCCGCTTGTCGATCCGCTCAAAGATGGTTTTCGTGATGACACGCACACCGGCCTCCTTCAGGCCTTCATGCACGGCCACGCGCACATCCTCGTCAAACCCGCGCAGCACGGTGTCGCCGCGGTAGACGAGCGTCACTTCCACACCGAGCCCGGCAAACACGTGCGCAAATTCCACCGCAATATAGCCGCCGCCCGCAATCAGCATCCGCTTCGGCAGGTTTTCCATATGGAAGACCTCGTTGGACGTGATCGTGTGCTCCACGCCCGGAAGCTCCTCCGGCGACGGGCGCCAGGGCCGCCCGCCGGTCGCGATCAGGATCTTGCCCGCCGTCACCGTCTTCCCGCTCTTCACCAGCCGCAGCGTGTGTGCGTCCACCAGTTCCGCGCGCTCTTCGAATATCTCGGCGCCCGCCGATTTGAGATTGCGGTCATAGATCGCCGACAGCCGGTCCACCTCGGCATTCATGCCCGCCATGAACTTCGCATGGTCATAGGACACCTCGCCCACCGACCATCCGTACCCGGCAGACTTTTCAATGCTCTTGCCGTAGGTGCTGGCATAGACCATGAACTTCTTCGGCACGCAGCCGCGGATCACGCAGGTGCCGCCCATCCGGTATTCCTCGGCGACCGCCACCTTCGCGCCCGCGATCGCGGCGATCCGCGCCGCCCGCACCCCGCCCGAGCCTCCCCCGATCACGAACAGGTCAAAATCGTAAGCGGGCTCGGTCATGGGAGCAGTCTTTCGTTGGTTGCGTGGGCTGAAATGAGGCGCGCGGCCTCAGTATTCAATGATACGGGCCCCGGTTTCGGTGCCGAAGATTACCGTGCGGGCAATGCCGATGAACAGGCCGTGCTCCACCACGCCCGGCACATCCGACAGGAAGGCCGCCGCTTTCGGCGGGTCCGGGATCAGGCCGCAATGGCAATCGAGAATATAGTTGCCGCCGTCCGTCACCAGCAGGTCGAGGCTCTTCGGCGCCTTGCGCAGTTCCACACGCGGCCGCTCGACGCCCGCCGCCACCAGCGCGTCATGCACCTTCTTCGCCGTGATCGTATAGCCGAACGGCGTCACTTCCACCGGCAGCGGAAACGCGCCGAGCGCCTGCACATCCTTGGTGGGGTCGGCAATCACAACCATGTGATCGGAGGCGTTCGCGATGATCTTCTCGCGCAGGAGGGCCGCGCCGCCGCCCTTGATCAGCACGCCGCCGGGGCCGGCTTCGTCCGCCCCGTCGACGGTCAAATGGATACGTTCCACCTGTTCGAACGGGATCAGCGGCACGCCCAGGCTGCGCGCCAGGTCGCGCGTCTGCACGCTCGTCTCGATGCAGCGCACCAGCAGCCCGTCGGCAATCTCGTCAGCCAGCAGCTCCACGAAGTACTTCGCCGTCGAGCCCGTACCGAGGCCGATCGTCATGCCCTCCTCGACATACTCCATCGCGGCGGCCGCCGCATTCTGCTTCTCGGTTTCGTAGGCCATCTGCCCAGTCTCAGCCCTTTTTACCCTTGTTGGCCTTTTCAGCCGCCTTCTTTGTACGGAACGTCTTCGCCCAGCCTTCACGTGTCATCTGGTGCGCGCGCGCCACCGCAAGCGCGTCGCCCGGCACATCCTTGGTGATCACGCTGCCGGAGCCGACATAGGCCCCGTCGCCGATCGACACCGGCGCCACCAGCGCCGAGTTCGAGCCGACAAACGCGCCCTCGCCCACGTGCGTCTCATGCTTCAGGAAGCCGTCATAGTTGCAGAAGATCGTGCCCGCGCCGATATTCGCGCCCGCCCCGATCCGCCCATCGCCCAGATAGGCGAGATGGTTCGCCTTGGCGCCCTCGCCCATCTCCGTATTCTTGGTCTCGACGAAATTCCCGATCCGCACCTCGCGGGCAAGCACCGTACCCGGCCGCAGCCGCGCGAACGGCCCGATCTCGCACCCCTCGCCGACCACCGCGCCTTCCAGATGGCTGAACGCCCGGATGCGCGCGCCGGCCGCCACGGCCACCCCGGGGCCGAACACGACGTTCGGCTCGACCACGACATCCGCCGCGATCTGCGTGTCATGCGAGACGAACACCGTCTCCGGCGCGACCAGCGTCACCCCGGCCTCCATCAGCGCTTTCCGGCGGCCTGCCTGAAAAATGCCTTCTGCTTCGGCGAGATCCCCCTTCGAGTCACACCCGATGAGGTCATCTTCAAGGGCGGTCACCAGGGCGCAGCGCCCGCCTTCGGCGCGCACCAGCCCGACCAGATCGGTGAGGTAGTATTCGCCCTTTGCATTCGAATTTGTAATTTTTTGCAAAAGCCGGAACATATCCTTGGCGCGCCCCGCCATCACGCCTGAGTTGCATATCCGCACCTTCAGCTGCTCCGGCGACGCCTCCCGCGCCTCGACAATCGCCTCCAGATCGCCCGCCGCATTGGTGATCAGCCGCCCATAAAGCCCCGGATCGGCCGCCTCGAAGCCCAGCACGCCCAGCGCCGCGCCCCCCGCAACCCCGGCAAACAGGTCTTCGATCACCTTGGCCGGCACCAGCGGACTGTCGCCGTAGAGCACGGCCAGCTCGCCGTCAAACCCCGCCAGCGCGTCTTCCGCGCAGCGCACCGCGTGCCCGGTGCCCTGCGGCGGGTCCTGGAACGCGATGGTCACATCCCGGTGATGCGCCTCGAGGTGCGCGATCAGCACGTCCTGCGAGGGGTGCACCACCGCCACGATCCGCGCGCAGCCCACCTCCCGCGCCAGCGCCAGCGACCAGTCCATCATCGGCCGGCCGCCCACCGCGTGCATCACTTTCGGCAACGCAGACTTCATCCGCGTGCCCTTTCCGGCCGCCAGAATCACCGCTGCACGCTGCTTTTTGGCTTCGGTCAAAGGCAGGCTCCCTCTCGCTTTCCAATGCCCCATCGCCTAGACGAAACCCCGCAGCTTGGCGAGGGCGAACGCGGCATGAATGACGGGCAGACTCAAGGCTTTGACGGCTGGACCATCCTGTTCGACCTCGACGGCACGCTGGTCGATACCGCCCCGGACCTGCTCGGCGCCCTCAACCATGTGCTGACGGACATGGGCCTGACTCCCGTCAGCCTGGAAGCGGTTGCGGAAATGATCGGCCACGGCGCGCGCGCGATGATCGAGACCGGCCTGAAGACGCAAGGCGCGGCCCTGTCGCCCGCCGAAATGGATGCGGCCTTCGACCGCTTCATCGCCTACTACATCGAAAATATCGCTGTGAACTCAAGGCCTTTCGACGGTGCGGTCGGGGCGTTGGAAGCTTTGCGCCAAGCTGGCGCCCGCCTCGCTGTGTGCACGAACAAGCGCCAGGATCTCAGCGAACGGCTGATCGGCGCGCTCGGCCTCATGGGTCATTTCGACGTGGTTTTCGGCGCCGACCGCGCGACGAATCGCAAACCGCATGCGGATCACGTGTTCGAAACGCTCGCCGAAACGGGCGGGACCGCGGACCGGGCCCTGTTCGTCGGCGACAGCCGGACAGACGAAAGGGCAGCCCGGAATGCCGGACTGCCCTTCGTATTCGTGACCTTCGGTTACGAGGCCGAAACCGCTGAGGCGATCGCCGCGGATGTCACCATCCACCACTATTCCCAACTGATTCCAGCTTTGTCAGACCTGAGGGATCAGGCCGTTGCTTCGCCGCGCGGACGATAGGTCGGACGGGAGGACCCGCCTTCGCCAAGGGCGCGCCGGCGAGGCATGCCATTGACCATGTTGGAGCGAACATCAGTCCGTGCGCTCCGCATTGCGGGAACGAACCCGGCATCCACGAGGTCAACATCGACTTCGTAGCCGCGCTCGGCCCAGTACGCGTTAATCTTTTCGCGAAGGCGCCGAGCGCCATCTTCGTCACACCAGTCTTTCACTTTGCTCTCTCCAGGCTAGTTTATTGTTTTAGCGGCCGGGGCCGCCGTGCCTGTCCTTCTTTAGGTTCATACTGCGGACCTTGTTTGACCCGTCTCGTATGACGGGTAGATGACTACGTTTGCAACTTTTCTCAAGGGTAAATCGGGGTGACGGTTTCGTTACTTTGCGAAATGAACAAATATTCATCCTGAATATCCATTCATGTTGCAGATCAAAAGCAGTTCCGACTGCCAAAAGTGGCGCGCGAACAATACGAAGGGAAAACACTCCCTTTCCGCACGGTGTTCCCGCGAACCCATCTCGCGTCACGCGATCACGCGACAGGTCCCGGAAAAATGGCAAAAGTGCATACCTTCACCACGGAGCTATGATTTCGGATCGGTCAAACCGGCGACTGCGAGACCGCCAACCGGGCCGAATCGAGGGCTTTCATACGCCTTACAAACACGCTTGACCTGTCCGGCCTTGCCGACTACGCCGCTCCCTCCCGGCGGGCGATTAGCTCAGTGGTAGAGCACTGCCTTCACACGGCAGGGGTCGCAGGTTCGAACCCTGCATCGCCCACCATAAAATCAACGAACTAGGTACCGCCGCGACACTGACCTAGAGCACTTGTCTCGGATTTGTCTCATCGAACAGCACGTAGTGAGGGTGATGTGGGCGGACTAGTCGATGTTCTTGAGAGCATACTCCAGTCAGTCTTGTTCATGCTCATTGGTGAAGCACTGCCGGACGAGCCGATTGTCGGGAAAGTGGCGGCAAGCCTCCTGGCGCTCATCCCTGCCTTTTTGATTGGTATCGTCTCGTCGGTGTACCTCTGCGGCGACGAGAAAAATCCAGGCTGGGTGTTCAGCGCCAAGGCCGGAGCACCGGTGCTGATTGTCATCAGCCTGGCGGTGTACGTGCCGCTGATGCTGTTGGTGTGGTAGTCATTTCCTGATGAACGACATCTCGTACTGCATGTCGTTCAGCTTGTGCTCCAACGCGACCTTGAACCGCTTATCCTCTCGGTCGTTGTCGATGATTGAGATGACGATGTAGGCGCCCATCAGAAAATTGATGACGCACAGGATGAGAATTGCCCACAGCAAGTTGGCCCCCTTGTGTTGATGCCACTTGCACCCAAGCAGCGAATCAGAACGATTGGAAGGTAGAGCGGTGGTCGCTCGGTACCCAGTGGTCTCTTAAACCACAAATACCGGCGTCTGGCCTTATGCGTGTGGCCGCTACAGTAAGGGACCCCACGCACGAAGATCGGGAGACACCAAATGGTGGCACTCATGGTCCTCGAAGCCAGCAAGCCTGATGGTACGAAGTACCGGATGGAGTTTACTTTGGGCCTTGTGCCTTGGGGTTGGCTTCTGAAGATCTTCGCGCCGTAAGGCATACTGGAACCGGGGGAGTAGTTTTCGGACTGCTCCCCAACAGTAGAGAAAATTGGGAACGACAATCCCACCGCAGACACTTAGGGCCGCTTTTCGGAGCGGCCCTTTCCTTTTTGTGCCTTCACACGGCAGGGGTCGCAGGTTCGAACCCTGCATCGCCCACCATCCCGCACCGTTCAAGCCCCGGAAAACGCACGCAGGCGAATGCGTCAAACTGCCGGACGCGGTGGCGAAACGGCCGAAGCGACGTATAAGCCACCCGATGAAATCGCTGCTTCGTTCGCCCGCGGTCGTGGCCGTGCTCGGCTTTGTTATCTGGAGCTGGATGGCGCTGATCGGGCGGACAACCCGTTGGCGCGTGGAAGGCGTTGAGGGCGCGCGCCAGGCACTGACGCCGGCGGGCCCCGGATTCGTGCTGGCCGGCTGGCACGAGACGATCATGCTGATGCCCTCAGGATGGAACCGGTCGATCCGCCATTGGCCCGAACGGCGCGCGCCGACCGCCATGATGATCTCTCTGTCGCCGGATGGCGAAGCAGTGGCGGCGGCAGTCGAGCGGCTGGATCTCGACATCGTGCGCGGGTCCGCCTCGAACAAGAAGAAAGCGTCGAAGGACAAAGGCGGCCTGCGCGCCATTGCCGATGCAAGCCGCCGCCTCAAGGAAGGCGGCATCGTCTGCATGACGCCGGACGGCCCGCGCGGCCCGCGCCGGATCGCCAGCGCCGGGGCCGTGACGCTGGCCCAGCGCGCCGGCGCGACAGTCGTACCGTATGCGGTCGCCACGCGGCCCGCGCCGCGCCTCGACTCCTGGGACCGGTTCATCCTGCCCCTGCCCTTTACGCGCGGCGCGATCGTGTTCGGCCCGCCGATCCCGTGTCCGCGCGAAGCGGACGTGGACGGGCTTCGCGACGTCTTGCAGGCGGGCATGGAGGCGGCGACGCGGCGCGCCGAAGAGCTCGCCGGGTATCGTCCGCCTCGCGAGAGCGCAGAATGACGCCCGCATTGTACCTCTATCGGCTGGTCACCTGGCTCGCCGCGCCGCTGCTCGGCTTCGCGCTGAATGCGCGGGCCGACAATGGCAAGGAAGACCCGCTGCGCCTCAATGAGCGCTTCGCCCGGCGCCTTCCCCCGCGCCGGGCGGGCCCTCTCGTCTGGCTGCATGGCGCCAGCGTTGGCGAAAGCCTCGTGCTGCTGGAACTCGGCCGCCGACTGATCGCGGCGCGGCCGGGCCTGATGCTCGTATTCACCTCCCAGACGCTGACCTCGGCGCGCCTGATGGGTCCGGCGGTGCCGCAGAACGCCATTCACGCGATGGCGCCGATCGACACGCCGATGGCGGCGCGGCGCTTCTTCCAGCACTGGCGGCCGGATCTCTGCATCTTTGCCGAAGGCGAAATCTGGCCGAACCTGATCCTCGAGGCGGAAAGGTCCGGGGCACGGCGCGCGCTCGTCAATGCACGGATGACGGAGAAATCTGCGGAAGGCTGGCAACGCTTCCGCGGCGTGTTCCGTACACTGATCGGCAAGTTCAACCTGGTCCATGCCGCCGATGCCGAGACCGGCGCCCGGCTCGAGCGACTGCTTGGCCAGGCGGTCCGCGTGCCGGGAAACCTGAAATCCGCCCAATCGCCGCCGGAGGCCAATCCGGTGGAGCTGGCACGCCTCGCGAGCACCTTCGTCAATGGCCGGCGCTGCTTTGTTGCTGCCTCGACGCATCCCGGCGAAGAGGCGCTGTTTCTCGACGCCGCCGCCCGGTTTCCGGACGCAGCGCTGATCCTCGTGCCGCGCCATCCCGCCCGCGGAGACGAGATTGCCGACTTGCTGGCATCGCGGCGCATCTCGTTCGCGCGCCGCTCCAAAGGCGACGCGCCAACGCCGCGCGACCGCGTGCTGCTTGCCGACACGATGGGGGAAATGGGCCTCTGGCTGCGTCTCGCCGATGTCGTGTATCTCGGCGGCGGAAACGCGCCCGATGTCGGCGGGCACAACCCGCTGGAACCGGTGCGCCTCCGGCGGCCAGTTCTGACAGGGCCGGATGTGTTCAACTTTGCCGGCATCATGGACGGGCTCGTGCAGTCCGGACTTGTCCGTACCGTGACGGATGCGCCGGAACTGGCCGCCGGCCTCGCCGATCCGCCTGTGGTTTCTGAAGAGGTCGTGGCCGCGCTGGAGACCAATGCCGACGCGCCGATGATCGCAACGCTGGAGGCCCTGCTGCCGCTGATTCCGTATCCCTTGCTGGAATCCGAAGGGCCGGAGCTGTGAAGGCGCCCTACTTCTGGTCGGCCGGGCTTGACCCGGCTTCCCGCGAGGCGGCGCCGTTGACGCGCGCGCTGCTGACACCTCTGAGCTGGCTTTACCTTGCGGGCTTCCGCCGCAAACTTGCTCAGGCGGCGCCGGAACGCGTCTCCATCCCGGTGATCTGTATCGGCAACCTGACAGCCGGCGGCGCGGGCAAGACGCCGGTTGCCGAGGCTGTCCGTAGCCGGATCAACAAGCTCGGCGTCCGCGCGGCCACGCTGTCGCGCGGGCATGGCGGGCGCGAGGCGGGGCCACTCAAGGTGGACAGGGCGCGCCATACGTTCCGCGACGTCGGCGACGAGCCACTGCTGCTGGCCGCGTCCGGCGAAGCCTGGATCGGGCGCGACCGCGCGGCCGCGGCGCGCGCGATGGCGGCAGCAGGTGTCGGCGCCGCCGTGATGGATGACGGCCACCAGAACCCGTCGCTCGCCAAGGACTTCACCTTCATCGTGATCGATGCCGGCGCGCCGTTCGGGAACGGGCATGTGCTGCCGAAGGGACCGCTGCGCGAGCCGGTCGTCTCCGGTCTTGCGCGCGCGGACGCCGTGATCCTGATGGGCGACGGGCCGGTGCCGGGCAGCGTTGCGGGTTGCGGCAAGCCGGTCTTGCGGGCGCATCTGAAAGCCGCGGGACCGGCGCCGTCCGGACCGCTGGTCGCCTTTGCCGGGATCGGCCGGCCGGAGAAGTTCATCGACAGCCTCAAGGCCGCCGGCGCCGACCTGCGCGACGCGGTGCCGTTTCCCGACCATCATCCGTACACGGCGGGTGATTTCCGCCTCCTGAAACAACTGGCCAGTCGGGATGGCGCGCGCCTGATCACGACCTCCAAGGACCATGTGCGCCTGGCGCCGGAGCTTGGCGCCGATGTGCTGGTCTTTCCCGTGCGGGCCGAGTTCGAGGCGCCGGAAGCGCTTGACGCGCTGCTCGCGCCGATCTTCAAACGGTCAGAGCCATGAACGACCAGAGCCCCGCCGAATACGTCCGCCCGAAGGATATCGATAACCGCGCCACTTTCTGGCAGCGGGTGCAATGGCGGCTGGAGACGGTGGCCTGGGACCTGTTCTACTGGGGGCCGATGACGGCGCTGGGGCCGGACAGGGCGTCGGATTTCGGCGGCTGGCTGATGAAGAAGATCGGGCCGATGCTGTCCCAGCACAAAACGATGCGGCGCAACCTTCATCTCGCCTTTCCGGACTGGACCGACGCGAAGATCGAGCAGACGGCGCTGGACGCATGGGAAAGCGCCGGGCGGACAGCCGGCGAGATGCCCCACCTGCCGGCGATTGATCCGGGCACCAGCGGACGGGTGGACGTCGTCGGCGGGGACGTGCTCGACCAGATCCGGACCAGCGGCAAGGGCGCGGTATTCATATCGGGCCATTTCGCCAATTGGGAAATCATGCCCGCGGTGATCACCAAGCGCATTCCGACCGCCGTGATGACCTACCGCGCCCTCAACAATCCGCACATCGACAAGCGGATTGCGGACCTGCGCGCGGCCTATGGCACGCAGGTGAACGCACCGAAGGGTATCGGTACGCGCGAGCTGATGCGGGCCCTGTCCCGCGGCGCGCCGGTGGCGCTGATGAATGACCAGAAATTCAATGAAGGCATTCCGGCCGCTTTCTTTGGGCACCCCGCGATGACGGCGCCGGGGCCGACGCGGATGGCGCTGAAATACAAGGTGCCGATCGTGCCCGTCTCGACGGTGCGGACGGGGCCGGCGCGCTTCCGGGTGGAGTTCCACGCGCCCTTCGTGCCGGAGGATACCGGCGATACCGAGGGCGATATCCGCCGGTCGGTCGAGCGCATCAACGCCTTCCTGGAGGCGCAGGTGCGCGCGCATCCGGGCCAGTGGTTCTGGCAGCACCGGCGCTGGCCGAAGGAAGCCTGGAAGGCGGCGGGCGTGACCTGACCGCGCCCAAAAAGAGGGGCAGCTCCCTGAAGCTGCCCCTGTGTCAGTTGGGTCTGAGAGCGCACCCGGACGCGGCGAACAAGCCAGGACCGGGTGCTCACGAGTAAGATGCATCGGGCGGCGGGTCTGGATGCAGGGGGCTGAAGTTTTTTTGCGCGCAGGCCGGAGAGCCGGACGCAGCTTGGGCTGGCCGGGTTTGTTGTGCGAATTTCGATCCTTGTCATCCCGGCGGAAGCCGGGACCCAGGCTGTGACCTTGCAGCAAGGCCGCGTCACTGGGTCCCGGCTTTCGCCGGGATGACAGGGAGGGCTAGGTTGAATCAAGCATTGAGGGCAGAGCCCCCTCCGTCCGCTTTGCGGACACCTCCCCCGCTTTGCGGGGGAGGATGAGGACAGCCGCGAGGCGGTCGCGCTTGGCGAGGTTGGCCGGCAAGTCGCTGGCGTAGCCTTCATCCGTCAGGGGACGGAAGATGCGCGGCAGGGGTTTGTAGGCCTT
>JAIXRO010000060.1 GCA_027485145.1 Hyphomonadaceae bacterium | reverse complement strand
CGCGTCTTCTGTAGGATCTGCACGACATCCGGGACCCTTTTGCGCCGGGGAGGTACACATGGCTGAAGTCATTACCGTGCCGCCCAATGGCCGCCCTGCCCTCGTTCTGAACGCAGATTTCAGGCCGCTTTCCTATTACCCCCTCTCGGTCTGGCCCTGGCAGGAAGTGGTGAAAGCCGTCTTCCTCGACCGGGTCGATATCGTGGCCGAATATGATTATGTCGTCCGCTCTCCCAGCCGCGAGATGCGCCTGCCTTCGGTGATCGCGCTGCGCGATTTCGTGCGGCAGGACCGCCCCCCGGCGTTCACGCGCTTCAACGTGTTCCTGCGCGACGGGTTCGAGTGCGCCTATTGCGGCGACCCGGACAACCTGACCTTCGACCACGTGATCCCCCGTTCCAAGGGCGGGCGCACGACCTGGGAAAACATTGTCACGGCCTGCAGCCCCTGCAACCTCGCCAAAGGCGGGCGGCTTCTGAAGGACAGCGACCTCGGCCTGCAACGCAAGCCGTTCCGTCCGAACAATTACCAGCTGCAGGATATCGGCCGCAAATTCCCGCCGAACTACCTGCACGAGACCTGGATGGACTACCTCTACTGGGATGTGGAGCTGGAAGGTTAGGCTTCGCTTTCGAGAGGCGGGTTCTTGTCATCCCGGCGAAAGCCGGGACCCAGACTTTCTGTAAGCGGTAAGTTTCTCTGGATCCCGGCTTTCGCCGGGATGACAGTTAGAGGCGCGCGGATTATCCGCACACGGCCTACGGACACCCGCCCCAATCGAACCGCCAGGCCTTGAAGTGCACCGGATCGCCGTTCGAATAGTTGAGCGCGTAGTAGGACTCGCCCTCGGTCAGGCAGGCGCCGAGGCTTTCCGCTTCCGCGCGCAGACGGGCGGCGGTGTCGGTGATCGGCTCGTCGGCCTTGCGATCCTCGAAGTTGAGCAGGTAGACGACCGGATAGGCGGCCGGATCCGCCGGCAGGTCGAGCGGCGTCTGCGGCGGGTGCAGGTTCTGCGTGCCGAGCGTCAGGATGTAAGAGGGCTCGGCATAGCCGAGCGCCAGCACACGCTCCGGGGCCGGAACATTGCAAAGCTCGCCCTCCCCCGGCACCCCGCACACGTCCTCGAGCGCGAGGCGCGCGGTCTCGGTCGGCTGCACCCAGACCTGTGAGGGCAGCATGTAGATGCGGATGTGCCAGCCGAGGGCGACGCTCGACAGGATGGCGAGCGCAATCGCGGCGGTGACGTGGCGGCGCGAGAATTCGATCAGCGCGAGGCCGGCAAGGGCGAAGCCCGCCCACCAGAGCCACAGCGGAAACTCGCGGTACGGCGTCCAGGCCGCAAGCACTTCCTCCGCAGACGCGGTTTTGAAATCCCCGGCCGTCTCGGCCATGAAACTTGTCGTCACGCCCGGAAAGGACGCCGCCAGCAGCACCGTGGCGCCGAGGGTGAAAAGGACAAATCCGATCGTGTTGGTCACCGGCAGCTTCGCGCCGTCCATCAGCTTCACCGCCGCATAACCACACAGCAGGCCAAAGGCCGGATAGGCCGGCAGGATGTAGTGGCTGAGCAGCGTCGGCATCAGCTCGAAGAAGGCATAGGTGAGCAGCCCCCAGGCGAGTAGCAGGCGCAGGCCCCGGGTCTCGGCCGAAGGCTCCGGCGCGGGCGCTGTACCGCGCGCGAGGATGCCCACCGCCGCGACGAACAGGAAAGGCCAGGCGGGCAGCGGCTTCAGTGTACGGAGCGTTTCGGCGATGCTGCCCGCTTCGAAGGGCGGGACCAATGCGAGCGCATAGTTCAGCGCCAGCAACACCGCGAACAGGACGAGCCCTGCGATGGTATGTTTGCGGATCGGCGCGGCGCCCAGACCGCCCACACCCGCAACCTGCTTGAGGGAGGCAACGAGACCCGCCACAAACAGCAGGGTCGCCGGGAAGAACCAGGCCGGGATATGGGTCAGATGGTAGAGGAACCAGCCGCCATGCCCTTCGGAGGCGCCGGTGAACTTGTCCTTCAGGTCCTTGCCGACCGCGCCTTCGATATAGGCGCCATCGGTCGCCCACTGGATCCACAGGAACCAGGGCAGCACCATCGCGACGAACAGGGCCGGGCCCGTCCAGCGCGCGAGCGGGCGCCACCAGTCGCCGCCATCACCTTCCGCCGCCCGGCTCCACACCCAGGCGCCAAAGCCCGCAAACGCGACCACCATCATCGTTACCGGTCCCTTGATCAGGAACGAGGCGCTGACCGTCAGCCAGACCAGGAACGCCATGCGGCCCGGACGATCCGTGCCCAGATAAAGCCGGCCGAGGGCGCCGATGCCGAGCGTCGTCAGGAAGACCAGCACGCCGTCCGTTTTCGAGATATGCGCCTCGGACGTCAGCAGCAGGCTCGCGCCGAACAAGGACGAGCCGAGGAAGGCCGCGCGCCGCCCGACCAGCGGAATGCCCGCCCAGAAACAGGCGAGCGTCGCGAAGGCCGCGCCCAGCCAGCTCGGCACCCTGTAGGTCCAGATCTCTTTCGCCTCAGGCCCGGTAAAGATTGCCGTCGAGGCCGCCTGCAGCCAGTGGATGCCGGCCGGCTTCTTGTTGCGCAGCTCGTCCTGGTACTGGATGAGGATGTAATTGTCCTCCTCCAGCATTTCCTTGGAGGCCTGCGCAAAGCGGCTCTCGTCGCGGTCCAGCGCCGGCAACAGGAAGACACCCGGCGCCGCGGCGCCAAAGGTCAGCAGGAACAGGATCACCCAGGCTTTCCAGCCGGAGACAAGTCGGTCGAGAACGGTCATGGGGCGCCATTTAGCGCAGCTTTGCCGGTGCGTCTTGCGGAATTGGCCGAACCACCGGGCCCCGGGGCACATGCGAGGGGGGCCTCGATTTTGCGGGCAAGGCCCGGTAAGAGGCGCCGGTTACGGGCGCGCCGTAATGTAATGCACCTGGCCGGGACGAGGGCGAATTGACCGAAGCTGCCGAATTCTCTGTCGTCGTGCCCGTCCATAACGAGTCCGGCAATGTCGCCACGCTGGTGGGCGAAATCGCCGCCGCCCTCGAAGGCCGCGCCTTCGAGATGGTGTTCGTGGACGATGCCTCCACCGACGATACCCGCGCGCGCCTGATGGCGTTGAAGGCCGAGTTCCCGATGCTGCGCGTCGTCGGCCACCGCGCCAATGCCGGCCAGAGCCGGGCGATCCGCACCGGCATCCTCGCCGCCCGCGCACCCGTCGTTGGCACGCTGGACGGCGACGGCCAGAACGACCCCGCCGACCTGCCGGACCTCTACCGCCAGCTGACCCGCGCCGACGCCCCCCCGGGCCTGAAGATGGTGATGGGCCGCCGGGCCAGCCGGCAGGATTCTGCCTGGAAGAAGTTCGGCAGCCGGTTTGCCAACAATATCCGCCAGCGGATGCTGCGCGATGACTGCGACGATAGCGGCTGCGGCATCAAGGTGATGGACCGCGCGGCGTTCACGATGCTGCCCTACTTCGATCACATGCACCGCTACATGCCGGCGATGATGCGCGCCGATGGCCACCTGGTCGAGTTCCGGGATGTGAACCACCGCCCGCGCGGCACCGGCAAATCGAACTACACGAATTTCGGCCGTCTCAACGACGCCCTGTCCGACCTTCGCGGCGTAATGTGGCTGATCCGCCGGCGGAGAAACCCGGGCGGGGCGGACGAGTTCTAGGCGCGCTCAGTCATACGGCAGGTCCTCGGCTCGCCGTCCGACAAAGTCTGGTGCGGGAGTTTCGGAAAACTGGCGCGCCTTGATGTGGGTATGACCCTGCCGGATCGCCTTGCAGACGCGGTGCATACCATCCATCAGCCGGCCGTCTGCATCCAACACGATCGGGAATGAAAGATCGGCATCTTCAATCAGCCTGAAATGGTCGAGAATAGAACGGGGTGTCGGAACCTGCCCGTCCAGAAAGAACCAGTGATTCTGGTCAACTTCACCAATCCGGCTCAACGCCACGTACTGGATTGGCAACCCTTCGCTGAGTTCGATCAACTTGCCTACTTTCCAGGCCAGCAAGCCGTCCTTTGAGGGGCGGAGATGATACTGCGGCCTGATCATCACCGGAGGCTGCCCCTACTTCATCATGTCCTGCAAACAGTCCGCAATCGTGTCCGGCGTGTCCTCGTGCGTGAAGAAGGTCTTGAGCTTCCAGTCCTCGTCCATGAGGTAGAGGAGGCTCGTATGGTCCATCGTGTATTCGGCCATGCTGTCCGGCTGCTCGATGCGGGAATAGTCTGCCTTGAAGGCATCGGCAGCGGCGCGGATTTCCGCTTCGGTGCCCGTCAATCCCAGCAGCCCCGCCGGGAAAGCCTTGTTGGCGACATAGGTGGCCAGGGCTTCAGGCGTGTCGCGACCCGGATCGACGCTGATCAGCAAGGTCTGCGGAACGGCACTGCCTTCCGGAAGTTTCCGGTAGGCGGCCGCCACCGTGGTCAGGGTCATCGGGCAGACGTCCGGGCAATAGGTGAAGCCGAAATAGATCAGGGTGGGGCGGCCCTTGAAATCGGCCTCGGTCACGCGGGCGCCCGTACTCGAGATCAGCGAGATCGGCCCGCCGATTTCCGGATAGGCGCGGGACAGGCAGCTCGATTGCGACCCGCCGGACTGCACACCGGCCGGCGAGGTCGCGGCCGCTTGCGCAGGCCCGTCCGGCGCAGGAGAACAGGAGGCCACGAAGGCCGCGAGCAGGATCGGGAAAGCTGGAAAACGCATGCGGGCATAAGCCCCGAAACCTCCGCTTGGCGCAAGCGACAGGCTGCCGCATAAGACCGGCATGGATGACACGGCGCGCGATTCACGGCTCGGATTCGAAGACGCGATCTTCACGCTGGCGCCCGAAGGCCTCGGCACGGCCCAGACAGCGCTCGGCCGGACACGTCTGCGCACGTTCATCACACTGCGCTGGCTGGCTGTTGCGGGACAAACCTTTGCCGTGCTGCTGGTCTATTTCGGCCTCGGCTTCGAGTTGCCGCTGGCGCTGTGCCTCGCCATCATCGCCGGCTCGGCCTGGCTCAACGTCTTCCTGTCCTTCGCCTTCCCATCGCAGCGTCTGACGCACAGCTGGGAAGCCGCCCTGCAGCTCGGCTTCGACACGGTGCAGCTCGCCGTGCTGATCGCGGCGACCGGCGGACTCTCGAACCCGTTCCTGCTCCTGCTGCTCGCGCCGGTCACCGTGGCTGCACTCAGCCTCGGGCCGGTGCGCGCGAGCCTGATCGCAGGGCTCGCGCTCGTCCTCGCGCTTGTCATGCCGCTCGTCGCCCTGCCCCTGCCCTGGGCGGAGGAGACGGGTACACACCTGCCGGTCCTCTTCCAGTGGGGCCAGTTTGCCGCGCTCGCCGTCGGCACCGTCTTCTTCACTATGTCCGCCGTCCGCGTCAGCCAGGACGAGGCGCGCCTCGTGCGCGCGCTGGATGCCGCCAGCGTCGTGATGGCGCGCGAGCAGAAACTGTCCGCCCTCGGCGCAATGTCCGCGATGACGGCGCACGAACTCGGCACACCGCTCGCCACCATCCATCTTGTCGCGAAGGAACTCGTGTCGGGCATGGCGCCGGATGATCCGCATGCCGAGGACCTGCGCCTGATTGCCGAACAGGCCGATCGCTGCCGCTCGATCCTGTCGGCCATCCGCGAGGCCCGCGAGGCAAATGACATCGTCCACGCCCGTACGACTCTCGATGCCGTCCTCGAGGAGGCGGCCGCACCGATGAAGGGCCTCGGCGTCGCCGTCATCGTGCGTGCGGTCCCGGGCGATGGCGGATCGAAGAAATCACCGGTGATCGAACGCAGCCCCGAAATGCTGCACGCCGTCAGCGCCTTCATCGAGAACGCGGTGAGCTTTGCCGCAACCCGCGTCGAGGCAACGGCCAGCTGGACCAGCGACCAGGTGATCATCACGATCATGGATGACGGCCCCGGCTTTTCCTCCGAAGTGCTGCCGAAGCTTGGCGAGCCCTACATTTCCGACCGGTCCTCGGCCCGCCTCGGGGGCGGCGACATGGGGCTCGGCTTCTTCATCGCCAAGACCCTGATCGAGCGCACCGGCGGGCGCGTTGCGTCGCGCAACCGCACCCCGCCCGCCACCGGCGCCGTGGTCCAGGCCGTGTGGCCGCTGGCCTCGGTGCTGCCGCGTAACTTGGACTAGCGGTACAAATCACCCTATATCCACGTCAGACGCCGTTTGACCCCCCAGGATACCGCAATATGGAACGCCCGGCCCCCGTGACTGTCCACCCGAGCCTCGAGACGCTCGAGGACAAGTCCTGCCTTGTGATGGACGATGACGGCCCGTTCGTGCAGCGCCTTGCCCGGGCGCTGGCCCAGCGCGGTTTCGTGGTCTCGGCGGTCTCGACCGTCTCCGAAGGCAAGGACATCGCCCGCCTCAACCCGCCCGCCTTCGCGGTGCTGGACCTGCGCCTTGAAGATGGCAGCGGTCTCGAAGTGGTCGAAGTGTTGCAGAAGGCCCGCCCCGAGGCCCGCGCCGTGATCCTAACCGGCTATGGCGCCATCGCGACCGCGGTGGCTGCCGTGAAGGCCGGCGCCGTCGATTACCTGTCGAAACCCGCCGACGTCGAAGACATCATCCGGGCGCTGACCGCCACGCAGGATGAACGCCCCGCCCCGCCGGAAAACCCGATGTCGGCCGACCGCGTCCGCTGGGAACACATCCAGCGCGTGTATGAGCTCTGCAACCACAACGTCTCGGAAACCGCCCGGCGCCTCAACATGCACCGCCGCACCCTGCAGCGCATCCTGGCGAAACGCGCGCCGCGCTGACGCCGCCTTACTCCTCCGCCTTCGGATCATTCCGCCCGAAGTTCACGGCGCCCGAATCCTGACCCGCATCAATGATCGCCTTGCGGATCGTGCGGGCGCGCGTGAATTCGCGCATCAGCATGTCGCCGTCGCCCCAGCGGATGGCGCGTTGCAGCGCCGCAAGGTCTTCCGAGAACCGTCCGAGGCATTCCAACACCGCTTCGCGGTTGTTCAGGAACACGTCGCGCCACATCACGGGGTCTGACGCCGCGATCCGGGTAAAGTCCCGGAATCCGCCTGCGGAATACTTCACCACTTCGCCCTGCTCGACTGTTTCCATGTCGAAGGCCGTCGCAACGATGTTGAACGCGATAAGGTGCGGCAAATGGGACGTGATCGCCAGCACGCGGTCATGCCGGGCAGCGTCCATGGTCTCGACCTTTGCCCCCAGCGCGGCCCAGAACGCGGTGAGCCGAGCGAGCGCCTGATCGGCGCCGGGCGCGGTGCCGGAGACGGGCGTCAGGATGTGCCAGGCGCCGCGAAACAGCGTCGCAAAGCCGGCTTCGGGTCCGGACTGCTCCGTGCCCGCAATCGGATGACCCGGGATGACGTGGATGCGCCCATCGGCCGCGAGCTCCAGCGCCCGCGCCGCCTCGCCCTTGACCGAGCCGACATCCGTCAGGATTGCGCCGGGTTTCATCGCGGGCACTGCGCCGGCGGCTGCGGCGCCCAGCGCGCCAACCGGCACGCAGAGAATCACGCAATCGGCCTCGCTGACCGCGGCCTCGAGGCTTTGTGCGACAACGCCCAGTCCCAGCGCGTCGGCGCGCGCGCGCACATCGGCGCTGGCATCATAGAGCACGATCTCGCCCGCCGCTGCATACTCGCGCGCCGCCCGGGCAATCGAGGAGCCGATGAGACCGGCGCCGATGATGGCAATGCGCGAGAAAACGGGATCCGTCATGGCTGGACCTTTTTGGGAGGCGGAGAGGCGGCTGCTTCGTGGGCACTGGACCCTGCCGCGTCAAGGGGCGCGAGGAGGCGCGGGGCTTTGCCACGTTGGCCGGCGTGCCGAAACGTGAGCATCAACGGTGCATGACAACCGCCTCCCCGATCCTGAGCGGCCTGCGCCAACGTTGCGGCGCCTGCGGTGAAGGCCGCCTGTTCTCGGCCTATCTGAAGCTTAACGAGGCCTGCCCGCATTGCGGCCGGGACATGCGCGCCGCCGATACGGCTGACGGGCCAGCCTTCTTTGTGGGCTTCGGCGTGCTGATCATCACCGCGCCTTTCCTGTTCCTGATCCCGATGAGCCCCCTGCCGCCCGCGCTGAAGGTGGGAGCGATCATCGCCCTAGGCGGGGTGATCACCGGCCTGTCGATGTGGCTCCTGCCGGTCGCCAAGGGCATTCTTCTCAACCTGCAGCTGCATCACAAGGCCGGACAGGCCGAATTCGAGCGCAAGGACGGCTGAGCCCCTCTGCTGCAGGACCTGCAAATCCGCTCGCCACCCGGGGAGCGATACGTTAAACAGCGGGTGTAGTGTCACTCACCCACGGGGGCGTTCATGGCGAACCGGGACGACAAGCTGACAGCGGCTGCCGCAACCGTCGCGGCCCTTGAACGCAAGCAAGCCCAGCGCCGGGGTGGCGGAAACGAACAGCAACAGGGGTCACCAATGCGTCTGATTTTCGGAATTTTTCCGCTGCTGGTCATACCAGTCATCCTTTACAACCTGATCGCCCTGGGTGGTGGCTCGGTTGACACCACGAATGCGGCCGGTCAGCTCGTCCAGTCCGTCCAGGCCCCCATCGCGGGGCTGCTGAGCGAGCGTTTCCTCGGCCTGCCGATGATTTCCGGCGTCGAATGGGTGCTTACCAAGGGCGACGCGATCGTCCTGCTCGCCGTCACGTTCCTCTTCCTCGAAATCCTGAAATCGACGAGCACCGGCACCGCCACGATCGTCAATCACGGCATTTCGCTGCTGCTCTTCATCATCTGCCTTGTGCAGTTCCTGCTGATGCCGAACTTCGCGACCTCGACCTTCTTCATCCTGATGGCGATGACGCTGCTGGATGTGCTGGCCGGTGTGATCGTCACCATCGTCTCGGCCCGCCGCGACTTTGGCGTGGACGGCAACGTCTGATCCGTCCGGGTCAGGACCAGAATCGAAAGAGGCGTCCCGTGGGACGCCTTTTTTTTTGGGGTAATTGGCGGAGGCTCAGTCCTTGCGCGACAGCTCGCTGAGCTGTTTCTGGATCGCTTCCATCTGTTCCTGCATCGCGGCCATCGCCTCGGCCTGATATTCGAGGAACGGGTTGGCCGCCGCCGGCGAGGCGCGCTCGGTCCGGTTCGCCTGGAACACGGTCGGCATGAACATCTTCATCGCCTGCTCGAACATCACCATGTTGCGCTTGGCCTGCGTCTCGAACACGTTCATCGGGTTCGCCGCCTTGCGCCATTCCTTCTGGGCCTCAGAGAAGGAGTTCATCGACATTTCAAGGAAGGCCGGCAGGAAGGTCTGCGCGCCGCCGCCATAGAAGCCGATCAGCTGACGGAGGAAGTTCAGCGGCAAGGCGCCCTGGCCCTTGGTTTCCTGTTCGAAGATTATCTGGGTGAGCACCTGGCGGGTCAGGTCGTCGCCGGTCTTGGCATCGCGCACCTCAAAGTCGCGCCCTTCCCGCACCAGATCGGAGAGGTGATCGAGCGTCACGTAAGACGATGTCGAGGTATCGTAGAGACGCCGGTTTGCATATTTCTTGATGATGATCGGTCCGCCCGATCCGTTTTGCTTGGCCATGTCCTCGCCCTACCGTTGCCCGGTGACGTGCCGGGCAAGCAATTATTGTGCTAGTGCAAAATAGTCGCACAAAAGATGCGCTTGACCAATGCGGTATTGAAGTTGCACGCAAGGGTTAGAGAAAACGCTCTTGGGAGGAATACAGAAATGGCGCGCACAGCACTGGTTACCGGCGGCACACGGGGTATTGGCAAGGCGATCAGCGAGATGCTGAAAGCCAAAGGCTACACCGTTGCGGCCAATTATGGCGGGAATGACGCGGCGGCGGCCGAGTTCTCAAAGGCCACCGGCATCAAGGTCTTCAAGTTCGATGTGGCCGATTATGACGCAGTCGGCGCTGGCCTGAAGGCGGTCGAAGCCGAAGTGGGACCGGTCGATATCCTGGTTAACAATGCCGGCATCACGCGCGACGCGCCGTTCCACAAGATGACCCTCGCCCACTGGCAGGAAGTGATCAATGTCGACCTGACCTCCGCGTTCAACGTCACCCGCCAGGTGTGGGACGGCATGCGCGACCGCAATTTCGGCCGCATCATCAACATCTCCTCGATCAACGGCCAGAAAGGCCAGTTCACCCAGGCGAATTATTCCGCCGCCAAGGCCGGCCTGATCGGCTTCACCAAGGCCCTCGCCTATGAAGGCGCCAAGAAAGGCATCACCTCCAACGTCGTCGCCCCCGGCTATATCGACACCGAGATGCTGCAGGCCGTGAAACCGGAAGTGCTGGACGGCATCATTGCGACCATCCCGGTCGGCCGCCTTGGCAAGGCCGAAGAGATCGCCTCGATGTGCGCCTACCTCGCCTCGGACGAAGCGGCCTTCATCAACGGCGCCACGATGACGGTGAACGGCGCGCAGTACATCGCGGGCTGATCCGTCTCACACCTCGGGCCGCCAACCCGGCGGCGCGAGGGTGAAGCCTGAAAACTCGAAGCCCGGCGCCACCACGCAGGACACCAGCGTCCAGTGGCCGAGCGTCTCTGCCGTCTGCCAGTGATGCGCCGGGATAACGGCCTGCGGGCGCTGACCGGCGCGAAGGTCCGGGCCGAGCACGACGGACGACGCGCCCTTGCCGTCCGGCGGTGACAGCGTCAGCGCCAGCGGCCCGCCGGCGTGCCAAAGCCAGGCCTCCTCGGCGTCCACCCGGTGCCAGGCCGAAACCTGATCGGCCTGAAGCAGGTAATAGATCGCCGTCATCACGGCCCGCCCGTCGCCGGCCGGCCTGTAGGTTTCGGCATAATGCCCGCCTTCCGGATGCGGCGACATGTTCAGGAGGCGGATGATCTCGCCCGAACCCAGATCCCCGGCGCGCGCCAGGGACATCAGAACCGGTCCTTCCGACCACGGATTTCCCCGAACGTCGCCGACGCGTTGCCCGGAAAGCCCATCGCCAGCTGCATCTCCGGCAGGTCGGCGCGCAGGAACGGATTGGTCGCCAGTTCCCGCTCCAGCAGCGCCGGAACCGTGGGCAGACCGTTGGACCGCTGCTTGTCGATCCAGGCGACGTATTCCTTGAGCGCCTTGTTCTCCGGCTCGATCGTCACGGCAAAGCGCGCGTTTGAGGCGGTGTATTCATGCGCGCAGTAAAGCTGTGTCTTGGCGGGCAGCGCCTTCACCCGTTTCAGGCTCTGCCACATCATGTCCATCGTGCCTTCGAACACCCGCCCGCAGCCGAGCGCGAACACCGAATCACCCACGAACGCCGCCGACTGGCCTGCGAAGTGGAAGGCGATGTGTCCCAGCGTGTGGCCGGGCACATCGATCACGTTCGCCGCCGCTTCGCCAAGCAGCGCCACATCCCCGCCCTTCAGCGGCTGGTCCAGCCCCGGAATCTTTTCCGCCTCGCCCGCCGGCCCAAGGATGCGGCATCCGGTGGCCTCCTTGAGGCGCAGGTTTCCGCCGGCATGATCGGGATGCCAGTGCGTGTTCCAGACCTGCGTGATCTTCCAGCCCCGCTTCTGGGCTTCCTCAAGGTAGCGCTCGGCGTCCGGCGTATCGATCGCTGCCGTCTCGCCGTATGCGGGCTCGTGAACCAGATATCCGTAATTGTCGTTCAGGCAGGGAAACTGGTGTATGTCGAGAAAAATGCCCATGTGCCCGTATCCCATCTCGCGGTTTGAGAGCCATCTTTAGACCAT
>JAIXRO010000062.1 GCA_027485145.1 Hyphomonadaceae bacterium | reverse complement strand
GCGCCCTCAAACGCGCCGGCATCACCAACGCCCTCTACACCGTGAACCGCTGGGGCTTCCTCAAGCTCGTCCATCTCGGAGACCGCGAAGACCCGAAGGCCTACAAACCCCTGCCGCGCATCTTCCGTCCCCTGACGGATGAAAGCTACGCGAGCGACCTGCCGGCCAACCTCGCCGCGCGCGACATCCTCACGGCTGTCCTCATCCTTCTCCGCGCAGCGGGCGACGTGGCCCCAAAGGGGCCGGAGGGAGCTCTGCCCTCACCTCTCTTCAACACCAGCTAGTTTCCTGTCATCCCGGCGAAAGCCGGGACCCAGTGAAGCCGCCTTGCCGCGCGCTTCAAAGTCTGGGTCCCGGCTTCCGCCGGGATGACACAGGTTGAAACTCAAAGAACATCTCCGGCCAGCCCCGCTGCGTCCGGCCCTTCGGGCTGCGCTGAACCTCCGCACCCCACCCGCTCCGCCGCCAGCGCCCGCTTTCCGGCCGAATTACCCCGATTGTCCCGCACCGGAACAGGTTTCCGAACAGGCCCCTAACGCCGGGCGCCAAACTCATCTTCCAAGTCAAGGCCGGGCTTAAACCGGCTCGTGTAGGCTCCTTTTCATACCCCCGCAGAAGCGGGGTGAAACGCATAGGACCGTGAAGTGGTTTTGAACATGAACATGCAGAATGCACGCCCCATGAGCGTCAAGGGCCCGGATGGCCAGACCCTCACGCTCGCCGATTTGCCGTCGCCCGGCATTTCCCGCTGGGTCACGCGCCGCAAGGCCGAAGTGGTCGCCGCCGTCCAGGGCGGTCTCCTGACCCGCCAGGATGCCTGCGAATGCTACAATCTGACCGACGAGGAATTCGAGGGCTGGGAGCGTCTTTATGCCCGCCACGGCGCCAAAGGCCTGCGCACGACCCGCCTCCAGCAGTACCGCCGTTAACGCAGGTTCACGCTTGTTAACCCTGCCGTAAGGCCGGGCTTCTAACTTTCCGGGAATCTGCCGGCCTTCTGGCCGGTTCCGGAGGGATCGAATGGCGTCTGGCAGCAGCACTCGGGTGGGAACGCCGGGACCGGCGCGCGTGCTGGCGATGCTCGTCTGCGCGCTGGCGCTCGGCCTGCTGGCCTGGCGCGGCGCCGCCGTGCTGACAGGGCCAACCGCGGCTGCGCCTTCCAATGCGGCCGAAGCCGCGCTCGCCGATATCGTTTCCCCCATCGCCGGACCCGGCCTGTCGCGCCTCAGCGTGACCTTCAATGCCGAAGGTGGACGCACCGTCCTGATCCTGCTGGACGAGCGCGCATCGCCGAATATCCCCGAACTTGAGCGCATTGCGACCCTGGCCGCCGGAATCCTGCCCGAACAGGGCGACCGGCTGGTCATCGAAACCGTGACCTTCGCCGCCGGCATTCCCGGCCGCCCCGCCCCGGAGCAGTGGGCGGAACTGATCGGCCTTGCCGTGCTCGCGATCGCCGGCGGTGCCCTGATAGTCTTGCCCGCAACGTCCGCCACCGTTCACACACCGCCCGCCCAGTTGATCTCGGCCCCGGCGGCTGCGCCCGAACGGACAGCTTCGGAGACGCCCCGCGCGCCGCGTCCCGTGCCGGTAGCCCCGCCTGTCGAAGCTGCCGCCGAGATCGCCCGGCGTGATCCGGCGCGTGCCGCCGCCGTCGTGCGCGGCTGGATGAACACGCGGGACGAAATCGCATGAGCGCGCTGTCCAAACCCGCGCCCGTCCTCGCGCCTGGCCTCGCCCGCTCCGCCCGGCTGATGCGGGCGCTGGGCCCGGACGCGGCGGCGATCTGGAGCGAGCTCGACCCCCAGGAAGCCGAAGCGATCAGCGCTGCGATGGACCGATTGGCAGACGATCCGGCGAGCGAAGCCGACGCGCTGCGCCGTTTCACGGAAGCCCAACGCGCCCGCACCGGCATCGGCGTCTGGGCCGAGCTGTCGGCGCTCGATACATCCGTGCTGGAAGCGATCACCCGGCATGAACGCGCGCAGATCGTGGCGCTCATCCTGTCACGCCTGACCGGCGATGCTTCGGCGCGGCTCTTGCGCGCCTTGCCGTCATCTCTCGCGATCGAGGCGATGCAGCGGCTTCTGCATCTCGGCGAAGTGCACCCGGCGGCCATGGCCGGGCTCGAACAGCACCTGAAGGGCCGGATCACATCGATGGTCCGCGAAGGTTCGCAGGCCGGGATCGAACGCATTGCCCGCATTTTCGACCGCCTCGACCCGCGCGCCGGAACCCTGTTCCTTGCCGCGCTCGAAAATGCCGAACCAGGCGCCGGTGAAAAAGTCCGCTCACTGATGTTTACCTTCGATGATCTCGGCACACTGGATGCCGGCGGCATGCAGACCCTGCTGGCAACGGCTGACCGCGCCACGCTGGTGATCGCGCTCAAGGGCGCCAAGGAGACGACGTCGGCCGCCTTCTTTGCGAACGTCACACAGCGCGCCGGGGATCTCCTGCGCGAAGAGATTGCCGCCCTCGGACCCGTCCGCCGCAGCGAAGTGGACGCCGCCCGGACCGAGCTCGTCGGCCTCGCGCGCCAGCTGATCAGCCGGGGCGAAATCCATGCCGGCAAGGATACCGATGAGGACGAACTCGTCGAATGACCGCGCGCGCCGTAAAGACGGTCTCACCCTTTGATTTTCGGGCGGACTTTGGTCCGCAGCCGGAAGACGCCGCGCCGGATGAACCCGCGCGCGTGAGCTTCACGGGCGAGGAAGTGGCCGGGCTGATTGCGCAGGTGAGGGCTGAAACGCTGGCTGAAGTTGCCCAGCGTCAGGCAGCCTCCGAGGCCGAACGCCTGGCCGTGCTGGCCCGCGACCTGCGGGCCGCGCTCGGCGAAATCGTTCAGGTGATGAGCCAGATCGAGGCCGTCCAGTTCGATCCCGTCACCGAAGCACGGTTGCGCGCATCTGTTGAAGCCGCCGCTGGCCGAATCATTCATGGTCAGGCTGACCTGTTCGAGACTCTGGCAGAGACGGCCGCCCCAACGCTCAAGGAAGGCACGACATGACCGAAACCGGAAATCCTGCATTCCACCGTATGCTGATGGATGTGCCTGTGCGTGTCGAGATCGTTCTCGGCGACGTGCGCGTCTCGATGGATGAACTTCTGGCCCTGTCACCGGGCGAAGTACTCACCATGGAAAAGCAGACCGGCGAACCCGTGGACATCTACGTCTCCGGTCGCCTGATCGCCCGCGGCAAGCTGGTGGTGGCGGACGGCGAACTTGGCGTCACCCTCACCGAGATCGTCGACGACCGCGCCGTCGCCTGACGCAGCGCGGGAATTGGTTACATCTGGAACTGAATTCCCTTTGGGCCTATAGAGGCGCCATGGACACGGCCTTTGCAAAGAACCGCTATCACGACGCCCCCCGCGCGGCGGATTTCACGATTGACCAGGCCTGGGATACCTACTCCGCCGCCGAGCATGACCGGTGGGACCGGCTGTTCCGCCGGCAGAGCGAGATCACGAAGGGCCGGGCGTGCGCTGCTGCGCTCGAGGCCATGGGCCGGCTTGAGCTTTCGCCCTCCGGCATTCCCCATATGGGGCGCCTGTCAGACCGCCTCGAGGCCATGACAGGCTGGCGTCTCGTGCCGGTGGCGGAGCTTGTGCCCGACGAGATCTTCTTCAATCACCTTGCCAACCGGCGCTTCCCGGCAGGCGCCTTCATCCGGCCTGAAGCCGAGTTCGACTATCTTCAGGAACCGGACATTTTCCATGACATCTTCGGGCATGTGCCGCTGCTGGCCAATCCGGTCTTCGCCGATTTCATGCAGGCGTATGGGAAAGGCGGGCAGCGGGCGATGCGGCTCGGCCAGCTGCACAATCTTGCGCGGCTCTACTGGTACACCGTCGAGTTCGGACTCATTCAGGAGGCGGACGGTTTGCGCGTCTATGGCGCGGGCATCCTGTCGAGCCCCGACGAGACCGTCTTTGCGCTGGAAGATGCCAGCCCCAACCGGATCGGGTTTGATCTCAAGCGTCTGATGCGCACGAAATACATCATCGACGATTTCCAGCAGACCTATTTCGTCATCGATAGTTTCGAAGCCTTGCTGGAGGCCTGCTACCAGGATTTCGGAAACGTCTATGCCGAGGTGAAGGACGCCGCCGACATCGAAGCCCAGGACGTGCTGCCGGGTGACCGCGTGATCACGCGGGGCAGTCATGCCTATTTCGATGCGGGTGGCCGCAAGGGCTGATGCCGCGGCCGCGCTACTTCTTGCCCCGCGCCTGATCCGTACCCTGACGGGCGAGCCCATCGGCGCGCTCGTTGCCTTCGTCGCCCGCATGGCCCTTCACCCAGACCCAGGTGATCTCGTGGCGGGCGCAGGCCTCCTCCATCGCCATCCACAGGTCCTGGTTCTTCACCGGCTTCTTGTCGGCGGTCTTCCAGCCATTGCGTTTCCAGCCCTTGATCCACTTGGTCAGGCCGTCCTTCACATAGGTGGAGTCCACGTTCAGCGTGACCTTCGACGGCTTCTTCAGCGCGTTCAGGGCTTCGATCACGGCCATCATTTCCATGCGGTTATTGGTGGTCGCCGGATCGCCGCCGAACATTTCCTTTTCGTGGCCATTCCAGCGGATCAGCGCGCCCCAGCCGCCGGGGCCGGGATTGCCGCTGCACGCGCCGTCGGTCCAGATTTCAATCATGTCGGTCATGCCGCGCGGGGTGGCCCGCTTTGGCAAAGGCGTCAAGCCGGGTCAGAAGACGCTGAGGTCGACCTGCGTCAACTGCCGCGCTGGCGCGATGATGACGTGCATGAGGAAGCCGCACAAAGTGCCGGCGAGACCGCCAATCACTCCGCCCGCAACGAGCGCGCCGATGGCGGCGCCCGCGCCGCCAAACAGGCCGAACACGCAGGTCGTCCCGCCGACCAGCAACCCGCCCCAGATCGCGCCCCAGCGCAGATAGGGCAGGCGTGCGGTGATCCCCCGGTGCGGCATGCGGCCGACCGACAGGCCGAGCGCCAATGCGGCCGCCGGCACCGTGATGAAGAACAGGAAGAAATTCAGCATCGACAGCTGCAACGCCATTTCCACGCCGCCGAGGAATCCGCCCTGACCCACGGCCAGGCCGTCAAATCCCATGATCCCGAATGCGAGTTGCATGAGGCCCAGGAACACCGCGCCCATCAGCGTCACGCCGAGGCAGGCGGCGAATGAGGAGACGAGCAGGGCGAGCCGGATCCGCTTGACCCGCTTCGGCCGCGGCGCCGTTGCGTAGGCGGGAAGCTCGCTCTGGCCTTCCGCCGTGCCGGTCATGCCCCATACCCCTCCGCGCTCTCCATGCGCCGATGGAACGCGAGGCGTGCGGCATATTCAAGGGGGTTCTTGGGCCGCACGAGGGCGCCGGCGGGCGTTGACGTCCAGTCCACGAGGCGCGTCAGGAAAAAGCGCATCGACGCACCGAGGCAGAGCACCGGCAGGGCGTCCCGTTCCATCGCATTCAGGGGGCGGACCGACTGGTAGCCGGCAATCAGCGCGGCGCCCTTGGAGAAATTGTACTCGAGCGCCGAGCCGTCCGCCGCATGGCCGTCATCAAACGCCCAGGCGTTCAGGCACACGGCCAGATCATAGGCCAGCGCATCGGTGCAGGCGAAGTAGAAGTCGAAGGCGCCGCAGAAATCATCGCCGAGGAAGAAGGCATTGTCCGGAAAGAGGTCGGCATGGATCGTCCCGTGCGGAAGCTCGGCGAAGCTGTCGCGGGCCCGCAGGATCTCGGCAAACGCCGCCTCGACGGTGCCGGAAAGGCCCGGCTGCAGGGCATCGGCATCATCCGCCCGTCCGGCCCAAAGCGCCGCCCAGGATTTCGGTCCCAGCGAATTCTCGCGCGTCATCGGAAAGTCGGCGAGCGCGAGATGCATGCGCGCAAGGTTCTCGCCGAGCGCCCGGCACTGGCGCACATTCGGCCGCTTCGGCGAGAGGCCTTCGAGGAAGCTGACGATGACGGCCGGGCGGCCTTCCAGTGTGCGCAGCGCCTGCCCGTCGCGCCCCATGACCGGTTCGGGGCAGGGAAACCCCTTGCCGGCGAGATGCTGTTTCAGTCCGATGAAATAGGGCAGCTCCGCGGCGTTCACGCGCTTCTCGAACAGGGTCAGGAAGAACTGGCCCAGTTCGGTTTCGAGATAGTAGTTCGAATTCTCCACGCCCTCGGCAATGCCCTTGAAGGCGAGGGCGGCGCCAAGGTCGTAGGCGGAGAGAAACTCCGCCAGGGCCGCATCGGAAACTTGCGTGTAAACCGCCATAGGCGGGGCGCTTACGCAGTTTTGGAGAGCATGTCACGCTCAAGCGTCTTGCCGGCCAGGAGGTAGTGAATCGCGGCCCAGCCATAGAGCGTCGCGAAGATCACGATCGACCATTGCAGCCCGCGCGCATTGGCATCGCTGCAGGCGGCGGCGACGTTGGCCTCCAGCCCGGTGACATCCTTGCAGAGATCGAGCGTCAGCCCGAGATCGTATCCGCTCATCAGCACGGTTTTCAGGAAGGTGGACAGGAAGCCAATCACCGTCGGGCCGAGGCCGATGCCGATCAGGTTCACCGCGAACAGCGTGATCGCCACCGCCGTCGCGCGCGTCCGGCTGTCCACGACGCCGGCCGAGACGGCGTACATCGGACCGAGGTAGAAGTAATGCAGCGTGGCGGCGAGCATCAGCGGCGGGATCATCAGCGGCACGCTCGGCGCAAGGTAGCCGAGCCAGTAGAGCGGCACCGACAGGCCCATGCCGAGGGCCGGCATCCAGGACAGGGCGGTGGGGTAACGCTTCGACAGCTTGTCCGCGAGAAAGCCCGACAGGAACACGCCGAGCGCGGCCATCAGGCCGAGCACCAGCGAGAAGATGAGCGCCGCTTCGGTCAGTGTCAGGCCGTGGGTCCGGCGCAGGAACGAGGTCGAGAATTGCGAGATGCCATAACCCGCGAAGGAGGCGATGGCGGCGCCGATCACCACGTGCACATAGGTCGGCTTGCGCATCAGGCCGCCAAGCGCGGACAGGAATTTCTCCGGCGGGCCTTTCCGGTCGGCGCCGGGCGGGTCGCTGTAACCGCGCGGCGCTTCCTTGACGGTCAGGGCAAGGATGAGGGCGAAGACGGCGCCGGGAAAACCGACCGCGAAGAACGCGATGCGCCAGCCTTCCAGTGACTGCCAGTCGATCAGTCCCTGCGCCCAGGTCCAGCCCCAGTCGCCCAGCAGGGCGTGGACGTTGGCGCCGGTGACATAGTCGTTGATCGG
>JAIXRO010000110.1 GCA_027485145.1 Hyphomonadaceae bacterium | reverse complement strand
GCGCCTCGCCAAGGACTCGGCCGAGCGCGTGAAGGTCGATGCCGTGAAGGCCGCCGACTGGATCAAGAAAGGCGCCCAGCCGACCGACCGCGTGCTGCGTTTCCTTTCCAAAGTGGAAGTCGACGGCAAGCCGGTGGCCGTGTTTACCAATGGCAACAACCCGAAGAAAGCCGAGCCCGGCAAGAAAGCCCAGGAACGTGCGAAAGAGCGCGCCGCTAAGGCCGCCGCCAAACTCGCCGCTGCGGAAGAGCCCGCCGAAGCCTGAGGCGTCATCGCCGCACCTTGGCAGCCAGCGTTCCCGGCCGGGGGCGCTGGCTGTCCTGCGTTCGGGACCCCAAGTGAATGGCAGCCAACGACGCGGGAATGGACCGTTCAGGCGAAGCGCGGCAACACTCTCCTCATACCCTGGAGAGACTTTACATGCCCCGCGATTTTCTGGCCCAGACCTTCCTCGTTGCCGCGTTCGTGCTGATGGCGGCCGCGCCCGGCGCGCAGGCCCAGAAGGGGGATGAGGAATCCCGCCGCCGCCCGCCCCTGCCATCCGGTCCGCCTGCGATTATCCTGTATTCCGAAACCGGCCTGCGCGGGACGTCCGTCGAGCTTACCGGCGATCAGGTGAAGCTCGCGGCGGTCGCCTTCAACGACAAGGCCCGCAGTGTCGAGGTCAAGGGCGGCGTCTGGCTGCTGTGCGACGATACGAACCTGCGCGGGCGCTGCGAATATGTGGACCGCACGCTCAGCAATCTCGGCGAGATCGGCCTGTCGGGCGCTGTCTCCTCGGCGCAGGTGACGGCCTATGACAAGGGCCCGCGCAGCTACGATATCGCGCTCTTCGCCAACACCGATTTTCGCGGCCCTTTCCTCGGTTTCGACGAAGGCGAGGCGAGCCTCAGCCAGCTGCGCTTCAATGATACGGCAGGCTCCGTGCTGGTGAACCGGGGGGACTGGCTGCTGTGCGAAAGCAACGACTATCGCGGCGCCTGCGAGTTCATCGACGACTCGGTCAGTGATCTCGGCGTGTTCGGCCTGAACGATGCCGTTTCGTCCTTCCGCCGCTATGACGTGCGCCGCGAAGGGCCCTGGCGCCGGCCGGTCGTTGATCCGGTCTATCCGCCGCCGGTCAGCGGCGGGGCAGACGGCATCGAGGGCGAACAGACCGTCTTCTTCCCGGCGCCGACCTATCGGGGCACGCGAATCTCGAACCGCGACGGCGCCGCCACCCGCTTCTGCCAGGACCAGGGATTGTCCGAAGCTGTCTACAAAGGCTCAGGGCCTGTTCTCTCGGACGTGCTCTGCCGCTAAGAAGCGGCGGATGACAGGCAAGACGCAAGACAAACTGATTGCTGTGGGCGTCCTCCGGGGCGCCCATGGTGTTCGCGGCGAAGTCCGCGTGAAGAGCTATACGGCCGACCCCGAAGCGCTGTTCGGATACGGGCCGCTGCTGGACGAGACCGGCGCGGTCGTCGTCACACCGAAGTCCGCCCGTCCGGGCAAGGATCATTTCATCGTGCGCCCGAAGGAAACGCTGGAGAAGGAAGCCTGGGACGCGCAGCGCGGCCGGCTGCTTTACGTGCCCCGGGCGCGCCTTCCGGAGGCGGACGAAGACGAGTTCTATGTCGAGGACCTCGCCGGAATGGAGGTGTTCGAGGGCGGCGACTCGCCTGCCGGGCGAGTTCGCTCGGTGCAGAATTTCGGCTCGGGCGATCTTCTTGAGATCGACGTGACCGGCCAGGCGTCCAGCATCTTCGTGCCCTTCACACGGGCGGATGTGCCGGTGGTGGATGTAGCCGCGCGGCGCGTCGTCGTGCCGGACCTCGCTGTCTGGGCAGAGCCTGCGGCAAGCCCCGACAGCGAATAGCAGCGGCGCCCCGCCCTGTTGCATCCGGTTCAGATGCAGCGTGGCAGAGTTCCATTATCTTGGACGAAAGGGTCCCCCATGCGCCGCTTATCCTTGCGCACCGTTGTCGCGCTCACTGTTCCGGCTGTCTTCGCCAGCCCGTCTGCGCTCGCGGAATACGCTTCGGGTCCGGGCGACGCGCCCGCCGCGATCGCATTGTTCAGTGACGAGAATTTCTACGGCGACATCCGGGATGTGTTCGATCCGTTCGGCAGTCTCGGGGACCTGTCCTTCAACGATGATGCGCGATCGGTCGCGGTTTTCGCCGGCCAGTGGGAACTCTGCGAGCACAAGGATTTCACCGGGCGCTGCGTGTTCATCACCGAGGATGTCAGCGATCTGGGCTGGTTTGGCCTCGCCGGGCGGGTGACGTCGGTTCGCCCGATCTACGAATACACCCAAGCTGCGCATGGCCTCATGTTCACGCGCGACCGCTACGGCTACATCCGCTACGCGCACGAAGAGACCTATGGCTATGACCGGTGGAATTATGGCTATGCCAGTTCCTGGGGCATCAGCGTTTCGCACTTCGGCTATTCGCCGGATTACTACCGATACGGCTATTACAGCCCCTCCTGGGGCTATGACCCCTACGGCTTTGCCTGGGGTCCGCGCGGCAAGGTGCGGTATACCTCGGTTTACCGGCGCCACCCGCGCCCCTCGGTGCTGAACTCTTACTGGACCGGCTGGGACTGGCGCCCGTCCGATTGGCGGCGCGGCCATTGGAGCTGGCGGGATGACCGGCACGGCGATGGCTGGCGCGATTGGCGCCGGGACGACCGCTATCACCGGGACGGCCGGGGCGGCGGTGGACGTGACTGGCGCCCGGACGATGACGATGACGACCACCGCGGCGGACGCGGCGGCGGCCGGGATGGCACCGGAGATGGCCGGGAGCCGGGTTCGGGCGATGTGCGCCGCGTGACGCCGGATGAACCCCGCACCGGGCGTGAAGGCCGTGGTGGGCGTGACGGACGCGGAAGCGGCGGCAGCGGAAGCTGGACGCCGGGTAGCGTCTCGCCGCCCGTCGCCGTGACGCCGCCTGCGGAGCCCCCGCGCGAACCCCGGATCGGCCGGGGCGGGCGCGGCATCGATGCCGGCGGCGATTCCAGCGGCCTGTTGGGCGGTCCGGAACCGGTTCGCCCCAGCAGCGGAGATGACTGGCGCGGCCGTGGCCGCAGCGGAGATGATGGCGGCGCGCGCGGCGGTGGCCGGTTCCGGGGCGGAAGCTCCGAGGACGGATCGTTCAATGGCGGCGGTTCGCGCGACTTTTCGCCTCCTGAGATTTCGGCGCCGCCCCCTCCACCGCGCGAGGAGCGCCGGGAGTCCAGCGCCGATTACGGAGATGCCGAAGGCCGCCGGGAGGCATTCCGCGGCCTCCGCGAGAGCGAAGAGTAGGGTGCAGGTTCAGCCGCCGCGTGGATCGTTCCACTCGGCGGCGACACCATAGCCGCCCCGGCGCACCAGCCAGAACATGCCGATCAGGTCGAAGATGCCGGCGCCGAGGCGTCCGAGAAAGCCATACTTCGACTGGCCGGCGAGGCGGGCCCGGTCATTGACCTTCTCCTCGCGTACGTCCCACCCCGCGCGCTTGATCAGCGCCGGCAGGAAACGGTGCATCGAGGCAAAATACGGAAGGTCCCGGAAAGCGGCGGTACGGATCAGTTTCCAGCCGCAGCCCGTATCGGTGGCATCATCCTGAAGCACGAACCGGCGCACGCCATTGGCGACGCGCGACTGCACCCACTTGAACCCGGAATCATTTCGGCTGTTGCGCTTGCCGGCGATGATGCCGAGCCGCGGCGGGGCAGGGGAATCTGCATCCGGCGCGATCAGGGCCTTCCAGAGACGGGCCGTGTCGGCGGGATCGTTCTGGCCGTCGCCGTCCAGCAGCTGCACCCACGCTCCGCGTACGGATTTGAGGCCCGTGAACAGGGCTGCCGATTTTCCCCGCCGCGCCACATGGGTCAGTACGGTGACAGTGTGCGGGTAGCGGGCCTTGGCCTCGGCGAGTTCGGCGCCCGTCGCGTCGCCTGAGGCGTCATTCACGCAGATCACTTCAAAGTCGATCCCGGCGAGTACCGCGTGCACTTCGTCGATCACGGGATGCACGTTGCCCGCTTCATTGAAGAAGGGGATCAGCACGGAAAGGGCAGGCGTCTGGGTCATACGCCTTCTGCCTAGTCCAGCCCGGCGGCGAATCCAACTGGCCGCCCCCACCTTGCAGGCCCGGCCAGCCTCTGTAAGGCTCCGGCTGACCATAAGGAACGCAGCATGGCCGCCGAATCCACAGCCGTCGATCTCGGCGCCATTGTCATCCTGCTTGGCTCGGCGGTCGTTGCCGTGCCCATCTTCAAGCGGATCGGGTTCGGTTCCGTGCTCGGCTATCTCGCGGCCGGGCTTGCCATCGGCCCCTTCGGCTTCCGCGTGTTCACAGAGCCTGAGGCGATCCTCCACGTCGCCGAACTCGGCGTCGTGATGTTCCTCTTTATAATTGGCCTGGAGATGCAGCCTTCGCGTCTCTGGTCGATGCGCCGGGAAATCTTCGGTCTCGGCCTCGCGCAGGTCGCGACCTGTATCCTTCTGCTTTCCTGGGTCGGCTTTGCGCTGGGTTACACGATGCAGCAATCGCTGATCGCCGGCACCGGCTTCGTGCTCACCTCCACCGCTATCGTCATGCAGATGCTGCAGGAACGCGGCGATATCGCCAAGCCGAAGGGCCAGCGGATGATCTCGATCCTGCTGCTCGAGGATCTCGCCATCGTGCCGCTGCTCGCGCTCGTTGCCTTCCTGGCACCGGGCGGCGGCGATGTCGCGATGGGCGATCGCCTGCGCAGCGTGGCGATCGGCCTCGGCGCCATTCTCGGCCTCGTCATCGCGGGCCGCTACCTGCTCAACCCGGTGTTCCGCATTCTGGCGGCGGCCCGCGCCCGCGAAGTGATGACGGCGGCGGCGTTGCTGATCGTGATGGGCGCCGCCTGGGCGATGCAGCTCGGCGGCCTGTCGACCGCGATGGGCGCCTTCCTTGCGGGCGTGCTGCTGTCGGAATCGTCCTACCGCCACGAGCTGGAAGCCGATGTGGAGCCCTTCCGGGGCATCCTGCTCGGTCTCTTCTTCCTCGCCGTTGGCATGTCACTCGACCTCAACATCGTCGCCGCCAACTGGCAGCTGATCGCGATCAGCGTCGTCGCCTTCACGCTTCTCAAGGCGCTGGGGGTCTACGCCGTCGCGCGGGTGTTCAAGGCCAGCCATCACGAAGCGGTCGAGCGCACGGTGCTAATGACCCAAGGCGGCGAGTTTGCCTTCGTGCTCTACGCCGCGGCGCTGGCAGTGGGCCTTCTGTCGCCGGAAGGCAACGCCCTGCTCACCGCCATCATCATCATGTCGATGTTGATGACCCCGCTCTTCGTACTGATCCACGACCGCGTGATGCCGAAGGAAAAGCTCGACGAAAGCGGCGTCGAAGTGCCGGTCGATATCACCGGGACCGCGCTGCTCATCGGCTTCGGCCGGTTCGGGCAGATCGTCACCCAGCCCCTGCTGCAGCGGGGCTATTCGGTCACCACGATCGACAATGATGCCGAGATGATCCGGGTGGCGGCGCAGTTCGGCTTCAAGGTCTACTTCGGCGACGGCCGCCGGCTGGATATCCTGCATGCCGCCGGAGCGCACGATGCCTCGCTGATCCTCGTCTGCGTGGATGACCAGGCCGCGGCCACCAAGATCGTCGAACTTGTCCGCCACGAATTTCCGCACGTCCTGCTGCTCGCGCGCGCGTTTGACCGTGAGCATGGCCTCGAACTGGTCAAGGCCGGAGTCGATTATCCCGTCCGCGAAACCTTCGAGTCCGCCCTGAAGATGGCGCGCGGCGCGCTGGAGCGTCTGGGCGAGCCGGAAGATGCGATCGACGACGCGATTGCCGAGGTTCGCCGCCGCGACGAGGAACGCTTCGCACTGCAGCTGACCGGCGGCATGTTCGCCGGCCGCGAGCTGATGCGCGGCAATAGCGGCCAGACCCAGCCGAAGGATGTGGACGTCCCCGCCCTCGGTCCGGACGAGAGCGCGGTTGGCGGCTGAGCGCCCGCGCGCTACACCCCGGCCATGTTCACCGCCACCTGCATCACCCTCGTGCCCGAGGCGTATCCCGGGCCGCTCGGCGTCTCGATCCTCGGCCGCGCGCGCGCCGAAGGGCTCTGGGCGCTGGAGACGGTGGATCTGCGCACCTTCGGCCAGGGCAGGCACCGGAAGGTCGATGACACCCCGGCGGGCGGCGGGGCAGGGTTGGTCCTCCGGGCGGATGTCGCCGCGGCCGCCATCGACAGCGTGCCCGCGAGCGGCCGCCCCCGCGTTTACCTCTCCCCGCGCGGCCCCCGCTTTGACCAGCAAATGGCGCGTGACTGGGCGGCAGGGCCGGGCGTTGTCCTCTTCTGCGGTCGGTTCGAGGGGCTGGACGAGCGGGTCATCGAGGCGCGCGGGCTGCAGGAGGTCTCGCTCGGCGATTTCGTGCTCGCCGGCGGCGATGTCGCGGCGATGGCGATGGTCGAGGCGGCGGTGCGCCTTTTGCCGGGCGTCGCGGGCAATGCGGCGTCCCTGACGGGGGAATCCTTCGAGACCGGGCTGCTCGAACACCCCCAATACACCCAGCCGCGAGAGTGGGAGGGGCATCCGATTCCGGACATTCTCCTCTCCGGCGACCACAAGCGTATAGAAGAGTGGCGCCTTGACCGCTCAAAGGCGTTGACTTTTGACCGCCGCCCCGATTTATACGCCGCTTACTCCCGACCCCCCACATCTGTTGCGCCGGAGACTGGCGATGAACCTGATTAAAGAGCTTGAGACGGCCGAAATGGCCCGCGTTCTCGGCGACAAGAAAATTCCGGCTTTCTCGCCCGGCGACACGCTGGCCGTGAACGTCAAGATCAAGGAAGGCGACCGTGAGCGCGTCCAGCGCTACGAAGGCGTCTGCATCGCCCGCGCCGGTCAGGGTCTCAACGAGAGCTTCACGGTCCGCAAAATCTCCTTCGGTGAAGGCGTCGAGCGCGTGTTCCCGGTGGTCTCGCCGCTGATCGACTCCATCGAAGTCGTCCGCAAGGGCCGCGTCCGCCGCGCGAAACTCTATTATCTGCGCGACCTGCGCGGCAAAGGCGCCCGTATCGCCGAGCGCACCACGGGCCACGGCATCGAGCAGCAGGAAGTGGCCGTCTCGAAAACCGAGCGCCGCCGCCAGAAGGACGCCGAAAAGGTTGCCCGCAAGGACACTGCCGCCAAGGCCCGCGCCGAAGCCGCTGAAGCCGCCGCTGCCGCCGAGGCGGTCGCTGCTGCAGAAGCCGCCGAAGCAGAAGCCGCGGCTGCCGCTGCAGCCGCTGAAAAGCCGGCCGAAGACTAGTCTTCCGGCCCTAGGCTCACTTTCAAAGCGCCCTTGCCTCGTGGCAGGGGCGTTTTCGCATCTGGCAGGCTTTCATCCTGCCGCGCCGCCGCTATGGTGCGGCGCGCGAACAGCGAGACTGAAATGCCCGGCAAGACCCTCTACGACAAGATCTGGGACGCGCATGTCGTCCATACCGACCCGGCCTCGGGCGAGAGCCTCCTTTATATTGACCTCCACCTCATCCACGAAGTGACGACTCCGCAAGCCTTCGACGGGCTGAAGGTGGCCGGCCGCCGCGTGCGCCGCCCGGAACTCACGCTCGCCGTCGCCGATCACAACACGCCGACCGAGAACCAGTCCCTCGGCCTCGCCGGCGTGAAGGACTCCGAAGCCCGCAACCAGCTGGAAACGCTGACGCGCAACGTCGCCGAGCATGGCATCCAGTTCTTCCCGATGGGCGACATCAACAACGGCATCGTGCATGTCGTCGGCCCGGAGCAGGGGCGCACCCAGCCCGGCATGACCATCGTCTGCGGCGACAGCCACACCTCCACCCACGGCGCCTTCGGCGCGCTGGCCCATGGCATCGGCACATCGGAAGTCGAGCATGTGCTGGCCACGCAAACCCTCCGTGCCCGGAAGATGCAGAACATGGCGGTCGAGGTGTCCGGCCGCCTGCCCGAGGGTGTCACCGCCAAGGACCTCGCCCTCCACATCATCGCCATCACCGGCACCGCCGGCGGCACCGGCTATGTCATCGAGTACCGGGGCGAAGCGGTCCGCGCGCTCTCGATGGAAGGCCGGATGACGCTCTGCAACCTCTCGATCGAAGGCGGCGCCCGCGCAGGCCTCGTCGCGCCGGACGAGAAGACCTTCGCCTATGTGAAGGGCCGCCCGGCCGCGCCGAAAGGCGGCGCCTGGGAAATGGCGGAACGGTACTGGCAGACGCTGCGGTCGGACGATGACGCCGTGTTTGACCACGTGCTGCACATCAAGGGCGAAGACGTCTCGCCCACCGTCACCCGGGGCACCAGTCCGGAGCAGGGCATCCCCGTATCGGGGATCATTCCGCGTCCGGAGGATTTCGCCGATCCGGTCAAGGCCGCCGCCTGCGAACGCGCGCTCGCCTATATGGGCCTTGAAGGCGGAAAGCCGATTGCGGGCACACCTGTCCAGCGCGTCTTCATCGGTTCGTGTACGAACAGCCGCATCGAAGACCTGCGTGCCGCAGCCGCCGTTGCGAAGACCGGCAAGGTGGCGTCCGGCGTGCGCGCGATGGTCGTGCCCGGCTCCGGCCTCGTCCGCGCGCAGGCCGAAGAGGAAGGCCTCGATCAGATCTTCCTGGGCGCCGGCTTCGAATGGCGCGAACCGGGGTGCTCCATGTGCCTCGGCATGAACCCGGACATCCTCGCCCCCGGCGAGCGCTGCGCCTCGACCTCGAACCGCAACTTCGAAGGCCGCCAGGGGCGCGGCGGCCGCACCCACCTGATGAGCCCCCAGCTCGCCGCCCGCGCCGCCCTGACGGGCGTTATCGGTTAGGCTCGGACGCTTCCAGCAACGCGCTGAGCTCCCGCACGATATCCGGGTGTGCTTCGGCAAGGTTCTGGCTTTCCGTTTCGTCAGCTGCGATGTTGACGAGATAGGGTCCAGGAACCGCCACGGATTGGCTTTGGCCGGGTAGTGGAGACGTATCGAACGTGTTGTAGATCAGCTTCCAGTCGCCCTTGCGAACGGCCCGTGCCGGGTCCCATTTCCAGATATAGTGGTCATGCGGTGTCGGGGCGGCGCCATCCATGAGAACCGGAACGAGGCTTTTGCCATCGAACTCGAGGCCGTCTGCCGAAATATCCGCAAGGTCAAGGATCGTTGGGAACCAGTCGGCCGAGACGGCGAGCTGCATCCGCGCGGCAGGCGCCGGTATCCTGCCGGGCCAGGAGATCATGGCCGGGACACGCAGTCCGCCTTCAAACAACGAAAACTTCGCGCCGCGCAGGTTCCCGGCGCTGCCGCCGCCGAAATTTGCGCGCGACTCGGTAGAAAATCCGTGGTCGGATTGAAAGATGATGATCGTGTTGTCGAGTTCGCCTGACTTTTCGAGGGCCTTCAGGACGCGCCCGATCTTCTCGTCCATCGTCGAGATGAAGGCGGCGTACTCCAGCCTAGGGTTCGCCATTCCCCGGTTCTTGTAGTGGGCAAGCCAGCGCGGATCGCCCTGATAAGGGTAGTGCGGCATGTTGATGGCGAAGTACAGGAAGAAGGGCTGATCGGACGGCGCCGAAATGAAGCGCTCCGCCTCCTGAACCATCAGGTCCGGAAAATACTGTCCCTGCCGGTAGATCTGTTGTCCATTGAGCTGCAGGTCATGCGTGTACGGCTCTTCCCAATACATCGTGTGCGAATAGTTATCGATGCAACCATTGATGTGGCCGAATGAAAAGTCGAACCCCTGATTTCCAGGTGTCGTCGCTGGTGAGGCGCCCAAGTGCCACTTGCCAACAAGCCCGGTTCTGTAGCCGGCCTCCTTCAGCCGCTCGGCGATCGTGACCTGCTCGGAAGGCATGCCATCGATTGTGACGCGCGAGCTGACATTCGAAGGAACGCCCGCGCGCTCCGGCGTCTTGCCGGTCAGCAGCGATGCGCGGGACGGTGAACAGAGCGGTGCGCCCGCGTAGAACTGGGTAAACCGGACGCCGCGGCTCGCCAACCAGTCGAGGTGCGGTGTCTCCAGATCTGTTGCCCCGTAAGCACCGACATCGGCGTAGCCCTGATCGTCCGTCAGGATGATCAGTATGTTGGGCCGTTCAGGCGCAGCGTCTGTCTCACCACGGTCTGCTGAGAACGGGCTTCTGCACGTGGCAAGAGCCGTTGCAAGCAACAGGACGAGCAAAGCTGAACCCATGCGCATCTGGGAACTCCGAATTGAAAGCCGCAGCCGTTCCGGAGTAAATACACAATCATGGACGTAGCACCTTGCGGCGATTATCCGGAAAGCAATCTTGTCTTACCCCGCGGGTTTGTTAACCTTTCCTTCTATCTCTGGCTACCCGAATCGTCGCTATCGGTCGCGGCTTTCGCACCTGCGCGGTGATTTGGTTGACCGCCTCTCTGTCGCGCGAGGGATTGTGGAGGATTGCACATTGTTGACCTCTTCCTTGGCGCTTAGCCGGTGCTCAGCGTTCCGCCTTCGCTCAGTCTGAGGGTCCGGCGCTCCATTTGCGGCTTGCCAGCTGACGCACCATCGAACAAGAAACCGGCGCATCACTCTGCGGAGCTTTAGAAATGAACATCGATCTTGCCCCCCGTCAGGACTGGACCCGCGAGGAAATCGCCGCGGTCTATGAACTTCCCCTCGACCAGCTGATGGCGCGCGCGCTCGCCGTGAAGGCCGCCAACTGGAAAGACGGCGCCGTCCAGAAATCGCAGCTCCTGTCGATCAAGACCGGCGGCTGCCCGGAGGATTGCGGCTATTGCAGCCAGTCCGCCAAGTTCGATACGGGCCTAAAGGCCGAGAAACTTCTCCCCCTCGAGGAAGTCGTCGAAACCGCCCGCCGCGCGAAGGCCAATGGCGCCGACCGTTTCTGCATGGGCGCGGCCTGGCGCTCGCTGAAGGAC
This sequence comes from Hyphomonadaceae bacterium, assembly GCA_027485145.1. Lineage (GTDB taxonomy): Bacteria > Pseudomonadota > Alphaproteobacteria > Caulobacterales > Hyphomonadaceae > Hyphomonas. The sequence continues at coordinate 11,669 of JAIXRO010000110.1, read as the reverse complement.
CGCGACCTGCCGAAAGTGGCCGAGATGATTTCCGCGGTGAAGGCTGAAGGACTCGAAACCTGCGTCACGCTCGGCATGCTCGAAGAGGGCCAGGCCGAGGCGCTGAAGGCGGCCGGTCTCGACTATTACAATCACAACCTCGACACCTCGCGCGAATACTACGGCGATGTCGTCAGCACACGCACCTATGACGACCGGCTTGAAACTCTCGGCCGCGCGCGCATGGCCGGCATCAAGCTCTGCTGCGGCGGCATTCTCGGCATGGGCGAATCCCGCGCCGACCGCGTCGGCCTGATCCACGAACTTTCCAAGCTCACGCCGCACCCGGAAAGCGTGCCCGTCAACAAGCTCGTGCCGATCAAGGGTACGCCGCTTGGCAACAGTGAGGAGCTCGACACGCTCGAACTCGTCCGCGCCATCGCCACCTGCCGCATCGTCTTCCCGCAAAGCTGGGTGCGTTTGTCGGCGGGGCGCGAGTCGATGAGCCCGGAAGGCCAGGCCCTCTGCCTGCTCGCCGGCGCCAACTCCATCTTCGTCGGCGACCGCCTCCTCACCACGCCGAACCCCGGCATGGACAAGGACGCCAAGCTGCTGGATTCGGTGGGCGGTGGCTGTTCGAAGTGCTGAGCTTTCAGTTCCTCTAAACACGCCCATCGGTTGCCATTGGCGTGCCGGTGCCGATACTGACCCTTCAAGTTCATCTCTGAAGGGAGACATCCATGTCCGGAACCGTGAAACTCGACGGCGGCGTCACGCTCGATGGCCCGCGCGGGCGCGTCTATGGCTCGATCCTCGAAACCATCGGCGCAACGCCGCTGGTGCGTGCCGAGAAGTTCGCGCACGCAGAAGGCGTCAAGGCCGACCTCCTGTTCAAGCTCGAATTCTTCAATCCCCTCGCCAGCGTCAAGGACCGGATCGGCCTCGCCATGATCCTCGGCCTCGAAGCGGAAGGGAAACTGAAACCTGGCGGCACGCTGATCGAGCCGACGTCCGGGAATACCGGCATCGGCCTCGCCTTCGTCGCCGCCCAGCGCGGCTACCGCCTGATCCTCACCATGCCGGAATCCATGTCGATCGAGCGCCGCAAGATGCTCGCCTATCTCGGCGCCGAGCTTGAGCTGACCCCGAAAGAGAAGGGAATGGGCGGCGCCATCGCGAAGGCGAAGGAGTTGCTGGAGTCGATCCCCGGCTCGGTCAGCCCCAGCCAGTTCGACAATCCGGCGAACCCCGCCATCCACGAGAAGACCACCGCCGAGGAAATCTGGGCGGACACCGCCGGCAAGGTCGACGCCGTCATCGCCGGCATCGGCACCGGCGGCACGTTCACCGGCGTTGGCCGCGTTCTGAAGCCGCGCAAACCGAGCCTCGCCATGTACGCCGTCGAGCCCGAAGCTTCGCCCGTCCTCTCAGGCGGCGCGCCCGGCCCACACATGATCCAGGGCATCGGCGCGGGCTTCATTCCCGGCAACGCCGATACGAGCCTCATCGATGAAGTGCTGAAAGTCTCGAACACCGACGCGATCGCCGCGGCGCGCAAACTGGCGAAAGTCGAAGGTATCCCCGGCGGCATCTCCTCCGGCGCCGCGGCCCACGCCGCCGTCACCCTCGGCAAGCGGCCCGAAATGGCCGGCAAGACGCTCGTGGTCATCCTCGCCAGCTTCGCCGAGCGGTATGTTTCGACGGCGCTGTTCGAAGGGCTGTAACACAGAAACGCGCCGAACATCTTGGATTGGCCCGATGCGGACAGTTCGAGCGACGTCGCCGAACTAGGGCATCCATTGGTAACCTGGCCAAAGCCGTGTGCGGCGTCGCCGCTTGGCGAGCATGTCCGGGAGTTTGACCGTTATCCGCTTCCCGGAATGAGGCGTGTCGAGCGCCTTGAGCGCTTCGAGGTAGGCGAGGTCGGAAAGGCGGAACGCTTCTACCCTTTCGGGGTAGGGGTGCTGGGTCGACGGTTCGATCATCGGGTTGGTGTTGATCTCGTAGACTTCCGGATGACCGTTCAAGATGCCGAAATCAACGCGGCCATAGTCGATGTTCGCAAGGTCAAAGGCCTTTTCGAGATGATCCCTGAACGGATTCGTCCTGACCGTTTCCAGGTCCTTGGTGTAACCCTCGCTGCCCGCGGCGCCCAGCTCTCCGTACTTGGCGGCCCAATGCCTTTCGTGGACGCTGGGCGTAGCAATCTGCGCAGGACCAACCTTGTAGACTGACAGTTTCCGGAACACGCCGTCGGCGTTGGGCTCTGCGGCGTACTCGGCAATCATCAGGTCACTGACCGGCATTCCGGCGTCGAGAAGCTGATCCAGCTGCGCATGCAGATCCGCCTTGTCGTGGATCAGGTCGGTCAGCACACCCCGGTGGGCCCGGATCTTCCTGATGAATACGGGAAATCGATCGACCTCGGACACCTGGGTCGCCGGCCAGGCTTTGAACGTGTTGAGCCGGGATCGGTAGAGGCCTTGCAGAAGCTCCAGTCGCTGCAGCGCGCGCGCCGGATCATTCAGGACGCGGCACCCGGCCTCAGCGAGCTGACGGTACAGGTGCCCGGCGAGTTCAAGCTGAAAGAAGGACAGGCGGTCGAAGTCGCTGAATATGTACGTCGCCTCGGGAAGGCGATCGCGCAGAAGGATTTCAGGGTAGCTCATCAGCCTGAAGCCCGAGACCTTCGCGGCAACATAACGATGCGTATACGTGTGGCTTCCGGTCGATACGAACACAATCATGTTTCAGAATCCGAGCCCTTCACGAAGGTGCCTGAACGCAGCCCCCCGTTCACCCGCGCGCAAGAACCGTGCCGCTTCGATCAGGCTTGATGTCGACCCCATGGCCAGCAGGGCGCCATAGATGAATGCGCCGGATACGGCCGCGATAAAGGCGCGAAGGGCATGTCCGCCGCCCGTCCACACTTGCTGACCGGTGCCAACGACGATTGCCATGATCAGGGCAAACACCAGGCAGCGAGTTCCGGCCATCACCTGCGCCTTGGCGCTGATCCCGGTTGCGCGCCGTATGAACAAAACCCCGATTGGCCAAGTCAACAGTGTGCGGACAAGCATGGCCAGTGCAATCCCTGTCAATCCGAAGGCCGCCGCCGGAGGGATCAGGACCAGGTTCAGGATAAGGCCTGATCCGAGGAGAACCAGGGGTGCGCCGCTATGGCCGGCGCCGCGAAGGATGCCGACATTGAACGCGCCTGTTGTCAGCCGGATGCCACGGATCAGCAGGATCTGCGCAATCAGAATGGACGCCGCCCATTTGTCGCCCAGCAAGCCGGCGATGTCCGGGACAATCAGCGCAGCGCCGAGGAATGCCGGATAGCCGACCAGTGCGGCGAACCGGTAGAGGGACAGGACAAGGGCTTTTCGTTCTGCCGGGTTTGACTGAAGACGGGCCACGGATGCCATCGTCACGCCCGCAATCGGGCTGAGGACAAGGGAACCCAGAAGGTCAGTAAACCTTTGTGCGATCACCAAGTAGCCGAGCGCGGCAGGTCCGAGCAGGAACCCGGCAAGAGCCCGCGGTGCAGCATTGTCGAAGAAACCGATCACGTAGGTGAGCACGGAGTTCATGTTGAACCGGAAAAGATCAGTGAACGCCGCCCTGTTCGTCCGCCAGCCTGGCACGTACCGGGCGGCGCGCCAGACATAGACGAACTGGTAGAGCCGGCTGGCAATTTCGGCGGCGACCAGGCTCCAGATTCCGGCGTCAAGCAGCATTCCTGAAATGGCAACAAGGCCGGACACGGCCGCGCCCGATGCGCCGGACCGTGCAAGCGTGTCAAAGCGCATTTTGCGCACGAGAATGGCGCCGTTGATCACTGAAATGGAAGACAGTGGAATGAAGGCCGCCAGAACCTGAATCAGGATCGCAGACTCCTGGCTCGAAAAAGAGACCGCAACAAGCGGAGCCGTGCCTGCGAGCACGACAGCCCCAAAAATCGTCAGTACAAGGACTGACAGGAAGGTGGCGTTAAGGTGAGCCCTGCGGATGGATTTGCGCTGTTGCAGGCTTTCGCCGAACGGGGTTGCGGTCAGGACTTCCGCAAAGCCGCAAAACATCGTCGCTATGGCGAATGCGCCGATCTCGGAAGGCGCAAGCTGGCTGGCAACCAGCATGAATGTCGTCAGGCGTATGACCATCTGAAGCGCGCCAGCCCCGGCGGACCAGGCAATACCAGAATAGGCGCGCGACAGGATCGCCATCTTGCCTACTCAATGGTGAGAGGACTGGACCGCCTGATATAGTCGCGTGCGTTGGCCATGAGCGCGGCCCCTGTTTCGGTCAGGTCGCCGTGTTGCTCGACCACGCTGTATCCGGACAGGAAGTTCAGCCGGTCTTCTTCCGCGCATTTCAGTGCCCGCTCGCGCTCGCCTGCAGTCAGCGCGCTGAACTTGGCAAGTTCGGTCATTGCCCAATGCATGCGCGCAGAGACAAATGTTGCGTGATAGATGCCGTCCATCGGACGAGGGTCAGGACGCAGCGGCGACGTGTAGGTCATTTCCTCGTCGTTGTTCGTCAGGGCCTCTTGCGTGCAGAAAGAGAACAACAGGCTATGGGCGCTTTCGTGGGCGAGGACTTCCGCGACCGCGATACGATCTGGATGAAAGTGGCCGTTCAGGAACAGGGCGCCCCAAAGCTGAAAGTGGGATCCCCCGTCGACCTGATACTTGGAGTCCGGATTGCTTCCGACAATGACGATCTGATGGATGATCGCTTCGATCTCGCCGTAGAGTTCCGGCAAAGCCTGGCGGACCAGTTCCAGTCCGTCCGAAAGCCTGGGCTGAAAGTCCTGAACGATCTTGCCCGTCGGTTCTCGAAAACCGAGGGACGGGCCCATGTTCTCGCTCCACTTGTCAAAATAGATCTGCGTCGCGTCTTCGAGTTCCGGACTTCCGAGGGCGGTGATCTCTAGGGGGCGCTCAGACAGGTCCGTTCTCGCAAGGAGGTTCAGCCGCCGCTCCGCCTCATCGCGAGACTCGGCATAGATGGCTTTTACCAGCTCGAAGTAATGGGCAAATGTTGCGGGCGGGACGTTCCTGCCTTCCAGCAGGTGATCGACGAGCGTTCGAAGGGCGATCCGGTCAAAGGAAAGCTGGCCGTCCGCTTGGTCGCAGACATGCTGCAGGCTTGCGCCAAGTTCAGAGTTCATTCTGAAATTGAGTTTTCGGGCGCGCTGGCTGTCAGGGCGAAAGCTCAAATCCATCATCACAGACCTTCGATAAAAAACGGCGCTGAGGAGCTCAGCGCCGTTCATGCAATTTCGAAGCCACAAAGAACGTCGAAGGCAGGCCGAAGCCTATACTACTGCTTGCCGCCAGATTTCACGCCTGCGACGCCGCCGGTTTTCACGCCTATCGCGCCGCCTGTCTTGTTGCCCTGCTTGCCGCCGATGACTTCTGCCGAGTAAAGGCGAAAGCCCAGAAGCTTGTTGAGTTCCAGATTGATTTTCATGCCAGTCTCCTCATTGGACCATGAGCGTCGCAGCCTTGCCATCACCAATGCAAAGCGTTTCAATCACCGGGCTAGTCCGCCTGGCAACGACTCGCGGGACAGGCGTAAATTGGGTGCGAGCCCAGCGCCGTTCTTTCGCGATGGACGCGGTCGGGCCCGAAGCCTCGCCTGTTCTCTCCGCCGTTGCGCTGCGCAAGTGTTCCTAGATGGCCGGTAAGACGGTTGTCGTGATTGTGGCGAGCTTCGCCAAGCGCCATGTTTGGTCGGCGTTGGTCGAAGGGCTCTGAGCCCCCCTCGCCAAGTACCAAGTCATGGTGAATAAGGGCCGTTGAAAAACCAGCCCGAGGAAACACCATGGCCCGCTACACCCTTTACGGCATCTTCGCCTCTGGCCCGGCCTACAAGGTCGGCTTGATGTTCAATCTCACGGGCACGCCGTTCAATTACGAGCATGTCGACCTGCGCGGCGGCGCGCACAAGGCGCCGGACTTCCTCGCGCGCAACCGCTTCGGTCAGGTCCCGGCCCTCGAAGACAGCCAGACCGGCATCACGCTCTGCCAGTCCTCCGTCATCCTCGATTACCTTGCGGACGAAACCGGCCAGTTCGGCGGCGCTTCCCGCGCGGAGCGCCTGCGCGCCCGCGAATGGCAGCTCTGGGGCGCCGGCAACCTGTCCACCGGCGTCTATCGCACCCGCGGCGCCAAGCTCGGCTTCGCCAAATTCCCGGAACAGGTTCTCGAGGCGAACCTCCAGACGGCGCTGGCCGGGCTGAAGGAACTCAACACCCTGCTCGAAGGGCGCACCTGGCTCGTCGGCGACGGCGCGACGATCGCCGACATCGATATCTACGGGATCGCCGCCTATGCCCCGCAGGCCGGCATCGACCTCGCGCCCTTCCCGAACCTCTCCGCCTGGCTCGCCCGCGTCGAAGCGCTGCCCGGTTTCAAGAGCGTGACCGACTGCCTGCCGCAGGCCAGCGCCCTCGCATGATCAACGGCGTCGATCACATCGTGATCCTCGCGCCGGAGATCGAGATCGGCGCCGCCGTCTATGGCTCGCTGCTAGGACGCGCGCCGGACTGGCGGGCCGTCAGCGATAGCGGCGTCGCAACGGCATTGTTCCAGCTCGGCAACACGGCACTGGAGATTGTCGCGCCGTCCGGGCACGGAGAAAGCGCAGAGCACCTGCGGGCCCGGATCACGGAGGAAGGCCCGGGCCTCAAGTCGCTCGCGTTTCGCAGCAGCGACATGGCGGGCGACCACCGCGCGCTCTCACGCCTCGCGCTGGCACCCACCGCCATCGAGGACGGCCTGAGCGAGGACATGAACCGCGAGGCACGGCGCACCTGGCGCCGCTTCCGCGTCCCGCCGGAGCATACTGCTGGCATCCGCTGGTTCTTCGTCGAGCCGGGCGAGGGCGCGCTGGAGCCCGCCGAAGTGCCGCTCGGCCATGTCCACGCGCTCGACCATCTCGTAATCAACACGCCGAACCCGGACCGCGCGATGGCCCTCTATGGGGCGAAGCTCGGCCTGCGACTTGCGATGGACCGCTCCGCGCCGGAATGGGGCGTGCGCCTCCTCTTCTTCCGCTCCGGCGGCCTGACCGTGGAAATCGCGCACCGCCTGGCACAGGCCGAAGACGCCTCGGGCCCCGACAATTTCTGGGGTCTCACCTGGCGTGTCGGCGATATCGAGGCGGCCCATGACCGGCTCGCGGGCCTCGGCTTCAACGTCTCCGAGGTGCGGACGGGCCGCCGCGCGGGCACCCGTGTCTTCACCGTCCGCGACGGCACGCTGAACGTGCCCACCCTGTTCATTTCCGGCGTGGCCGATTAAACTGCCATCATGACCCCATTCACTGCCCTCACCGGAACTGCAGCGCCCCTTCTCGAGAAGGGCAAGCCGATGTCCAATGTCGACACCGACATGATCATCCCGAAGCAGTTCCTGAAAACCACGACGCGCACCGGGCTCGCGACCGGTCTGTTCCACGAACTGAAGACCAATGCCGATGGCTCGCCCGACCCGTCCTTCGTGCTCAACCGGCCGGAATATGCCAAGGCCTCGATCCTGATCGCCGGCGAGAATTTCGGCTGCGGCTCCTCGCGCGAACACGCGCCCTGGGCGCTGCTGGACCAGGGCATCACCTGCGTCATCGCGCCGAGCTTTGCCGATATCTTCCACAACAACTGCTACAAGAACGGCATCCTGCCAGTCCGTCTGCCTGTGGATGTCTGCGAGAAGCTGGCGAAGGCTGCTGGCGGCTCGAACCACATTTTCACCGTGGACCTTGCCACGCAAACCGTCACCACGCCGGACGGCGAGGTGCACAGGTTCGATATCGATCCGGGCCGCAAGTCGAACCTGATGGCCGGACTCGACGAGATCGGCGCCTCGCTCACCGCCGCGCCCGAGATCGACGCCTTCGAGACCGGCCGCCGCCTCGCCATGCCCTGGCTCGAACCCGCCCGCTGATCCAGCGCGGGCCATCACCGGAGAACCGACCCATGTCTCGCGCCGCCCGCCTGCTCCTGCCGCTGGCATTGCTCATCAGCCTCACGGCCTGCAACACCGATCCCTTCGGCGTGAAGCCCGAAGTTCCCGGCGTCCAAATTCCGGAACGGCGCTCGGTGCCCGAGGCCAAGGTGCCGGACAATGTCGTCCCGGATGCCAAAGTCCCCGAGGTCCAGCCATGATCGTCATAGAAGGCACCGTCCGCATCCCGCCGGAAAACCTCGAAGCCGCCCGCCCCGTCATGGAACAGATGATCCGCGCCAGCCGCGCCGAAGCCGGCTGCATCGATTATGCCTATGCCATCGACGTGCTCGACCCCGGCCTTGTGCGGATCACCGAACGCTGGGAAAGCCGCGAAGCGCTGCAGGCGCACTTCAGGCAGGCCCACATGGACACCTGGCGCTCCTTCTTCCCGCAGCTTGGCATCACGGACCGGGCCCTGCGCCTCTACGAAGCCGACCCCGAGCCCATCTGATCCGTTGCGCGCTGGCCGCGGCCCCGCTAGTCAGCCCGTCAGGCCTGTTCGCGGAGACTGCCCCCCATGAAAAAGACGCTCCTCCTCCTGCCGGGTGACGGCATCGGCCCGGAAGTGATCGCCGAGGCGCGCCGCATCGCCGAGTTCCTCGTGCCGGATATCCTGATCGAAACCGGCCTGGTCGGCGGCGCGAGCCTCGATGCGCACGGTGTTCCGCTGACGGATGAGACGCTCGCGCGCGCCCGCAAGTCCCACGCCGTCCTGCTCGGCGCCGTCGGCGGCCCGAAATGGTCGGGCGCGGCCCGGGACAAGCGCCCGGAAGCCGGCCTCCTCGCCCTGCGCAAGGGTCTCGACGTATTCGCAAACCTGCGCCCCGCTTTCTGCTTCCCCGCGCTGGTGGACGCCTCCAGCCTGAAGCGCGACCGCGTCGAAGGGCTCGATCTGATGATCGTCCGTGAACTGACCGGCGGCGTCTATTTCGGCACGCCGCGCGGCATCGACGAAGTGGGCGGCCTGCGCCGCGGCTATGATACCGCAATCTACACGCATCCCGAGATCGAGCGCGTTGCCCGCGTTGCCTTCGACATCGCGCGCGGACGTTCGGGCAAGGTGACCTCTGTCGAGAAATCGAACGTCATGGAATCCGGCCTCTTCTGGCGCCAGGAAGTGACCCTCGCGCATGCCGAATTCGGCGGCGGCGTCGCGCTCAGCCACATGTACGCCGATGCCTGCGCCATGGAACTTGTCCGCCAGCCGAAACAGTTCGACGTGATCCTCGCGGACAACCTCTTCGGTGATCTGCTCTCGGACGAAGCCGCGATGCTCACCGGCTCAATCGGCATGCTGCCCTCGGCCTCGCTTGGCGCGCCCGGCACACCGGGTCTCTATGAACCTGTCCACGGCTCTGCGCCGGACATTGCGGGGCAGGGCGTCGCGAACCCCTGCGCCGCGATCCTGTCGCTGGAGATGGCCCTGCGCTGGTCGCTCGGCAAGGAGAAGGCGGCCGACCAGCTCCTCGCCGCCGTCGGCAAGGCGCTCGACCGCGGCGCCCGTACCCGCGACCTCGGCGGCGACCTCACCACGAAGCAGATGGCGGACGCCGTGATCGCCGCTCTCTGAGAAAGCAAAAGCCCTGCGGTTTGAGCCGCAGGGCTTTCGTCTTGATGGTCCGTCTACGGATCAGAAGGCTCGGCGCAGTGTGATCCCGAACGTGCGCGGCTGGTTCACGTGGAAGCCAAGGCGGGCCCGGCCACCACGCTCACGGTCGAAGGAAAGATCGGCATCCTCGTCCGTGATGTTGTTGACGTAGGCGGTCACCGACCAATCTGCGAACTCCAGGCCAGTGCTGACGTTCACCGTCGTGTAGGCATCGAGGTTCAGGTCGACCAGGCTGCGCGGGCTCTCGAGGCCGGTCAGGGCGCCGAGGGCGAGACCGGTTGCCGCCGGCAGGCCCTGCGTCGGCAGCTGATCGCTCGGCTGCGTGAAGCGGTCGCCGATATGCTGGACCGATCCGGACACGAACGCGTCGGCGTTCACCCAGGCCGGCGACCAGCGATATGTTCCGGCAGCGGACAATTGCAGCTCGGGCACGGACGGAAGGCGGTTGCCGTCTTCGATGCCGCCGATCACGGCGCCAGCGCCGCTGCGAACGGTCGAGTCGAACTTGCCTTCCTGCACGTTGGCGGACAGCGACAGGTCAAGCCCATCCACCGGGCTCCAGCCGAGTTCCGCTTCGAGGCCGGCCGTGTGGGCCTTCTCGACGTTGAACACGATGCGCGAGGAGCAGGAGCCGGCATCAAGCGTGACCTGAAGGTCCTCGATGTCGGTATAGAACGCCGCCGCATTGAACGTGACGTTGCCGGTCTGTGATTTCAGACCCGCTTCGTAGTTCCAGAGTTTCTCGTCGCCATAGGACTGGAAGCCGCCGAAGATCGCCCGGTCCGCAGCCGTGCAGAGCGGCACGTTCAGCGGATCGTTGACGCCGCCCAGACGGAAGCCCTGGCTCGCCTGCGCGTTGAGGGTGATCGTGTCGGTGGCGTCATAGCTGACGAGGAAGCGCGGCGAGAATCCGTCAGAGGACGTTGTATCCTCAACGTTCGAGTCACCGTTCGCGAACAGGCCGCCGGACGAGATCGTGCGGTCTTCCTCGAAGTCGTAGAAGCGGCCACCGGCCGTCACCGCAAGGCGGTCGGACACGTCATACGTGGCCTCCCCGAACACCGCATACTGGGTGAGCGAGTAGGAGAGGTCGGAGTTGAACGGCGAATTGGCAGGGAAGCCGTTGGCCACGGCAACCGATGTACCGGCGCCGAGCGCGGCATCCGTGAAGGCATCATATCCGGGCGTGGGCAGGCGCTGTTTGTAATCGCGCGTGTTGTCCGAATAGAAGATGCCGCCGATCCACTGGAACGGGCCGTCATAGTTGGAACTCAGCCGGATTTCCTGCGTGATGCTCTCAAACGCGGTCGTGTCGCGCAGGTTCGATGGCAGGGCGAAGGCGGCCGGGTTGAACGCGAGGTCCAACGACACGCTCTGCGTCAGGGCGCTCGCATCCCGGCTGACGAGGATGTCCCGGTCGATGTAGCTCGTCACCGAGGTCAGCGTCAGGCTTCCGAGATCAAGGCTGCCGGTCACGTCGGCAACCAGCGTCTCGTCAGAGAACTCTTCTTCGAGCAGGCGGAACTGCGTGTTGTCCGGCAGGCTTGCCCGGCCGGAGAGCCAGTTGAAGGCTTCTGCGCGGTTGAAGCCGTCGGTGCCGATTTCCTGGTAGAGGATGCGCGGCGTGATGGTCAGCGCATCATTCGGCTGGAAGGTCAGTGCGATCCGGCCACCGGTGCGGTTGCCGCTGTTGACGTCTTCGCCGGAAGCCGGGCCGATCGCATCGATCCAGCCGCCATATTCGGTGTGGTAGCCCACCGCCCGAAGGGCAACGGTTTCGCTCAGCGGCACGTTGAACATGCCTTTGACATGGCCGCCGGTGCCACCATCGCTGATCGTGTTGAGGTTGGCTTCCACGCTGCCTTCCTGCACGCCGAGTACAGGCTGGTTGGTGATGTAGCGGACGGTGCCGCCGACCGAACCCGATCCGAACAGCGTGCCTTGCGGGCCGCGCAGCGTTTCGACACGGTTGAGATCGTACAGGTCGATGTCCGGCGTGAACAGCGACACGGAGATCACCGATTCGTCGAGATACACGCCGACCTGTTCCTTCACGCCGGGCTGGTCGC
>JAIXRO010000085.1 GCA_027485145.1 Hyphomonadaceae bacterium | reverse complement strand
CCTTCCTTTGATGTTGAGCGGTTTATCGGCTATGACCGCACTGCACTATAATGCCGCTAGGAGAGCGCAATGAGTGACGCAGCGGAAATCATCAATACGGTGAAGGGCGAAGACGGCGTCTATCTGCCGAAATCGATCCAGCGCAACGAACGGACGGCGCGCGGCCTCATTCCGAAGCTGCTCCGCCTCGCGGGCCAGTTGCCGTTCGCTGACGATCTGGCGGCCGCGTATTTCTGCGCGCGCGATCCGCGCACGCCGGCCAAGGCCAAGGCGGTGCTGTTTGCGGCGGCGGCCTATTTCGTGATTCCCGTCGACATGATGCCGGATGTGCTGGTCGGGCTCGGTTTCACCGACGACGCGGCGGTCCTCGCCACGGCGCTCAGTGTCGTGGGCGCGCACGTCAAGGAACGTCATCGCGTCATGGCGCGCCGGCTGCTCCGGCTTCCTGAGCCCATCGGAGATGCCGACTGAGCGCGCCTGCGCTCTGGGCTGCCTTCGCCACGGCCGCGCTCGCCGCGTTGGCCTATGGCTTTCTGTTCAGTTTTCGGGGCGAGGGACCGGCGCGCGCCGTCCTGAAGGTTTCCGGCGTAGCGATCCTGGCCGTGATTGCGTTCGCGACGGGCGGGCCATGGCTGCTCTGGGCGGCGCTCCTTGCCTCCGCCATTGGCGATGCCTTTCTCGCGGGCAAACCCGAACGCTGGCTGCTGCCTGGCATGGCGGCATTTTTTCTCGCTCATGTCTTCTATGTGATCCTGTTCTGGCAGATGGGGCAGGGAAGCGCAGGGGGCTGGCCGGTCCAGATCGCACAGGCCGTGCTGGTGCTCGGCGGTGCAGCGTACATTTTCTGGCTCTCGCCCTCACTCGGCCAGATGCGCGTACCGGTGATCGCCTACGGCGCCGTCATCCTGATGATGGGCGCCGCAGCCCTCGACCTGCCCATCTCCAACTGGCTCGTTGCGCTCGGCGCCTTGATGTTCATCGCCTCGGACGCGCTGCTCGCGAATGAACTTTTTCGCCGGCCGCCGGATGCGCCCGCGCGGAAGTTGCCTTCGATTGCCTTGTGGTTCCTGTACTTCTTCGGCCAGGCGGCGATCACCCTCGGCGTAATCGGGTGGCCAGCCTAGAACGGTTTGTCACCGTTCACCGTGGCGCGCCGCATGTGCCGGCGGTGGCCGGGATAATCGTTCAGCGCATAGTGCCAGGTGCAGCGATTGTCCCACATCGTCACGTCACCGGCCCGCCAGCGGACGCGGCAGGTGAACCGTTCCTCGCGTGAGTGATTGAACAGGTAATCCAGCAGTGGCTTGCTGTCCCGCGTGGACCAGCCGGCAAAGCGCAGCGTGAACGCCGGGTTCACATACAAGCCCTTGCGGCCCGTCTCCGGATGGGTGCGCACCACCGGATGCTCATACTCCGGTGCATCAGCCGCTTCCGAAGTCTCCATCGATTGGCGTTTCTGCGCGGACGTTCCGTGAACGCCGTATTCGCGGGCGGCCGAATGCACCGCCTTCAGGCTGCCAAGTGTTTCCTTGAGGCCTGGGGAAAGGGCGTCATAGGCGGCCTGCTGATCGGCAAACAACGTGTCCCCGCCATAGGGCGGCAATTCGATGGCGTGCAGGATCGAGCCAAGCGCGGGGGTCTCTTCGAAACTCATGTCGGTGTGCCAGCCACCGCCGAAGTTCACCTTGTCTTCCTTCTCCTTGATGATCTCCAGGAGTTCCGGATGGCCCGTCATCCCTTTCACATAGGGGTGAATGTTCAGCGTGCCGAACCGGCGCGCGAAGGCCTTGTGCTGATCCGGCTCGAGGGTCTTCTGTCCCCGCATCACGATCACCTTGTGATCGAGGAAGGCCTGATGCACCTGGTCGAACTCGGTGTTTGAAAGGCCGGATTGCAGGTCCAGCCCGAGTATTTCAGCGCCCAGCGTGCCGGACAGGGGAAGGATTTCGAGGCTCATTCTCATACTGAACCACCGGGCTCGGCACCGCGCAAGACGTCCGTGCGTTGAGAGAAACTGCACGGTGCCAATGCCCCGACACGCGAAAATGTCACTGGCGGACTGCCGGAAAACATGCGAATGCACCTGCGGGCCAGGCGCCCCCAACGGTGCCCAGCCTATCTGTGAGGATAGGAGTAAAACAGATGAACGTGACCACCGCCAAGCCGGTCGTGCGCCCGGCATGCCCGCATTTTTCTTCGGGCCCCACCGCCAAGTATCCCGGATTTTCGCTCCAGAACCTCGAAACGGCCGCGCTCGGCCGTTCGCACCGTTCGGGCGACGCCAAGAAGAAACTCAAGGCCGCGATTGACCGCACGAAGAAAATTCTCGGCCTGCCCGAAGGTTACCGCGTGGCCATCGTGCCAGCCTCCGATACCGGCGCCGTCGAGATGTGCATGTGGTCGATGCTCGGCGCAAAGCCCGTCGATGTGTTCGCCTGGGAGAGCTTCGGCTCTGACTGGGTGACGGATGCGACGAAGCAACTGAAGCTCGCCGACTGCAAGACCTATACGGCCGATTACGGCGACCTGCCGGACTTCTCGAAAGCCCGCGACGATGCCGACATCATCTTCACCTGGAACGGCACCACGTCCGGCGTGCGCGTGAAGAATGCCGACTGGATCAAGCCGAACCCGGACCGCGTCGTGATCTGCGATGCAACGTCTGCCGCGTTCAGCCAGGACATCGACTGGGCGAAGCTCGATGTGATCACGTATAGTTGGCAGAAATGCCTCGGCGGGGAAGCCGCGCACGGGATGCTGATCCTGTCGCCCAACGCCGTGCGCCGCCTCGAAAGCTACACGCCCGACCGCGCCCTGCCGAAACTGTTCCGCATGACCAAAGGCGGAAAGCTCGACGAGGAATTGTTCGAAGGCGCGACGATCAACACGCCCTCGATGATGTGCGTCGAAGACTACCTGAAAGCACTCGACTGGGCGGAAGGCCTCGGCGGCTGGAAGCAGGTCAAGGCCCGTTCGGATGAAAGCCTCCGTATCCTGACAGACTGGGAAAGGAAGACCGACTGGGTGCAGTTCCTCTGCGCCGACGAAACAGTCCGGTCGAACACCGGCGTGACGTTCAAGATTGTCGATCCCCGGGTCGCCAAACTCGACGAGACCGGTCAGCGCGACTTCATCAAGAAGTTCATCAAGCGCCTTGAGTCCGAGAATGCCTGCTTCGACGCGGCTGGCTACGCGAAGGCGCCTCCCGGCCTGCGTATCTGGTGCGGCGGATCGGTCGAACCGTCTGACGTGCAGAAGCTGCTTCCCTGGCTCGACTGGGCCTTCCATGAGGAAGTGGCGAAGCTCTAAGGGCCCAAAGGCCCCGGGCCGCTGCTTGGCAGTCGCCCGGGGCCGGGACGCTCGATATGATCGTGCTCAGACCCGCAACCCTGGATGACGTGCCCATTCTGAATCTATGGGATCTGGAGCCGGACGTCATCTCTGCAACGTCCGATGATCCGGACGCTCCCAAGGCGTTCGGCGACACCTACTGGCCGGACGAACTGGCGCTTGTGCGGCACGATTACCAGTACTTCATCGCAGAGCAGGACGGGCGGCCCTTTGCAGGCCTGCAGGTCATTGATCCGCATACGGAGCCTACGCGGTACTGGGGCGAGGTTGAGCCCCATCTGCGCGCCATTGATATCTGGATCGGCAGCGCTGCCGATCGCGGGCAGGGGTTCGGCAGGGAGGCCATGCGGCTCGCCATCGAAGCCTGCTTCCGGGATCCGGACGTCAAGGCAATCATTATCGATCCGCTCGTGTCCAACACGCGCGCCCACACTTTCTACCAACGTCTCGGTTTCCGGCCGGAAGGCATTCGGGAACTGGGTGAAGATGACGATGTCTGCCTGGTTCACCGCCTGACGCGGGAAGACTGGCGTAAAACTTTTCCCGGAGAATGAAACATCATGCCTAAAGTCCTTATCGGAGACACGCTCTCCCCCGCCGCCGTCGAAATCTTCAAGGCCCGCGGCATTGAAGCCGACATCAAGGTTGGTCTGTCCAAGGAAGATCTGATCAAGATCATCCCGCAATATGACGGCCTCGCCGTGCGTTCGGCGTGCAAACCAGACGCGGACGTGATTGCCGCGGCTACCAACCTGAAGGTCATCGGCCGCGCTGGTATCGGCGTGGACAATATCGACATCAAGGCGGCCACCGCCAAAGGCGTCGTTGTCATGAACACGCCGTTCGGCAACGCCATCACGACGGCCGAACATGCCATCGCCATGATGTTCGCGGCCGCCCGCCAGATCCCGGCCGCCAATAATGACACGCAGGCCGGCAAATGGCCGAAGTCCGGCTATATGGGCCTCGAAGTCTCCTACAAGACCCTGGGGCTCATTGGGTGCGGCAATATCGGCAGCCGCGTCGCAGAGCGCGCCATCGGGCTCAAGATGCGGGTCGTCGCCTATGATCCCTTCCTCACCGAGGAACGCGCCGTGGAACTCGGTGTCGAGAAGGTCGAACTCGACGCGCTTCTCGCCCGCGCCGACGTGATCACGCTGCACGTTCCGCTTACGGAGCAGACGAAGAATGTCCTGTCCCGTGAGGCGCTCGAGAAGACGAAAAAAGGCCTGATCCTCGTCAACTGTGCCCGGGGCGGTCTCGTGGATGAATCGGCCGTCCGCGATCTGCTGGAAAGCGGTCACCTCGCCGGCGCCGCCTTCGACGTGTTCGCGGTTGAGCCCGCGAAGGAAAACGTCCTGTTCGGCGCCAAGAACTTCGTTGCCACGCCCCACCTTGGCGCCGCCACGGTTGAAGCCCAGGAGAATGTCGCCCTGCAGGTGGCCGAGCAGATGGCCGACTACATCCTCACCGGCGCCGTCACCAACGCGCTCAACATGCCGTCGGTCACAGCGGAGGAAGCTCCGCGGCTGAAGCCGTTCGCGGTCCTCGCCGAAAAACTCGGCTCGTTCGCCGGGCAAATATCCGACTACGGATATGATGAAGTCGTCATCGAGTATGAAGGCGAAGTCTCGCATCTGAACCACAAGCCGCTTACTGCCGCGCTTCTGTCCGGCCTGCTGCGGGCCTCGCGCGGCGACGTCAACATGGTCTCCGCCCCGGCGATCCTCGCCGAAAGCGGCGTCAAGCTCACCGAGACGAAGACCGAGACCAGCCCGGTCTATGACAGCCTGATCCGCATCAAGGTGAAAACCAAGGCCACCAAGAACTCGCCCGAAGGCGGCTGGCGCACGCTCGCCGGCGCTCTGATCGGCGGCAAGCCGCGCATCGTCGAAGTGAAAGGCATGGCGCTGGAAGGCGATTTCTCGCCGGTCACGCTCTACGTCAACAACATCGACAAGCCGGGCTTCATCGGCGCCCTCGGCCAGATGCTGGGCGAGGCGAAAGTCAACATCGCCACCTTCCATCTCGGTCGCCAGGCGGCGGGCGGCGAAGCCATCGCACTGGTCGGAATCGACACCATGCCCCCGGCGGGCCTGATTGAGAAACTCGACGCCCTCCCGCAAGTGCGCTACGCGAAAGTCCTCAGTTTTTGAAGGCATTGGGGCGTGAAGTGACGGTCACGCCCCAGGTTTTCTCTGGCTCTGTGTGGATTCCGGCGCTTGACGTCTCAAGGACGAAAGCGCGAAGCCTTCGCGACGAGTATTGTGAAGGAAGCGTCATGAGGCATTTTGCAACCTGTCTGGCCCTCGTGGTCTTGCCGGCGATGGCCGCGAGTGCCGGCGTCGTCAAGGAAGTCCGCTTTGGCGTGACGGACCACAACATCTGCGTCACCAACTGCGATAACGCCAACAAGGAAGACGGCCCGAACGTCAATGGCGAGATCGTATTCGCCTCGCCGGACGTCCTCGACATCGTCTGGAGCCCGCGTCCCTACGTGATGGCGAGCGTCAACACGGCAGGCGATACCAGCTTCGGCGGGGCGGGGCTCTACTGGAACTGGGACTTTGCCGAAGGCTGGTCGCTGGAGCCCGGCGTGGGGTATGTCATCCATGACGGAGAGCTCACGTTCCCGTTCCCGCAGGGCGATCCGCGCAACGATCCTGTTTCGGCCGAGACCGTTTTCTTCGGGTCGCGTGACCTCTTCCGCACAAGCCTCGCGCTCAACCGCGATTTCTCGGCTAAATGGGGCGCTCAGCTGATGTATGAGCATCTCAGCCACGGCCAGATCCTCGGTTCGGGCCGCAATCAGGGCATGGACAATGCCGGGGTCCGCATCATTTACCGCCTCGGCGAGTAACGGCGCGGCAGCGCATCTTCCCCTTGCTTTTGCAGGCCAATTCCTGCCCTTGTCGCCGCGGTTGTGAACGGAGCATGTCATGGCAGGAGTCGTCGTCGTAGGCGCCCAATGGGGCGACGAAGGCAAGGGCAAGATCGTCGACTGGCTGTCGGCCCGCGCGGATGTCGTCGTGCGCTTTCAGGGCGGGCACAATGCTGGCCACACGCTCGTCATAGACGGCAAGACGTTCAAGCTCGCCCTGCTGCCATCCGGCCTGGTGCGGGGGGGCAAACTGTCCGTCATTGGCAACGGCGTCGTCGTCGATCCCTGGCACTTCCTGACCGAGATCGAAGGCATCCGTGCGCAGGGTGTGGAAGTTTCGCCCGCCAGCCTCGTCCTAGCCGACAACGCCTCCCTGATCCTGCCCTGGCACAAGGACATCGACGCCGCGCGGGAAGGGGCCCTCGGCGCCGCGCAGATCGGCACGACCAAGCGCGGTATCGGCCCCGCCTACGAAGACCGCGTCGGCCGCCGCGCCATCCGCGTCGCAGACCTTGCTGACCCCGCCGCGCTGGACATGAAGATCGAACGCCTGCTCGCCCACCACCGTCCGCTGCGTATCGGCCTGGACCTGCCGGAGCCGGACGGCGCCGCGCTGAAGGCTGAGCTTCTGAAGATCGCCCCGCAGGTGCTCGCCTATGCCCAGCCGGTCTGGAAACTGCTCGACGAGCAGGTCCGCAAGGGCCGCCGCATTCTGTTTGAGGGCGCACAGGGCGTGATGCTCGATGTTGACCATGGCACCTATCCCTTTGTCACCTCGTCCAGCGTCGTGGCGGGCAATGCCAGCGCCGGCTCAGGCGTCGGTCCGGGCGCGATTTCCTACGTCCTCGGCCTCGCCAAAGCCTACACCACGCGCGTCGGCGCCGGCCCGTTCCCGACCGAGCAGGCCAACGAGATCGGCCAGCGGCTTGGCACCGTGGGTCATGAGTTCGGCACCAATACGGGCCGTCCACGCCGCTGTGGCTGGTTCGACAGCGTCATGGTCCGCCAGGCCTGCGCGACCTCCGGCGTGAACGGCCTCGCGCTCACCAAGCTCGACGTGCTGGACGGCTTCGACGAGATCAATGTCTGCGTTGCCTACAAGCTGAACGGCAAGACCATCGACTACTATCCCGCCGGCCTCACCGATCAGGCGGCCGTCGAGCCGGTCTACGAAACCTTGAAAGGCTGGAGCGGCTCCACCCGCGGCGCCCGAAGCTGGGCGAACCTGCCGCCCGAAGCTGTCGTCTACGTCCGCCGCCTCGAGGAACTCGTCGGCAAGCCCTGCGCACTGGTCTCCACGTCGCCGGAACGCGAAGATGTCATCCTGATGCGCGATCCGTTCGAGGGCTGAGACGCCGCCGCCGTGTCCCTATTCGGACTCCGGCGGATGGGCGGCCTTCCAGTCCATCCCCATGCGCACACGGCGCTCGACCGAGGGATGTGAATAAAAGAGGAACTCCTCGACCGGGTGCGGGCGCGGGTTGCGATACTCGGCTGTCTTGACGAGGGCGGTGGCCAGCGCGTCCGGCAGATTCACGTGCGTGAGGGAGTACTGGTCGGCTTCCGTCTCGCCCATGCGTGTCAGCGTGTTGGTCAGGGGCTCGCTGAGCGTGAACAGGGCCGACATGATGAACAGAAGCACCGGCAAGCCGGAGGCCGTGGCAATCTCCGGCTTCGCCCCGAACACACGCGCGGCCGTTGGAAAGAGCCTGTCAGCCAGGAAGAAAAACACCATCGTCAAGACTGACAGCATCAGGACCGAGCGCCAGACATGCCCAAGCACGTAGTGCCCGATTTCGTGGCCGGTGACCGCCTTCACTTCGTCGAGCGAGGCCTGCCCGATGGCAACGTCGGAAATCGCGATGCGCGCCGAGGAACCCAAGCCTGACACATTCGCGGTAAAATTGTTCGACTGGCGCGAGCCATCAAACATGAACAGTCGGTCCTCTGCGATGCCGGCCTCGCGCGCCATGTCTGTCAGCGCCGCACGCACTTCACCTTCGGGCACCGGCTCGTAGGAATTGAACAATGGTTCGATGAAGATCGGCGAGAGGAGCAGCATCACCGTGATGGCGACAACGGTCAGCCCACCCGACCAGAGCCACCAGAGCCTCCCGGCCCGCCGGATCAACCAGTAAACCGCGGTGAAGAACAAGGCGCCGAGCACGGCCGACAGGGCGATTTCGATGGCACCCTGAGCCAGGAAGTCGCTGACCGGCTGGTCAGTCCGGCCGAACTCCTTTTCCCGCCACCAGTCTGCATAGAGCGCCCATGGCAGTGTGAGCAGGGCAGACACGATGAAGTACACAAGCGCCACAAGCAGCGCCTTGACCGACTTGCGCTTGTCCTGAAAACGGCTTTCAATTCCCGAGAGCAGTCCCGATCGCGTCACGGCGAGCGTCACCAGCGCGGAAACAACAAGCCCACCCAGCAGAAGCCAGTGGTTGCCGGTTGTGTAGGCGGCGGCCTTTTCGAGCGCTTCCGGTCCGAGCCCATCGATATAGGCGCGAGTTGCATCTTCTGCATTGAACGACATGCTGGGGAGGCTCCATCTTATCGAAAAACGATAAGATGTTCTCAAGCCGGATGCAAGCGGTTCGTTCCCAAAAAATGCCGGTCAGCGTCTCGCGACCTTGCCGTTCTTCCTGTCAGCGGCCGATCAGCTCACCCGCTCGACCATCATATGCTTGATCTTGGCAATGGCCTGGGCCGGGTTGAGCCCCTTTGGGCAGACCTGCGCGCAGTTCATGATCGTGTGGCAGCGGTAGAGCTTGAACGGGTCTTCCAGGTCGTCGAGCCGCTCACCGGTCGCCTCGTCGCGGCTGTCGATCAGCCAACGATAGGCCTGCAGCAGGGCGGCCGGACCAAGATACTTGTCGCCGTTCCACCAGTAGGAGGGACACGAGGTCGAACACGAGGCGCACAGGATGCACTCGTAGAGGCCATCGAGCTGCGCGCGGTCTTCCTCGGATTGGCGCCACTCTTTCTCCGGGGTCGGACTGTCGGTCTTGAGGAACGGCTGCACATAGGCGTGCTGCGCGTAGAAATTCGTCAGGTCCGGGATCAGGTCGCGGATCACGGGCAGGTGCGGCAGCGGGCTGATCGAGATCACGCCGCCCGGCAGTTCGTCAAAGCCCTTGGTGCAGGCAATCGTGTTGCGCCCCGCAATGTTCATCGCGCACGACCCGCACACGCCTTCGCGGCAGGAGCGGCGGAAAGCCAGCGTCGGATCAATCGTGTTCTTGATGTAGAACAATACGTCGAGGATCATCGTCCCCGCCTTGTCCATGTCCACCCAGTAGGTGTCCCAGCGCGGATTGCCCTTTTCCTCCGGGCTATAGCGATAGATCCGGAACTCGCGCAGGTTCTTGGCGCCCTGCGGCTTCGGCCAGGTCTTGCCCTTTTGCACTTTGGAGTTCTGGGGGAGGGTAAGCTGAACCATGATCTTGTCCTGGAAACCTGGGTGTTAAACGGGGCGGCGGCGGGCGGTGATCACCGCGCCATCCGTGATGCTGAATCCGAAGCCATAGCCGCCCTGGTTGATGGCGCCTTTTTCCGAATGTCCGCTCACGGAGGGAAGTATCGAAATCACGTCATAGCCTTCTTCATGCAGCGTATTGCAGGCAGTTTCTATCCCGGCGGCGAGTTCGGCGATGTCAGCCTGGTGCGGCTCGTCCACCAGTTTCGTGCCTCGTCCGAGAAACTTCTTCTCTTCCTTCTTTTGCCTTCCGGCGCGCACCCAGACGGATTTGTATTCACTCATCCCGCCCTCCGCGCCCGAAGGCCAAACCCCTCAGTACACCCGCGCTTTCGGCTCGATATACGCGATGTCGTTTGACAGCGTGTACTCGTGCACCGGGCGATAATCGATCTTCACTTTGCCGGCGGTGTCGACCCAGGCGAGCGTGTGCTTCATCCAGATCTCGTCATTGCGGTTCGAGAAGTCCTCGCGCGCATGGGCTCCGCGGCTTTCCTCGCGGTTGGCAGCCGAGTTCACGGTCACCGCCGCCTGGCAGATCAGGTTGTCGAACTCCAGCGCCTCGATCAGGTCCGTGTTCCAGATCATGCCGCGATCCTTGACGTCGATGCCCGGCAGACGGGAGTAGATTTCCTCGACCGCTTCCACGCCGTCTTTCAGCACCGAACCCGTGCGGAACACGGCGCAGTTGGACTGCATCGCCTTCTGCATCTCGAGGCGCAGCTTGGCGACGGGTTCGCTGCCGCTGGCATTGCGCATCTTGTCGAAGCGCGCGAGGTGCGCGTCGGTGGCCTTGCTCGGCAGTTCCGGCTGGCGCGCATCCGCCTCGGTGGTCGCGCCGCAGCGCAGGCCGGCGGCGCGGCCGAACACGACAAGGTCGATCAGCGAGTTCGAGCCGAGACGGTTGGCTCCGTGTACGGACACGCAGGCCGCTTCGCCCACCGCCATCAGTCCGGGTACGACCGAATCCGGGTTGCCGTTCTTCTTGGTCAGCACTTCGCCGTGATAGTTCGTAGGAATACCGCCCATGTTGTAGTGCACCGTAGGCAGCACCGGGATCGGCTCCTTGGTCACGTCCACGCCGGCAAAGATTTTCGCGGTTTCGGAAATGCCGGGCAGGCGGGCGTGCAGCGTCTCGGGCGAGAGGTGGTTGAGGTGGAGATAGATGTGATCCTTCTCCGGGCCCACACCGCGTCCCTCGCGGATCTCCATCGTCATCGCGCGGCTCACCACGTCGCGCGAGGCCAGGTCCTTCGCGGACGGCGCATAGCGCTCCATGAACCGCTCGCCTTCGGAGTTGGTGAGATAGCCGCCTTCGCCGCGCGCGCCTTCGGTCACAAGGCAGCCCGAGCCATAGATGCCGGTCGGGTGGAATTGCACGAACTCCATGTCCTGCAGCGGCAGGCCGGCGCGCAGCACCATCGCATTGCCATCGCCCGTGCAAGTATGCGCAGACGTGGCCGAGAAATAAGCGCGGCCATAACCACCCGTTGCAAGGATGACCATGTGCGAACGGAAACGATGGATCGTGCCATCGTCCATCTTGAGCGCAATCACGCCGCGGCAACGGCCCTGCTCATCCATGATCAGATCGAGCGCGAAATATTCGATGAAGAAGTCCGCGTCATATTTCAGGCTTTGCTGATAGAGCGCGTGGAGCATCGCGTGGCCGGTGCGGTCGGCAGCGGCGCAGGTGCGCTGAGCGGGTGGCCCCTCCCCCATATTCTGCATCATGCCGCCGAACGGGCGCTGATAGATCTTGCCCTCTTCAGTGCGGCTGAACGGCACGCCGGCATGT
>JAIXRO010000121.1 GCA_027485145.1 Hyphomonadaceae bacterium | reverse complement strand
GGCCAGACCGGCCATACCGAGATCGTCGAAGTCATCTTCAACCCCGCCGAAGTCACCTTCGCGGACCTGATGAAGCTGTTTCTCGAGAGCCACGACCCGACGCAAGGCATGCGGCAGGGCAATGATATCGGCACCCAGTACCGCTCCGCCCTCTATTTCACGACGCCGGAGCAGGAACGCACGGCGCGCGAGATGATCGCCGCCTACAATGCCGAACTCGCCGCGAGCGGCCACCGCGCACCTGTGACCACGGAGGTTGGTCCCCGCCCCGACGTGTTCCTCGCCGAGGACTACCACCAGCAATACCTGGCGAAGAACCCGGGCGGCTATTGCGGCATCGGCGGCACCGGCGTGAGCTGCCCGCTGCCCCCGGTCAAAGCGTAACGCGGGATTTATTCCGCCCTACGAACCGAAGTTCAGCGAAAACCGCTTGCGGGATTCGATCATCGCCTGCGCCTTGAACAAGGCATCCGACGCTGATTGCGCCCGCTGGATCGTCGGGTCGCTGCGCAGGCCTTCAACGGCTTGCGCAAGGTGGCTGATGGCTTCCTTCACCACCGCCTGATCGAACTGCTTCTCGGCCCGCACGATCAGCGCGCGGCCAAGTTCGAGCTTCGCCTGGATGATGCGCCCGGTATCGGCAGAGAGCGAGGCCACCTCGAGGTGGCGCCGGCGCAGCTGGATCACTTTCTCCAGCGGCCCGAGTTCGCCCATTTCTTCGGCCACGCGGATGCCCGCCGAGCAGAAGTCCGCCTCGACCTCATTCCGCAACGCCAGCGACACCGGAAGATCCTGCGCAAGCACGCTGTCCAGTTCGGCCGCGAGTTCGCGGATCTTCTCGGCACGGAAGGCCTGCGGATCACTGAGTGCCGGCTGTAGGTGTTTCGCGATCAGGTAGGCCGCGACACGCGCGGCATCTTCGGTTTGGGCCTTGCGCGCGCTTGGCAGCGCGATGCTGAACAGGCGCGCATCGGCCGCCGTGAGGCCGCCGCCCCGGCTCAGCCCATGCACTTCAAGGCCCCGATCGCCCTTGTTCTGGCGGCTGGACCAGACGAACAGATCGGCGTCCGCGGTGGCCATGCGCTTGCGGGCCTTGACGACCGCCGCAGTCGCAAGTCCGCCCCGGATCGGCCCCATCGGCACCAGCGAAAACGGGGCGCCGAACGAGAAAACCGGCAAATGGCGCTCGAGCGCGCCGGCCAGCCATCTTGCATTTCGCCTGGACGCAGCGCCCACCGGGCGCGCCATCAGGATGCGGAAACCGGGTGTCTTGCTCGCCCTTGCGCGGGCCGCGCGGCTCGAATTGGATATCGCGCTCGCCATCCGCTGCAGCGCGTCCATCAGCCGGAACAGCAGCCACAGCAAGGTCAGCACGAGCATCAGGGCGCCGAACAGGGCGAGCCATTCGGCGCCCGGTACGTAGGTTTTCAGCCACGTGTCAGCGGTTTCAAGCCAACCGGCAATCAACATCTAAGGTACTTTCAAATGCCCCAAGGCGATACGTTTCTTACCAAATCCGTGCAACAGGGAAACTCTATATTCTCAGGACACCGCCCCTGCTGCGCGCCCGCTTTGCCCCTTCCCCGACCGGCCGCCTTCATCTTGGGCATGCCGCTTCGGCCTTTGCCGTCTGGGATGCCGCCGCGGCGCTCGGCGCTGACGTGATCCTCCGCATCGAGAATATCGACGAAACCCGCTGCCGTCCGGCCTTCGAAGCCGCCATTCCAGACGACCTTGCCTGGCTGGGCCTCACCTGGCGCGGCCCCCTCCGGCGCCAGTCCGATCACATGGGCGAATATGAAGCCGCGCTCAACGCTCTTCGCGCACGGGGCCTTGTTTATCGCTGCTTTCTCACCCGGCGCGAGATTGCCGCACGCCTGCCCGCGGGCGCCGATCCCGACGAAGCCGGCTTCGTCAGCGGCCCCCTGCCCGACATCGAGGAAGCGCGGCGCCTCGACCAGAACGCCCCGTTCGCCTGGCGATTGTCCCTCACCGCCGCGAAACACGCGCTTGGCCAACGGTTTGACCGGCTCACCGTCACCGAATGGACCGCGGACGGCCTTCGCACCTCGCCCGCCCGCCCGGAGATGTTTGGTGATGTTGTCCTCGCCCGCAAGGACACCCCCACCAGTTACCACCTCGCCTGCTGTCATGATGACGTGCTTCAGGGCATCACCCATGTCGTGCGCGGCGAAGACCTGCGCGCCGTGACGGCCTTCCACGCCCTGCTCCAGGCCCTGATGGACTGGCCCACCCCGATCTATCGTTTCCATCCACTGATCCTCGGACCCGACGGCAAGAAGCTGTCGAAGCGATTCGGCAGCAAATCTTTGGCGGACTACCGCGAAGAAGGGATGACGCCGGACGATATCCGCGCGATGACGCGCGCCTGATGACCGACACCGTTTCCCAGCCTCGCCCCACTCGCCAGCCGCGCGCCTGGCTCGGCCCGCTGATGGTGCTCGGCGGCGGCATCGCGCTTGGCTTTGCGCCGATCGGCCTGCGTCTCGGGCTGGACGACCTCGGCCCGCAGGCGATCGCCTTCTGGCGATACCTGTTCGCCGTGCCGATGCTGTTCGCTCTGGTTCTCATCGTGGACCGCCGCCTGCCTGGCAAACCGAACCCGGCCATCTTCCTGGCGGCGATGTTCTTCACGCTCGACATGGCGCTCTGGCACTGGAGCCTGACGATGACGAGCGTCTCGAACGCCACCTTCATCGTCAATCTCGGCAATGTCCTTGTCGGCCTCGCCGCCTGGGCCGTCCTGAAGGAACGCCCGGGCCTCAACTGGGCGCTGGCGGCGGGGCTCGCCATTCTCGGCGCGGCGGCTCTCGCGCTCGGCGGACGCGAACTGAGCGGCGGCGCGCTGCGCGGCGACCTGTTTGCCCTGGTCGCGGCCGTGTTCGTCTCCGGATACATGCTGTTCTCGAAACTCGCCCGGCGCACGCTTGGCGGTCTCGAAGCGATGTTCTGGCTCAGCGTGTTCGAGACCGCGATGGCCTTCTGCGTCGTGGCGGCCTCCGGCGAAACCTTCATGCCTGCCACATTGGCCGGTTTTGGCGCGCCCCTCGCCCTCGCCATCATCGTGCAGGTGGCGGGGCAAGGCCTGATCATCTCCGGCCTCGGCTCCACCGACACCGCCGTGGCCGGCATCCTCGTGCTGGCGCAGCCCGTTGTGGCGGCGGCCATCTCCTGGTCCCTGTTCAAGGAACCCCTGACCGCGATCCAGTGCGCCGGCGCCGGCGCCATCCTCGTAGCCGTCTGGCTCGCCCAGCAAAAATGGCAAAGCCGGCCCCCCGCGCCGGCCTGAGGGTCGAAACCGTCACAAAGCTGGGCTACAGAGACCGGGATCTTCCCGGACCGGAGACTTAGTCCATGCGCCTCGCCCTGACCGCCCTCACCGCCAGCCTCGCCGTCCTCGCCGCCTGCGCCAGCGCGCCCGAGGCCGCCGAACCGGCTGCCGCGCGCCCGGTGACCACGCCGAGACAATCGGCTGACGCCTATTACACCGGCGCCGCCGCCGCGGTGGACGCGCGCATCACCGAGCGCGGCATCAAGCCGGCCAAGAACGTCATCCTCTTCATCGGCGACGGCATGGGGATTTCCACCATCACCGCCGCCCGCATCTATGCCGGCCAGTCCGCCGGCGAAGACGGCGAAAGCCATCACCTCGCGATGGACGACCTTCCGTATTCGGCCCTGTCGAAAACCTACAGCCACAATTTCCAGATCTCCGACTCGGCCGGCACTGCCGTCGCCATGGTCAGCGGCGTGAAGACTCTCTCCGGCGTGCTCGGCGTCGACAGCAAGGTCAGCTATGGCAACTGCGCCACGGTGGCCGGCAACGAGGTCGACACGCTGTTCGAGCTTGCCGCCCGTGCCGGTCTGTCGACCGGACTGGTCTCGACCGCGCGAATCACGCACGCCACGCCGGCCGCCGCCTATGCGAAGGTGCCGCTGCGCGACTGGGAAGCCGATTCCGATATGAAGGGCGCCTCGTCCGACAGCTGCAAGGATATTGCCCGCCAGCTGATCGAATGGCCGGCCGGCAGTTTCGACATCCTTCTCGGCGGTGGCCGCTCGAAATTCCTGCCCAAGGATAGTCCGGACCCGGAATATGACGGCAAGACCGGCGACCGCACCGATGGACGCAACCTCACTGCCGAATGGACCGCCAAGTCGCCCGACCACAAATTCATTTTTGACCGGGCCGGTTTCGACGCGACCAACTTTGCCACCGGCACCAAGGTGCTCGGCCTGTTCGAACCCTCGCACATGCAATACGAACTCGACCGCGAAAAGGACACCGCGGGCGAGCCGCATATCGCCGAGATGACCCGCGCCGCGATCACACACCTGTCGCAGGATCCCGATGGCTTCGTCCTGATGGTTGAAGGCGGCCGCATCGACCATGCCCATCATGGCGGCAATGCCATCCGCGCGCTCGAAGACGCCATGGCTTTCGATCTTGCGATTGCCACAGCGCTCGAGATGACCAATCCCGAAGATACGCTGATCCTCGTCACCGCCGACCATTCGCACACGTTGACCATCGCCGGGTATGCCCAGCGCAACAACCCGATCCTCGGCCTCTCGGTCTCCGGCATGGGCGGCGAGGGCGGCTCGGTTGGCGCAGACGGCCTTCCCTACACGACGCTGGGCTATATCAACGGCCCCGGCGCCTGCCGCGAAACCGGCAAGGATGCCGCCGGAAAGCCCAAGTATGACTGCACCCGCCAGGACCTGACCAGTGTCGACACACAGGCGCCGGACTTCCGCCAACCGGCGCTTGTCCCGCTGGGTTCGGAAACCCATGCCGGCGAGGACGTTGCCGCCCTCGCCTCCGGCCCGGGCGCGAACCTCGTCTCCGGCGTCATCGAGCAGAGCGAGATCTTCCACATCCTCGGCCGCGCCCTCGGCCTGATCCCGGCGCCGGTCGCCGCGCCCGCCGCCGCGAGATAACTAACTCGCGGGCGCGGGCCATTTCGACAGGATGGTCGCGAGATCGAAATACTCGCGCCAGACGGTGATCAGCCCGTTCTCCACTTCCCAGACGCCTGCGACCGGCAGCTCCACCCAGCCGGTCGCGAGGCGGTGGCGGTCGAGGCGTTCAGTGAACACGGTCTTGCCGGTCGTCAGCTCCCGGAGGATGCGGAACTCGTTCTCCAGCGTGGGCGAGAAGAAGGGCTCCAGCACGCCGCGCACACCGGCCGGCCCGATCGCCTTGCCCATCGGCATGTTCTCGTATTCACAGCCCGGCGCGATCAGTGTCATCCCGGCGTCGTAGTCAAACGCGGTAATCGCATTGAGGAAGGCGTGCACGGTCTCGGCAGGGGATAGCTGGGTCGTCGTCATGGCAGGTCTCCGGTCTTGAATGATCAGCGGGCGGATTTCAGCGCGCCGCTGGCGAGCAGCGGGATGAAGTAGAACACCAGTAGTCCGATGTTCGGCACGACGTTGAGCGCAAACCCCGTCGCGACCGAGAACGCGCTGTCGACCACGAACCAGATCACGACAGCCGCCGTCAGCCCCCTCCATGCGGACGCGCCAGCCGCATGAATCGCGGGAAGCAGGAACAGCACCGTAAAGCCCCATCCCAGCGAGACCGCGCCCATCAAAGCTACCGAGAATCGCATGCCGTGGGGGGCGAATACGTCCCCTTCGGCAGGCACATCGCTCAGCACGGCGTACAGGGCGCGTGCGATGCCGTCTGTCGCCGGAAGCCCGGCCGCGACCAGCACTACACCGAAGATGATGACGCCCCAGCACCAGAGTGTGATCCAGGTTTTCCAAAGTCCGGTCATGTCCGTCTCCTATCCATTTGGTGGCCCATCTTCGCCGCAGTCGCGTAAGCCTCGCAATTACCTCGCAGGTCATGGACAGCCGCCGCCGCCCTTGCCAACATACCGGCATGAGCTTGCATGACCCCGTTCTTCCCGCCAGCGAAGGCGATGCCTTCGCCGCGCTCCTGCGCCGTTTCCGCGCCGGCCGCCGGATGAGCCAGCTCGACCTCGCCCTCGACTGCAACGTCTCCGCCCGCCATCTCTCCTTCCTCGAAACCGGCCGCGCAAAGCCGAGCCGCGAGATGGTGCTGCAACTTTCGGAAGGCCTCGTCCTGCCGCTCGGCAGCCAGAACGCGCTGCTGCAGGCGGCCGGTTTCGCGCCGGTCTTTCCCGCGTCCCCGCTCGATTCCGAAGCGCTCGGGCCGTTTCGCGCCGTGCTGCAGGAAATGATGGACCGCCACGCTCCCTGGCCCGCGATCCTCTGCGACCGGCATTGGCGGATGCGGGACGCCAACGCCGTCGCCGCCGCCCTGCTCGCGCCTTTGCAGGGCGGGGCGGGCGAAACCAATCTTGTCCGCATGCTGACGGACAGCGCCGCCGCGCAGGCCTTCATCGCCAACCTGCCCGAAGTCATCCACGAAATGCGCGGACGCATCGCGCTAGAGGCGCTGGAGGCCGGTAACGATCCCGTGCTGCGGGAGCTGCTGGAAGCGCTCGACGCCGCGAGCCTCAAGCATCCCCTGCCCGGCGGCGCGCCGCGGCGTCCGCTGGTGCCGCTGATCGTCAACGTACCCGGCGGACAGCTGAGCTTCCTCTCGACCATCGCCCATTTCGGCACCAGCGAAGACGTCACGGTCCGCGACCTGCGCCTCGAACTCCTCTTCCCGGCGGACGACTTCACACGGGCAAGCCTGAAGGCAATGACGGGCAGTTGAAGCCGGCTCACGCGTATTTGAAGTTTCCGCCCGCGGGACGGGCAATGGCGCCCGGCTCGAAGGTGTGAGACCTTCTGCAAAACGAAACCGGGGGAAACATGTTCATCGGTCATTACGGACCCGCGCTGGCGTTGCAGGCGGCCGCACCGAAAGTGAAACTCTGGCACTTGTTCGTCGCCGTGCAGCTGCTCGACTATGGCTGGGCCGCTTTCATCCTGACCGGGATCGAGCAGGCGCGGATCGTGCCGGACTTTCTCGCCGCTAGCGATCTTGACCTCTTCCACATGCCCTACACCCATTCCCTGCTCGGCGCCGCAGGTTGGTCGCTCGGCGCGGCGATCGTATACGGCCTGCTTGTCAACCGCGCCGCCGGCCCACGCGGCGCCCTCATTATTGGCGCGGCGGTCTTCAGTCATTGGCTCGCGGATCTCCTCGTGCACACACACGACCTCGCGCTCTATCCGGGCAGCCCGGAGAAGATGGGGCTGGGTCTCTGGGCCAGCCTTCCGCTCAGCCAGTCGCTCGAAGCGGCCGTCTTCACGCTGGGCGTCGTCGTGTACGCCCGCATGACAACGCCGGTCAGCCATTGGGGCCGGGCCGCGCCCTGGGTGATGCTCGCCGTCTTCTTCGCGCTTCAGGTCTACAATCTCATTGGCCCGGCCCCGGAAGATATCCGCGCCTTCGCCGCAACGGCGCTCGCCGCCTATACCGCGCTCGCCGCGCTTGCCTTTGCCGTGGAACGCGGGCGCGCGCCGCGAAACAGGGCTGAGCCCGCCTGACCCTGCGGCCGGTCTGTTCAAGACCGGCCATTTGCGCGACACTGGTGAAAACAAGAACCGGCCAAAACAATTCCGGGAGGAAACATCGCCATGAAAGCTGCCGTGATGCGGGAGGCCAACAAGCCTCTGACGATTGAAGACGTCACCATTTCCAAGCCCGGCCCGCGCGAAGTGCTCGTGCGCCTCAAGGCCTTCGGCGTCTGCCATTCCGATGTCCACTTCTGGGATGGCAACTTCCCGACCGAGATGCCGGTCATCCTCGGCCATGAAAGCGCTGGCATCGTCGAACAGGTCGGCTCGATGGTCACGGCCGTGAAGCCGGGCGACCATGTCATCTCGATCCTCTCGCCATTCTGCGGCGTCTGCGAGCATTGCCTCACCGGCCACATGTCGATCTGCCACACGGTCAATGGCGAACAGTTCAAGCGCCGTCCGGATGAAGCGCCGCGCCTCTCCATCGGCAAGGAAAAGGTCGGCCAGTTCCTCAACCTCTCCTCCTTCGCCGAACAGATCCTCGTTCACGAGAATGCCCTTTGCGCCATCGACAAGGACATGCCGCTGGACCGCGCCTGCCTCATCGGCTGCGGCGTCATCACCGGCGTCGGCTCGGTCTTCCATTCGGCGAAAGTCGAGCCCGGCTCGACTGTGGCCGTTGTCGGTTGCGGCGGCGTTGGCCTCGCCGCCATCAACGGCGCGGCGATTGCCGGCGCGAGCCGCATCATCGCGGTCGATCTGTCGGACGAGAAACTGCAACTCGCCGTCCGCTTCGGCGCGACCGACACGGTCAATCCCGGCAAGGTCAACGCCATCGAGGCCGTGAAGGAACTCACCAAGGGCGGCGTGCATTATTCCTTCGAATGCGTCGGCCTGAAACAGACGGCCGAACAGGCCTATCACATGCTTCGCCCGCGCGGCGTGGCGACGATCATCGGC
This sequence comes from Hyphomonadaceae bacterium, assembly GCA_027485145.1. Taxonomy (GTDB): domain Bacteria; phylum Pseudomonadota; class Alphaproteobacteria; order Caulobacterales; family Hyphomonadaceae; genus Hyphomonas. The sequence goes on along the minus strand of JAIXRO010000121.1, from coordinate 12,585 downwards.
ATGATCTCGCCCGGCGTGAACATCGAAGTGCCCGGCATCGAACTTCTCGTCACCGAGAAACGCCTGCAAGGCGCGGTAATGGGATCGAACCGGTTCCGCATCGACTTCCCGCGCTTCGTCGATCTCTACCGGCAGGGCAAGCTGCACCTCGACGACCTGATCTCGGACCGGATCGGCATGGACGGCATCACCGGCGCGATGATGAACCTGAAGGCGAACAAGGGCACGGTGGCCCGCCAGGTCGTGGTGCTCTGAGCCGAGCTAAAGGCCCTTGCCGGTCGCTTCACTGATGGACGCGAGGCCGTCGCGGAGGCGGCAGGCTTCGAGTTCGTCTGCGATGCGGGCAGCGAGGCCCGGGCCTTCATAGACGAGCATCGAGTAGAGTTGCACGGCGTGCGCACCGGCGCGGAGTTTCGCATAGGCGTCTGCGCCGGACGCGATGCCGCCGGCACCGATGAGATCGAATTCACCGCGTAGCGCGCGGGCGAACTCGGCGAGAACGGCCGTGGACGGATGAAAGAGCGGCGCGCCGGAGAGGCCGCCCGTCTCGCCCTTGTCGGCGCTCGCCAGCGACGCGGGCCTTGCCAGCGTGGTGTTCGAGACGATCAGGCCGGACAGCCACGTCCCTTCCCCGCGCACGACGCCGCAAATGTCCGCAATGGCGTCGCTGTCGAGATCCGGCGCCACCTTCAGGAAGACCGGCTTCCCCTTCCGGTCCGCCTCGCCGCAACGCGAAAGAAGACCGGTGAGCGAGGCCTTATCCTGAAGACCGCGCAGGCCAGGCGTATTCGGCGACGAGATATTGATCGTGATATAGTCCGCATACGGCGCGACCGCTTCGATGCCCGTCACATAATCCTGAGCGCGGTCCTCGCTGTCCTTGTTGGCGCCGACATTCGCGCCGATCGGCACGGCGTGCGAATAGCGCGCAAGACGGCGGACAAAATAGCCCAGCCCGAAATTGTTGAAGCCCATCCGGTTGATCACGGCGCGGTCGTCTTCCAGCCGGAAAAGGCGCGGCTTCGGATTTCCGGCCTGCGGCTTCGGCGTCACGGTTCCGCACTCGACAAAGCCGAAGCCGAAGCGGGCCATGGCCTCCGGCACTTCGCAATTCTTGTCGAATCCGGCCGCGAGCCCGACCGGCGAGGCGAATGTCAGCCCCGATTTCGGCAGCTTGACTTTCAAGCCCGGCGGAAAGACTGGCGCGCGCGCCGGCACGCCGAGCCATTTCGTCAGTAGGCGGAGGGTCGCGTTATGCGCCGCTTCCGGCGGCAGGAGACGGATGGCGCGCGCGCCGAGGTCTGCCAGCATCACACGTCCTCCGGAAATTGCGGGGCGCCGTCCGGACCGGGCGTGAGCCACCAGGCCGCGTTCGCCTTCGCGATTTCGAGCGGCCCGTACAAATGCGGGAACAAGTCCCCGCCCCGGCTTGGCTCCCAACGGACATCGCCGAGCGCAGCGGGATCGAAGCGCAGCAGCCGCACGCGCATCATGCCTGCATAGTATCGCCGCGCGGTCTCCTCCACCTGCGCCGCGGATGAAAGATGCACATAGCCATCCGCGAGATCAAGCGCAGTCGCCGTCACGCCGCTCACTGCAGCGGCGGCCCAGTCGGCTTCGGTCAGCAGCTTGTAAACAGGCCCATGCGTCATGGCGAAGGCCTGTCGCAGGCTTTGGCGCGATGTGCAATCATGCGCGCACGAACAAGGAGACGGCCTTTGCGAAAACTGTCAGCGGCAAATGACGAGGCCCTGCTGGACGTACGCCTCGATACCGGGCGAACGGCAAGGGAGGAACTGATCGCGCTGCGCAAACTGGCCAAATTGCTGGATTCCCGGTTTGAAGTTCTCGGCATCAAGTTCGGCGCCGATGCGCTCGTCGGCCTCGTTCCGGTCGCCGGCGATGCGGTGACCCTCATGACAGGAACGGCGGCGCTGTACACCTCGATGCGGCTGCGATTGCCGTGGCATGTGCATTCGCGGATTTTCCTGAACCTGATCACTGATGCCGGAATCGGCGCAGTCCCCATTGTGGGTGACCTGTTCGATTTCTTCTTCCGCTCACACAAACGCAATTTCGATCTCGTCGAACAGCATGTGCTGAAACGCGCGGCGAAACAGATGAAAAGCGCGGCCAGCTAGCCCGGCCTTCTAGATCGGCGTGCCGAGCGTTGCCGAGGCGCGGGCCATGGTCCAGGTGCCATTGGCGCCTTCGCAAGCCGCGAACCGGCCCCGTTCCTGACCCGGGAAAGCGTAGGTGACGTCCCGGCACATGACTTTCACGTTCACGTCCACCGGCTGCAGGTAAGCGCGGGTGACGAACCCATCCGGCTGCGCGGAATAGCTGATCGCGTGGAAGCTGGCCTTCATCGGGTCGATCGACACAGTCCGCTCGAAATGGATGAGCAGCGGGCGGCCATCCGGCGTGGTCAGCTGATGATGGGCGCCATCTGCGCTTGTCTCGACGAGGCGCAGGAAATCGGACTTGAGCGCGTCAAGCGCGGCCACGTCGAGCGCGCGGCCTGCGGTGTATTCGGTCCGCTCGGCGATGAAATCATCGACCGGGCGCGGCAGGCCCGCCATCGCGCGCACTTCCGGCGCAGAGGGGATCAGCGTTTGCGGCGCGCCGCGCACGACCGGGTCGAGACCTGTGACGGCCGGGCTGGCCGCAGCCAGAACAACCGGCGGCGCGGGACGGGCCGGCTTCAGCGAGGCGCGGCCCGGCGGATCGCGCCAGACGCGGGGCGCGGGTGCGGCCGCAGGCGCAGAGGCAACGGCCGCGACCTGGGCGAGGCGGGCGGCTTCCACTTCGGCAAGGCGCGCCGCTTCCGCGTCGGCGAGGCGTTTTGCGTTGGCCGCGTCGGTGGCACGCTTGGCTTCCAGCGCGGCGAGGCGCGTGGCTTCGGCCTGGGCGGCGCGTTTCGTTTCAATATCGGCGAGGCGTTTGGCTTCTGCGACCTGGGCCGCTTTCGCGGCCTCGGCATCCGCCAGGCGTTTCGCTTCGGCGTCGGCCGCCTTCTTCCTGGCGGCAAGGTCGGCGAGCCGGGCGGCTTCAACTTCGGCGGCGCGGGCGGCCTGCGCATCGGCGATCCGCTGACGTTCGGCGGCGGCCGCAGCGGCGCGCGCGGCTTCTTCGGCGGCAATCCGGTCCGCCTCAAGCCTTGCGGCAGCGGCGGCCTTTTCGGACTGAAGCTGCATGGCAGCCGTTGCCGCGGCGGCCCGGGCGGCCTCTTCAGCGGCGAGCTGGTCGCGAAGGCGGTTGTCGAGGATCGCCGGGCCCGGCGGATTGGCGGGGGCCTCCGACGCGACACGCGCGGCTTCGGCATTGGCAATCGCCGCCGCCGCGGTGCGTTCGGCCTCGGCTGTTTCGAGGCGGGCGATGGCTTGTTCCTGAGCCCGGATTTCGGCGACGCGCGCCTTCAACAGGTCGGCGGTGCCGCGATAGTCGAACCAGGGCGTGGCTGCAGCCTCGACCGGCAAGGACGCCTCGGAGACGGCCGCCGCCGATACGCTGGCGGTGGTCAGTGTCAGGTCGGCATCGGCATCGTCCGAGTCCGCCTTGTTGCCGAGGGCGTTCTCGGCCGCCATGACGGAGAGACCGGCGAGGCCGAGAACGGCGAGACCGGCGAAGGCAAACTGCGAGAAATCGCCCATCCGGCGGAACAGGCCGCCGCGATCTTCGGCTGTGCCATCATCCCCGTCTCCGGCGCCGCCCGTCTGGCTGCCTTTCGGGACGACGGCGACCGCGCCGGCCGACGTGGCCACAGGCGGCTTGGCGGGCGGGCGCGGCGCGGGCGGCTTGCGCAGCGTGCGCACTTCGGAAATGGCGAGCGGTGTCAGCGGGCCGGCGCTGACCGGGCCGGAATGGGTGAGGATCGACAGGGTCGGCTGGGGGCGCACGGCGTCCCGCGCGCGAAGGCGGGCGCGGAAAGGCATGGCGAGCTGGGCGCGCTCTTCAGCGGCGCGGCCCGTGGCCTCGGCTTCGCGGACAGCCTGGCGCAGGCTTTCCGGCAAAACGGGCTTGGTGCGCGGGGCACGGTCCATCGGATCATTCAGCATGACAGCCACCTTTTTCCAGCCCTTTTCTTATAGCGCCTTAAGAAGTTGGAAACCACTGGATTCGCCCGGCGGCGCCGCCTTGTCAGGCCGAAGGCGGGACTTTAAGGCAACACTTTCGCGCCTTTCACCCAAAATACGGTCAGGAACCCCATGCCGAAGCCTCGCATCGCACCGAAGAAGGTTGTTCTTGCCTATTCCGGCGGGCTCGACACGTCGATCATTCTCAAGTGGCTGCAGGTCGAATTCGGCTGCGAAGTGGTCACCTTCACGGCCGACCTTGGCCAGGGCGAGGAGCTGGAGCCGGCCCGCAAGAAGGCCCTGGCCGCCGGGGTGAAACCCGAGAACATCTTCATCGAGGACGTGCGCGAGGAATTCGTGCGCGATTTCGTTTTCCCGATGTTCCGGGCAAATGCCGTCTACGAGGGTGTCTACCTCCTGGGCACGTCGATTGCCCGGCCGCTGATTGCCAAGCGGCAGATCGAGATTGCCGACATGGTCGGGGCCGATGCGGTTTGCCATGGTGCCACCGGCAAGGGGAATGACCAGGTGCGGTTCGAGCTCGGCTATTACGGCCTGAACCCCGACATCAAGGTGATCGCGCCGTGGCGGGACTGGGAGTTCAAGTCGCGCACGGACCTGCTGAAATTCGCCGAGGAACACGGCATCGAGATTGCCAAGGACAAGCGGGGCGATGCGCCCTTCTCCGTGGACGCGAACCTGCTTCACTCCTCTTCCGAGGGCAAGGTTCTGGAAAACCCCGCCGAAGCCGCGCCGGAATTTGTCCATATGCGGACGATTTCTCCGGAAGACGCGCCCGACCAGGCGGAGATCATCACGGTGGGCTTCGAGCGCGGCGATGCGGTCTCCATCAATGGCGAGGCGATGAGCCCGGCGACTTTGCTCACGGCGCTGAACGCCTATGGCAAGAAGCACGGCATCGGGCGGCTCGACCTTCTGGAGAACCGGTTCGTCGGCATGAAGTCGCGCGGCATTTACGAGACGCCGGGCGGGACGATCCTCCTGGTCGCGCACCGCGGCATTGAGCAGGCGACGCTGGACCGCGGGCAGAGCCACCTCAAGGACGAGCTGATGCCGCGCTATGCCGAGATGATCTACAATGGCTTCTGGTGGAGCCCGGAGCGGGAGATGCTGCAGGCGGCGATCGACCATTCGCAGCGCTGGGTGACCGGCGAAGTGACGATCAAGCTGTACAAGGGCACGGCGTATCTCATCGGACGGTCCTCACCCTATAGTCTGTACTCGGAGAAGATCGTGACCTTCGAGGATGACCATGGCGCGTATGACCAGAAGGATGCGGAAGGCTTCATCAAGCTGAATGCGCTGCGCCTGAGGCTGATGGCAGGACGCGACCGGAAGTTCGGGAAGAACTAGGGCTGCGCGTGCGACCTCCCGGAACGGGAGGCGAAGGACGCTGCGCTGTCAACGGCGTTCAGGACGTATCGAGCCCCGCCCAAGCTTGGGGGCGCGCGGCCGCGTCGAGGCGGATCAGCAGCGTGTCGATGACAGGGCCGATGCGGCGGATGATGTGCCAGGGCACCGGGAGGTCGCGCAGGCCGGGCACCGTGAGCTTGCCGAAGCGGCGCGCGAGGCGGCGGGCGTGGGGCGCCGGGTTTGCGAGCACGGCGGCGAGGCGGGCGGCGGCCTCCATGAGGAGGGCCCATTGGAGTTCGGGCGGGTCTTCGCCGCCGGTGGCGGCGCCGCTCGCGCGGGCGGGTGTTTCGATCAGCGGGAAGAGATAGGCGCGGGAGACGCCGGCGCGGGATGCGCGGCGCTCCGCAGGCGGACGGGATTGCGGCAGCGGCAGGTTGATATCTGCCGCGAGGACGTGGATGTAGCGGCGCACGAGGGCAGTGAGCGCGGCGAGATGGGCGCGGGCATCGAGGGCGATCTGCGCAAACGCCTCCGGCGCGGTCGCGCGCAGCAGGGTGCGCAGCGCGGCGAGCAGCTGCGCAATCGGATACCAGAGATCAGGGCGCGGACGGGTCATCGCCGCTAAGGATACGCCGGTGCGGAGGCCTGCCGGATTCGCGGGCGCGAAGTATTCTGTAGTGGGTTGATCGGGCGGGGGATTTTGTTTCGGGAGCGTGCGAATGCGTAGGCGTTCGCGTGTTTGAATGCACCGGGTTTGGACGGTCACGCGGGGCCAGAAAGTAAGGATGGGACCGGAGAGAGGACGGCTCGGCTTGGCCATCCTTCGACTTCGCTCAGGATGAGCGTGGTGTTTGTGGCGAAGCCCCTCACCCCTGCCCCTCTCCCAAGGGAGAGGGGTAAGGTGCGTTACTTGATATCCCTCGGCGCCTGCAGCCTTCGCTTTGTCTGGTGGGACTCCGCCTTGTCGCCGTCGGGGGTTTCGCCGCGCATGTAGTGGCGTTGCCAACGGTCCCTCATGGCGTTCTCCTCGCCGCTCCTGAGGCGGGAGATGAAGTCCGCGCGGCTGCCGCGCCAGGCTTCGTATTCCTTCACGAGCTCGGCATTGGTGCGCATCGGCTTGCGCTCGGGCTCGATCTCCTCGAGGCGTTTGTGTTCCATCAGCGTGAGGAAGGCGAAGGGTTCGCCCTTGCGGAAGATGACTTCGCCGGGGCGCGTCATCTGCCAGTTCATCGTGAACGGGAACGGCAACCAGTCCGTCTCCACCAGGCCGGTGAGCGGGGCGATACCATCCTTCGGCCAGTTCGGCGGGCCGGTGACCCAGACGCCCCAACCCGGCAGTGTACGGAACAGGTGGCCGGTATGGAAGGTGACGATGCCGCGCTGGAAATGGCTGTCGGCGAAGCTGGCGATGGCGCGCGGGTCGCCGGTGGTTTTCAGCTCGATATCCTCGGTGCCGGGGCCGCCATTCCAGATGACCTTGATGTCCATCGGGCAGAGGATTTCCCAGCCGGTCGAGTTCGCCATCGTCAGCGGCAGGCAGCGGTAGGGGTGGCGGTCCACGAAGGCGTCCATCCAGGCACGGTCCGGCCGGCCGGGGACGATCTGGGGCGCGAAATCGTGGATCTTGTAGCAGTCGAGGCGCATTCGCGTGACCCTTTGGGTGTTGACGCAGGCGGGAAGACTTGGCCCATAGGGCGCCATGCAAGCAAGCCCTGATGACCTGTTCGCCTATCTCGACACGCTGGGGATTGCGCATGCAACCGTGTGGCACGAGCCGCTGTTCACGGTGGACCAGTCGGCGGGCCTGAAGGCGCAGATGCCGGGGGCGCATACCAAGAACCTGTTCCTGAGGGACGCCGAAGGCCAGCTCGTGCTGATTGCGGCGGAGGCGCATAACGCGCTGAAGCTGAACCAGTTGCACAAGCTGATCGGGACGAAGCGGCTCTCCTTCGGGCCGGCGGAGCTGATGACCGAAGTGCTCGGCGTGGTGCCGGGATCGGTGACCGCGTTTGCGCTGATGAATGACCGCGGCGGGCGGGTGCGGTTCCTGGTGGACGCGGTGCTGGCGGCGGCCGAGACCGTGAACTTTCATCCGCTGGTGAACACAGGGACAACGGCGATCAGCCAGGCGGATTTCCGGCGCTTTGTGGCGGCGACGGGGCATGGGTTCGAGGTGGTGCATTTTTCGGTTTTGTGAGGAAGGCCCCTCACCCGACCCGACCCTACGGGCCGGGCCACCCTCTCCCGCGGGCGGGAGAGGGATTAAGGATTAAACCCGGGCCTTGGCCGATTCCGGTTTGACGATGCCGCGGTTGAGGAGTTCCTCGGCGATCTGGACGGCGTTGAGGGCGGCGCCCTTGCGCAGGTTGTCGGAGACGCACCAGAAGACGAGGCCGTTCTCGACGCTGACATCCTTGCGGACGCGGCTGATGAAGGTCGCCCATTCGCCGACGCATTCCTTCGGCGTGACGTAGACGTCCTTGCCGGGCTCGTCGAGCAGCATGATGCCGGGGCTTTCGCGCAGGAGCGCCTGGGCTTCCTTGGCGCTCATCGGGCCGTTCAGCTCGACATGCACGGCTTCGGAATGGCCGACGAAGACCGGGACGCGCACGCAGGTGACCGAGAGGTTGATCGCGGGATCGATCATCTTCTTCGTCTCGTTCCACATCTTGGCCTCTTCGTCCGTGTACCCGTCCGGCAGGAAGCTGCCGATTTTCGGGATCACGTTGAAGGCGATCTCTTTTTCGAAGACCGTGGGCGCGAGCTCCGCGTTGACGAAGATGCCTTTGGTCTGGTTCCAGAGTTCGTCCATCGCTTCCTTGCCCGCGCCGGAGACGGACTGGTAGGTGGAGACGACGACGCGCTTGATGCCGACGGCGTCATGCAGCGGCTTCAAGGCGACGACCAGCTGGGCGGTGGAGCAGTTGGGGTTCGCGATGATGCGTTTCTTGGCATAGCCCATGACGGCATCGGCGTTCACTTCCGGCACCACGAGCGGCACGTCCGGATCCATCCGCCAGGCGGAGGAATTGTCGATCACGATGGCGCCGGCGGCGGCGATCTTCGGGCACCATTCCTTCGAGACCTTGCCGCCGGCGGACATGAGAACAATGTCCACGCGCGAGAAGTCGAACTGCTCGAGGTCATGGCATTTCAGGGTGCGGTCGCCGAACGCGACTTCCTTGCCGATCGAACGGCGGGAAGCGACGGCATAGACTTCGTCTGCCGGGAACAGGCGCTCTTCCAGAATGTTGAAGAGCTCCCGCCCGACATTGCCCGTGGCGCCGACAACTGCGATGCGCGTACCCATGCTCGTCTCCGTCTTCAGAACTGGAGGCGGCTTATGACTCAACTGCGGTAAAATCAAAAGCGGCTTGTGCAATTCGTTGGCCGCTGGCAGGAGACGGGGACGCCAGAAGAAGGGCCGATTGCCATGCTGGACGAGATCATCCGCCGTTACATTGCCGGCTACAACGACCGCGACATCGACGCGATGCTGGCCTGCGTGACCGATGACGTGGTGTTCGAGAACATCTCGAATGCCGGCCAGTCCATGCGCCTCGATGGCAAACCGATGATGCGGCAGGTGGCGGAAGTCTCCGGCAACGCGTTTTCCTACCGGCGCCAGCGGCTGATCAACCTGGTGACCGGGGGCGGCAAGGCGGCCGCCGAGATCGAGTTCGAGGGCCGTGCGGCGGTGGACCTGCCGAACGGCATCAAGGCGGGCGAGACGGTGCGCGTGCGCGGGGCAAGCTTTTTCGAGTTCCGCGGGCCCCTGCTCTGCCGGATTGCGGATTACAGCTAGGGCGCGGCCTATGGCGTTCGAGATCAAGCCTTACACTCCCTCGCACATGCCGGGCATCCTCGACCTGACAGAGCGCGCCTGGGCGCCGGTGTTCGAGAAGATGCAGGGCGCGGTGCCCGGCTTTGTGTACGACGCCTTCTATCCCGGCGGCTGGTGGACGCGGCAGGCGGCGGATGTGCGCGCGCTGCTGATTGCCGGCGAAACCCGGTTTCATGTGGCGGAGGATTCGGGCGCGGTGCTGGGCTTTGCTGGCACCCGGCTGTTTCCCGAAGACAGCATGGGCGAGTTGCACATCATCGCGGTGGACCCGTCACATCAGCGGCGCGGCATCGCCAAGGCGCTGATGCAGACGGCATTCGACGACATCCGCGCGGCGGGCATGACGATGGTGATGGTGGAGACCGGCGGCGATCCGGGGCACGCGGCGTCGCGGGCAACTTATGAGGCGGCGGGTTTCGAGCGCTGGCCGGTGGCGCGGTATTTCAGGAAGCTGTGAGGGCGCGTCAGGGCTTCCAACCGGGGAGCTTCGCGGCCTGTTTCATCCATTTCGCCAGCTGCGCGTCGTCGAACTCGCCTTCGTAGAGGTCGATCCAGCGCGCGTCGCCGCTCTTCGCCGTGAAACCGGGCGGAGGGGGGTCCAGCTCTGCGCCCTTGAAGAAGGTCACCTTCACATAGCGCGTCAGCACGTGGAAGGAGACGAACCAGCCCTTCCCGTCGAGGCCGTAGAAGGGCGAGTTCCACCGCACGGCTTTGGTCACGTCCGGGACGGCTTTGACGATCAGTGCGTCAAGGCGCTGGCCGACCGCCTGTTTCCAGCCGGGCATGGCGGCGATGTAGGCCTGCACCGGGGCATCGCCATCGCCCTTGGCGATCTGTGGATTGCCGCCGGAGAGGAGGACCACTTTCGCGGGCTTCGCGTCTTTCGCCATCGCGGTCAGGCCGATTGCCGGAGTTTCGGGCGTCGGAGGTCTGCGGCGAGGCCTTCGCCCATCAAGTCGATGAAGTTTTCCGAGTAGAAGTTCGTCACTTGATTGGGCGTGCAGCCGGTGAGGGTTTCATCGAAGCGTTTGAGCGGATGGCGGCCGCCTTCGACGTGGGGGTAGTCCGACGAGAAGAGGCAGATCTCGTCACCGGAATTGCGGATGATCCAGCCGGCGTCTTCGTGCGGATAGGGCGCGGCGCGGAAGCTACGGCGGACGATTTCGGAGGGTTTGGCGGAGAGTTTCTGCAGGCGTTCCTCGTTGCGGATGAAGGCATGGGCGGCGGAATCCATGGAGCGCATCCATCCGGGCACCCAGGCAGCGCCGAGTTCGATGGCGCCCCATTTCAGCTTCGGGAAGCGGTCGAACACGCCGTCGAAGATCAGGGTGGCCAGCGTCTGCATCGCCGATTGCGGGATCGGCATGTAGGAGACGGACGTGAAGTTGTCGTCGCCGCCGTGGAAGTCCGGCACCGGCGGCAGGCCGTTCGCCTTGTAGACCGGGTTCATCTTCTCCTCGCCGCCGACATGCAGGAGGATGGGCAGGCCCGCCTCTTCCGCGAGGCGCCAGACGGGGTCGAGCCCGATATGGCTGGGCGAATGCTTTTGTGGGCACACGGACGGCACCATGATCGCCTTGGCCCCGAGCCTGATGGCGAGGCGGGTGGTCGCCTCGGCGCGGGCGAAGTCTTCCAGCGGGACATAGGCCACGGGAAGCAGGCGGCGGTCGATGGAACAGAAGTCCGTCATCATGCGGTTGTGCGCATCGGCGGCGGCGTAGCAAAGTTCCATGTCATTCGACTGGTCGAGGCCGAAATTGCCGAGGCAGAAGGTGGTGAAGACCAGCTGGCTGGCAAAGCCGAGACGGTCGAGCGCGGCGGGGCGATCCTCGCGGCGGAAGGATCCAAGCGCGGTATAGTTCTTGTTGAGCAGGATCGCGTCTGCGGCGGCGGCGCGGTAGGCGGCGTCCTCATGCCGGGCGCGCTCTTCGTTCATCCAGCCGGCGTGCGAGTGTTTCCATTTATAGACGGGCAGGTCGTGATAACGCGCGAGCAGTCGCTTTTCAAAGTACGGATCGAGAACGTCGGTCATCTCCATGAGATGAGAGTCGGCGTCGTGGATCAGGCGTCCCCAAGCATGGGCAGCCGCATAGGACATGGCGATTTCCTCCCGGGCAGTGTTCTTTTCCGGGAGGATGTCACAAGCGGCGGGGATGTCAAAAGGGGCCGGGCCGGGAGCTCAGAGGCGCTTCGTCATGACGATCATTTCGCCGGGGCCATCCCATAGGTCTTCGGTCGTGACGCTGGTCACGGCGAAGCCATTGGCGAGATACATCTGCATCGACGCTTCGAGACCGCCGGTGGTTTCGAGATAGACTTCCGGCCAGCCCTGCGCGGCGGCATGGTCCATGGCGGCCCGGAACAGCGCCTTGCCGAGCCCGGCGCCGCGCGCTTCGGGCAGGAGCACGACCCAGCGCAGCTGGCCGCGTGTGCCCCGGTCGATCATGGCCGCGCAGCCCAGCGCGGCGCCGCCCCGTTCGGCGAACCAGACACGGCTGGCGTTTCCCGGCCGGCCGAGACCGGCCTCCTCGATGGTTTGGCCGACATAGACCGCGAACGCGGGGCCGAACCCGGCACCTTCATGGGCATAGCCGCGCCGGTGCAGGTCGACGACGCGCTCCGCGTCGCCGGCGCGCCACTCGCTCCTGAGGCGAATGTCCGGTTCCGGAGCATATTCCCGTTGGGGAATCTTGCGTGACATTTTTGCCAAAGCTCCCGGATTCTGCTGGTTTTCGATCACAGTTAACGCGGCAACCTTTGCGGGGCCGCCGCTCAGGGTCTAACGTCTGCGGCTCAGGCATGCCGCGTCAACCCAAGAAACGAACGCAGCGGCCGATCAAGGAGGACCAGATGAAGTTAGCCCAGAAACTGAAGGTTTCGGCATCCGCCCTGTTCATTGGCCTTGCGGCCATGGTGCCGGCCGCCATCGCCCAGACCAGCCCCGAACCCGAAGTCCGGCAGAAGCCGGTCATCGTGACCGCGACCAAGCGCGATGCGTCGATCCAGGACGTGCCGTTCTCGATCAACGCGCAGACCGCCGAGGACATCGCGCGCACCGGCGCCTCGAACCTTGAAGATGTGGCGCGCAGTGTCGCGGGCCTGTCGATCCAGAGCCTCGGCCCCGGCCAGAGCCAAGTGGCTATCCGCGGCGTCTCTGCGGGCCAGATCGTGCGCGACCAGCCCGGCGTGAAGGAACAGGTCGGCGTGTATCTCGACGAATCGGTGATCTCCGTGTCGCTGTTCACGCCGGACATCGACCTGTACGATCTCAACCGTGTCGAAACGCTGCGC
>JAIXRO010000215.1 GCA_027485145.1 Hyphomonadaceae bacterium | reverse complement strand
TTGTAAGGCGCGCATTTGCGCACCGCCCGCAGCGCCAGGTCGACCGCGAGGCCGGAGCGGCCCGCGGGGCGCGATTTCGGGCTGACGAGTTCGGCCGAGCCGATCAGCGCGCCGTCAGTGCCGAGCTGCATGCGGATCACGACGTCGATCTGGTCTTCCTTCGGCAGGTCTTCGATGCCGCGCCAGCAAAAACCAATCTGGCGGCGCACGGAGGCCTGCAGCGAGGCGGTGTTGCCGGAGCGGTCGCCCACCCCTTCCCGGTCGCGGTCGGCATTGCCGATGGCGGGACGATCAGGCGTTTCCTGCGCGGCGGCGCGCGGGCGGGTCTGGCGCTTGTCCTGCAGGGCCTTGTCGAAATCATCGAGGAAGGCGAGGTCGTCTTCCTTCTTCTTCGGCTCTTTCTTGATCAGGGCTTCGGTCTTCTTCGGCTCCGGCTTCTTCGGCTCGGGCTTTTTCATCTCTTCCGGCTTGGCGCGCGGATCGGGGACCGCCTCGGCCTCTTCGGGTTCGGCGGCGGGCTCAGGCGGGGCTTCGGCGGGGGCTTCCTCGACATCGGGTTCCGGCGGCGGGAGGGCCTCGTCCACCGGCTCCGGGGCCTTGCGCAGTTCGCTGACATTCGAGACGAGGCCGACATCCTCGAAATCGATCGGCAGGTCGGCGGAGGTGGCGCACTCCGGCAGCTGCATCACGATCTCGATGGAGCGGATGCCGGGATTCTCGCGGCGCAGTTTCTCGATGGCCTTGTCGCATTCCGAGTCCGGCTGCGGCCAGGACAGCATCGCCATCGCCAGCACGCTGGCGTGAACGAGGGTCGAGACAGCGAGGCCGCGGAACATGCCTATTCCTTCTGCTCGGTGATGAAGGACATGCGCGTATAGCCGGCGCGGCGCACTTCGGCGGTGACGTCCATAACCAGGCCGTAGGGCACGTCCTGATCCGCATACAGATAAACCTGCTTGTCATAGCCCTCGCCGACAATGGCGGTGAGCTGGGTCGCGAGGTTTGCCGGATCGATCTCGGTCTGCTGGACGAGCACGGTGCCATCCTTGCGCACCCAGAGGGTCAGTGGCGCGTCGTTTGCCTCCGCCTGCAGCGGGGCGGAGCTGGTTTTCGGCAGGTTCACTTCCTCGCCGCGGATCAGCAGGGGCGCCGTGATCATTAAGACGATCAGCAGCACGAGCATCACGTCCACGAAGGGCGTGACGTTGATTTCCGCATTGAGGGCGCGCCGGCCGCGCCGCCCGCCTTTTCCGCCGGAACCGAGGATGAGGCCCATGTGCCGCTAGTCCCGCGTTGCGTCGGACGCGCGCCGGGAGAGGCGCACGAGGACGTCCTGGGAGAAGGCATCAAGCTGGTCGGCGAGCTGGGTCAGGTCGCTGGTGAACTTGTTGTAGAAAATGACGGCCGGGATGGCAGCGACGAGGCCGAGGCCGGTGGCGAAGAGGGCTTCGGCGATCGGGCCGGCGACGGTGCCCAGGCTGGTGTCCTGCTGTTCGGCGATGTTGAGGAAGGCGTTCATGATGCCCCAGACGGTGCCGAACAGACCGATGAAGGGCGAGGCCGAACCGATGGTGGCGAGCACCGAGAGGCCCTTGCCGGCCTGGCCGACTTCCCGGTCCACCGCGGCCCGCATGGCCCGTTCGGCGCGCGAGACGATGGCAGAGGCCTCTGCCGGCGCGGGGAGCGAGCGGCCGGCATCCTGCCATTCGCGGGCGCAGGAGACGAAGACGCGGCTGGCAGGATCCTTGCCGCCCTGCCCCGGGCGGAGGTCAAAGTCTCCTGCCCGGCCATTCCAGAAGGCCTCCTCGAAGGCGCGGGCGGATTTCTTCAGGCCGCCGAGGACGAAGGTCTTCTCGCCGATGACGATCCAGGACCAGACCGAGGCGAGCAGCAGCGCCACCAGCACAAGCTTGACGACAATGTCCGCCTCGCTGAGCAAGGCGATCAGCGAAAACTCGCCGCCGCTGGCTACGCTGCCGATGGGTTCGTTTTCCATGAACGTGATGTCTCCCAAGCTTCATCCGGGCGCGCGGCGCCCGCTTGTCTGGCCATACAAAGATTCGGTCCCGGCCGAGGCGGCGGGACCGGGTGTCAGGGATATTCTTTCCAGCCCGAATCCGGCAGAAACACGGCGCGGCACCGAGAATAGACAGTGACATAAGCGTTACTGGCCAAGGGTTAAGCCTTCGTGGCCGATTGTTAACCCTGAGGCTGCCACCGAAACGCCTCAAGGTGTTCGGCGATTTCGCGGATCGGGCGGCGCAGGCGCCCGTCGGCGTGGATCATCACGGCTGTGACCTCGGCCTCGGCAAGGACGTCCCCATCCCGCAGGCAGGCCTGCGAGAAGCGGATTCGGGGGCCGTCCATGCCGATATAGCGCGTGCGGATGTGCAGGAGGTCATCGACCTTCGCCGGTTTGCGGTAGGTGACGTTGACATTGGTGAGCGTGAAGGCGGCGGGGTCTTCGCGGGCGAGCAGCGACTGGTGCGAGATGCCGACGTCGCGCAGGTGGTCGGAGCGGCCGCGCTCGAAGAAACGCAGGTAGTTGGCGTGATAGACCATGCCCGTGAAATCGGTGTCCTCGTAATAGACACGCACGGCGAGCCAATGCTGGCGGGCGGCATCGAGATTGGCGGCGTCAAGCGGCGGGAGGCTCATGGCGCGCTGGTATCAGACTTTCGCGCGAGCATGAAGGCATGGCCGAGCGCATCGACGAGGGCGAGCGCTTCGGCGAGGTCAGCATGGGTCTGGCGGATCGTGTCATCGCCCCACTCCCCCGTGATCAGGTCGAGCAGGCGGAAGCGGTTCGTCTCGCCCGGAAAGTCGAAGACGAGATGCCCAGCGCGGGCGACCGCGCGGAACTTGCCGCCATGCGCGAGGGCGATGACGCGCTCGATGACGGCCGGGTTGAAGATGGCGCGCGCCTCGACCTGGTCGGAGGCGCGGAGGCGGTAAAGCGCGTCGAAGGCTTTCGGGCCGAGGTCCACGTCCTGAAGCGCAGTGCCGTTCGGATCCTGCGGCCAGCCGGACTTGCGGGCGCGCAGGTGGGTGACCCCGTGCAGGCGAAGCGGCGCTTCCAGGACAATGACGAGATGATAGATGTCGGGCGCATCTTCGACCGACTCGACCCATTCGAACATCGAGAAGGTGAGCCCGCTGCGCATGCCTTCGAAGCCATCTTCGATCTGGCGCATGCTTGAGGCTTGCTCGTTCAGCTTCGCCTTCTGCTCGGGCGTGCCGACGACATAGGTGTTGCCTTCGAGGAGCAGCCCACTGTCGCGGACGATGGCAACGGCCTCGTCCATGCCGCCGGCGGCGTTCAGGGACGCGGTGGCATCGCGCAGGATGGCCGGCGCCCAGCTTTGCCTGGCCAGCCATTCGAGGCCCTTGGGCGCGCCGCCCGGGGCGGGGACGTATCTGACACCGAGCGGCGCGGTGATCCGGCTCATCGCCTCGGCCTTGAGGCCCACGCGGGCCTGGGCTTCGACCACAAGCTTCGCGAGTTGCCCGCGCACGAGGAACAAAGCCATCGCCAGGTAGGCGATGAACAGGATGGGGAACAGCAGGAACTGGAGGAACTCCCAGCCGGCGCCTTTCGGCAGGATGAATTCGAGGGCGAAAAACGTCCCGCCGAAGGCGAAGAAGGCGGTCGTCATGGCGCGCGAGATGATCTTCGTCTGGCGCGCAGGATCGATGGAATCGATCTTCACACGTTCGAGAATGGGGCGGAGCTCCGCCGCCGCACGCGCTTCGGCCCCGGCGAAACCCGCATGTTGCTCGATGTCGGCCCAGCCTGTGCTCATTTGACCGGATTACAGTATCGGCGCGATTCGTGCGAGGGTCCCGGCCATGGCTGTTTCCCCATCCCTGATCGCGGCCCTTCGCGGCGCGCGCGGCCGGTGCCCGGCTTGCGGCAAGGGGCGGCTGTTTGCGGGCTATCTGAAACAGACGGGGGCGTGCGCGGCTTGCGGGGCGGCGACCGGAGAGATCGAGGCGGAGGACGGGCCGCCCTGGCTGACGGTGCTGCTGCTGGGGCCCCTGCTCGCGGCGCTGACCTTCATCGCGGCGCGGCATGAGACCTGGCCCCTGTGGATACGGCTGGCGGGGCTGGGGACATTTGCGGTGGCGGCTGTGCTGATGCTCCTGCCACGGATCAAGGGCGGGTTGATCGGCGTGCTGTGGGGGATGCGTGAACGCAGCTAGGCCGGCGTGAGGCGCCTGGGGAACAGGGCGCGGCGGAGCGCATCCAGACTGTCCGTGAGCGGACGGCGGTTCTCGATGAGGTCGGCGCGCCAGGGCCGGACGTAGGGGCGAATGCCGTGCGCTTGCCGGATCGCTTCGGGCGAGAGATGCCAGAGCGATTCCCATTCCAGCGTGATAAGCGGCGGCGTCTCGCGCCCGTGAACCCAGGCGCTGGTCATGGTGTCCATCAGGATGGGATAGGCAAAGGCCGGCGCGAGCGCGCCGGTGGCGGCGGAAATCGCGAGGAACTGGGCCGAATAGGAATGGCCGAACTGGGCCAGCTGGAAGGCCGAGATCGCCAGCTCATGCAGCGAAGTTGTCTCGTAGCCAGCGGTGATATGCCAGAGGTCATGCGACTGCAGGATGCGGGTGTTGAGATAGTCGAGCGGCTTCGGCAGTTTCGACAGGCCGATCGAGTTGCGGTCGAGCACTTCGAGATCGAACTTGTTGTCGACGATGAGGTCGTGGAACGCGCGGCCGAGCGAGGCGGGCGGGCAAGCGGCGAGATCTTCCAGCCGCACATGTTCCGGGAGCGGACGGCTTGCGACTTCGGAAACCCCCGGCCACAGGTATGACATTTCGGCCACGCGGGCGAGGAAACCTTCCGGCGCGAGGCCGCCCAGCGCGGCGGAGCGCTGCGTGACCGCGAGGGCATCGAGCTTGCCCGCAGCGAGGTCCGCCGCGACCGCCCACCAGGCGTCGAACAGGCCTTCGGGCGCCTCGCCCGGCGGCAGGGACAACGTGCCCAGCGGAGCGGCCTTGACCGGAATGCCGCGCCAGCCGAGCGCGAGGGCGTCGTAGATTTCGCCCGTCCGGTCAGGCTCAAAGAAGGCCGTCCGCGCCAGCATGCCGGCCATCGCGGCGCGGTCTTCGGGGCGGGTCTTGCCCTTCTCCGACGCAAGTTGCCGGGCGAGACGGATAATCTCTCCGGTCTCAAGCGGCGCGCCGAAGCGCTGCAACGCGCACTGCTTCAACTCTGCCTGGGTCATGTGCGTCTCCTCACCGGCCAAACTAACCCGGATGCGCGGGCGATCAAGCGGCGAGCGAGACGGGCGCGGCCTACTCGTCCTCTCCGAAGAGGGGCGCCTGAAGGCCGCCGGGCGGTTTCAGGCCCAGGCGTTCATAGGCGAGCGGGGCGGCGACGCGGCCGCGCGGCGTGCGGGCGACATAGCCTTTCTGCATCAGGTAAGGCTCGATCACATCCTCGACCGCGTCGCGCGCTTCGGACAGCGCCGCGGCGAGCGTGTCGGCGCCGACGGGTCCGCCGGCATAGGTTTTCACGAGGGCGTGGAGGTAGCGCCGGTCGAGCGCGTCGAGGCCGTCGGCATCTATTTCGAGGCGCGTGAGGGCGCGGCCGGCCGCGGGCTTGTCGATGGGCTGGCCTTCGGCGTCGGCAAAGTCGCGCACCCGGCGCAGGAGGCGCAGGGCGATGCGGGGCGTGCCGCGGGCGCGGGAGGCGATCTCGACGGCGCCTTCTTCCGTGATCGGCGCACCGAGCTTGCGGGCGGCGGCCAGGACGATGCGGGCGAGTTCTTCGGGCTCGTAGAAATCGAGGCGGATCGGGATGCCGAACCGGTCTCGCAGGGGCGTCGCGAGGAGGCCCGCGCGGGTGGTCGCCCCGACGAGGGTGAAAGGCGCAAGATCAAGCCGGACGGAGCGGGCGGCGGGGCCCTCCCCGATCACCAGATCCAGCGCGTAATCCTCCATCGCGGGATAGAGGATTTCCTCGACGATGGCGGGGAGGCGGTGGATCTCGTCGATGAAGAGGACGTCGTTCGGCTCGAGGTTCGTCAGGATCGCGGCAAGGTCACCGGCCTTGGCGATGACGGGGCCGGAGGTGGCACGGAAGCCGACACCCATCTCGCGCGCGAGGATCTGTGCGAGCGTGGTCTTGCCGAGGCCGGGCGGGCCGAAAAGGAGCACGTGGTCCAGAGCTTCCGAGCGGCCGCGCGCGGCGTCGACATAGACTTTCAGGTTCGACTTCGCCTTGCGCTGGCCGACATAGTCCTCGAACGTCTGGGGACGGAGGGCCCGGTCCAGCGCGTCGGGAGCTTGCGCTTGCGAATCTGCGAGGGAGTCCTTGCGGGTCACCGCGCGAGTTCCTTGAGGGCCGCCTTGACGAGGGCGCTGACGTTATCGGCATTGCCGTCCTTGGCCGCGGCGGCGACGGCGCGGGAGGCTTCCGACGGGGTGTAGCCGAGATTGGTCAGGGCACTGATGGCTTCGGCGCGGGGGCCGGTGCTGGCGGGGGCGGGCGCCGAAGCGAGGCCCGCGACGGCGGCGGTTTCGAACTTGCCGAAGCGGCCCATCGGCGGCGCCTTGCCGGCGAGTTCGGTGACGATACGTTCGCCGAGCTTCTTGCCGATGCCCTTGGCGCGGGTGAAGGCGCCGGAATCGCCGAGGGCGATGGCGTCCATGATTTCGGCGGGGGCGAGGCCGTCGAGGATGGCGAGGGCGGATTTGCCGGCGACGCCGGGGACATCCTGCAGGCGGACGAACCAGGCGCGTTCCTCATCCGTGGCGAAGGCGAAGAGGGTGATCGAGCTTTCGGTGACGCGGGTTTCGACCTGCACGGTCACCCGGTCTCCCGCCTGCAGGCGGGCGAGCAGGCGCGTGCCGGCGAGGGCGACATAGCCGACGCCGTTCACGTCAATCAGGACATGATCGAGGCCGATGGCGCCAACCTCTCCGGTGAGGCGGCCGACGATCAAGCGGCGCCCCGTTTGCGCAGCGGCGGCGGCAAGTGGTGGGCGGTGCAGATGGCGCAGGCGAGCGCGTCGGCGGCATCGAGCTTCATCTCCCCTGCCCTCGGCAGCAGGCGCTGGACCATGAACTTGACCTGGTCCTTGTCGGCCGTGCCTGTTCCGACGACGGACAGTTTGATCTGGCGCGGCGCGAATTCGGCGACCGGCACACCGGCCATCGCGAGGGCCGCCATCGCGGCGCCGCGGGCCTGGCCGAGCTTGAGGGCCGAACGGGGATTTGCGTTCACGAGGGTTTCCTCGACCCCAGCGGCGTCCGGCGCATGGTGCCGGGCAAGTTCGCCCACGGCTTCAAAGATATGGGCGAGACGCTCGGCCATCGAGATATCCACCGGCGCTTCGATCACGCCATGCCCGACATGGCTGAGCCGCAGGCCGGTCTGTTCGATGAGGCCCCAGCCGGTGTGGCGCAGGCCGGGGTCGATGCCGAGGATGCGAATCGCAGCTGTCATACGCGCGACTCTAGCAGCGCGAGGGGTTAAGGACAGCTTGAAGTTTCACTCTTTGTTCGCGGGCGGCGAGCGAATGAAAAGAAAAGGCCGCGACCCTCGGAGAGGATCGCGGCCCTGGTTTCAGGCGGTGAAGCCTTATTCTTTCGGCAGGAGCACTTTGTCGATGACGTGGATGACGCCGTTCGAGGCAGCGATGTCAGCCGTGGTGACGGTGGCATCATTGACCATCGCGCCGGTGGCCGTGGTGCGAACCGACAGATCAAGGCTGTTGACGCTGGCGGTTGCGCCGGCTTCGGCTTCCGGCTTGATGTCGGCGGCCATCACGGTGCCCGGGACAACGTGGTAGCTGAGAATCTTGACGAGATTGTCCTTGTTCTCAGGCAGGAGCAGGTTGTCGAGCGTGCCGGCCGGAAGCGCCGCAAAGGCTTCGTTGGTCGGCGCAAAGACGGTGAACGGGCCGGGGCCTGCCAGCGTTTCGGCGAGGCCAGCGGCCTGGACGGCTGCGACGAGTGTCGAGAAGTCCGGGTTGGCCGCTGCCACGTCAACGATGGTCGTCGGGGCCGGGGCAACTTCTTCCACGACCGGCTCGGTCACGGCTTCTTCAACGGCGGCAGGCTCAACCGGCGTCGTCTCGGTAGGTGCACAAGCTGCAAGCGCAAACGCGCTGACAGCCGCAGCTGCGATCAGGGAAAACTTCATTTGAATGTCCTTTTAGTGACTGTCGAATTCTCGGGGGGCGCACATTGATGCGTGCCCGCCAAGACTTGGAACGAATGTCCCACCCGGCCAGTGCTGCAGGTCACATTTTTTCAAGGCCATTTTGGGGCAAGCCTCAATGAGGCGGAGAATCAACGCTCCGGAGTTCCTTCCGGTGACATCCACCACGGCGCGTCCCTCTCCCAGGGCGGCAAAGGATAGAGACGACGGAAAGCGGCAAGCGCTTCGCCGTGGTAGATCGTGGCATGGGTTTCACTCGCGCTCCGATCGGCCCAAACAAACTCGAAGCCAGCGGGCGCTGCGGTTTCGATGGCGGTGCGGAGAGACGCGATACCCGCTTCCATCGTGCCGCCTTCGTCCGCCATCGCCATATAGAAGCGGCGGCCTCCGAGGCCCCGCCCCGCGAGTTTCGCGGGCGCCTGAGCGGCAATGCGGCCAGCGTCCCACCAGAGACTGGGGGACACGGCGATGTAGTCATCGAACAGTTCCGGTTGTTCGAGCAAGGTGTCCGTCACGAACAGGCCCGCGAGGCTTTCGCCCATCAGGGCGGTGCGTTTGCCGGTTCGGTAGCGCGCCTCTATGAAAGGGCGAACTTCCTCGGCCAGGAAACGGCGGAAGGCGGGCGCTCCGCCGGCTTGCGGGAAGCCTTGCACGAAGCGGGGATCAGTTGCGGCGGGGGTGAGTTCGTGTTGGCGGTCCTTCGTCTGTATGCCAACAATGATGAAGGTCTCGTAGGTCCAGGAGAGCGCGCCAAGCTGGCCGAGACCGGCGATATGTGGAAAGTCCTGATCGGCGCCTCCATCCAACACGTAGATGACGGCACCGATCTCGCGGCCCTCAGCGTAACCTGAAGGCAGCCAGACATTGATTTCGCGCGTGTCACCGAGGATGGCGGAGGCAAGGAGGTGTTGCTCGCCAAGGGGGAGGATTGTGGGGGCTTCGATGGCGGCCGGCGAAAGTGGGGGTGTGGGGGTGGCGCAAGCGGCGAGCAGGGCAGCCGTCAGCGCGAGGAAAAACGTTCTTTCAGTCATGCAAAGTTTCCTGCCCGCTGCGCGGTTCAGCTCATCCACTTCAGCGTGCGCGGCTGGATGGGATTTTCGAAGGCGCGATCCTCGGTGCGGGCGGTGGTCCATTCGCGCTTCAGCTGCTGGTACCATTTGGCCTGCACGTCGATGTCGTCGATCCAGAGCATCGCTTTCTGGTGCGCCATGCCCTGGTTCTGCAGGTCCACCATGCGGCCATCCTGCGCGAGGAAGGTTTGTCCCATGCGTTTGGCAACCGGCACAGCGAGGTGCAAAAGCGGCGCGCCCGTCCACCAGGTGAACTGGGTGATGCGGGTCTTCTTTGGCGCTTCGGGTGTGAGGCAGGTCAGCGTCAACAGGCGTGCCGTGTCGTTCGAGATGATCTCCCAGCGGTATCCCGGCAGCTGGAAGCAGATCTCGGTCTGCACATTGCCGCCGAAGACCCAGCGATAGAGTTTCGAGTTCGACGACGGCGCGTGGCGTTCGATCGCCCAGCCGCGCTCGATGGGCCCGAAGGGCTTCTGCTTGAGCTTGAGGCCCGTGGAGGGCGGACGCCACCACCACTGGTTATGCACGAACGGCACATGGGCGGGGTCCATCAGGCCGACGACGGCGTCGTCCATGTGGGCGTTGAACACGTCTTCGATGATGAATCCCGGTTTGTCCGGGAGCGGACCAAATTCCGGGGGCGGCACGGCGGGCGGCGCCGTGCTGCGCGGATCGTGCGCGATGTAGATGTACACCGCGCCGTTCGCCTCGTGCACGGGGTAGCGGCGGACCTTGACCTTTGTCGGGTCGTACGGACTGTCATCCGTGAGGCTCGGCATCAAGCGGCAGCCGCCATCGGTGCCGAAGCGCCAACCGTGATAGGGGCATTGCAGGGTCCACTCACCCTTTGTCTCGACCTGCTCTCCGGCCGAGAGCGGGACGAGACGGTGGGGGCAGATGTCGCGCAGGGCGAAAGCCTCTCCGGTGGGCGTGCGGCCGACGACCACCGGCTCGCCCAGGAACATCAGACGCGTCTGCTGGCCCGGCTTCAGATGCGCGGACGGCGCGGCCAGGTACCAGCTGTCGGTGAGGTAGCCCTCATCGGTGATGCCGGTTTTCGCAGGAACACTCTGGGTGTCGGGCAAGGCGGGCCTACTGGGTGACCGTGACGGTCAGTTCGTAGGTGTCCATTGGCGGCTCGTCGGATTCCCAAGGGCGGCCTTCGGTCAGCTTGAACTTGCCCTTGCCGGGCTTGGCGGCGGTGAAGTCGAACGAGAGGTAGTGATTGCCGCCGGTGAAGCCGGGAAGGCTCTGGTTGGCCGGATCGGTCGGGCGGCCGCCTTCGCCGGCGAGGGCCATGAAATCGGGTGCCTTGACCAGCGTCCAGACATATCCGGCGGTGGGGATGGATTGCAGCTCGATGCGGAGGGTTTCACCGACCTTGAGCGCCACTTCGCCGCCTTTCTTGTCGATGCCGGCATAGACGACACCGGCTTCGGCGGCGGCCTGGGCGTCGGCTGCCGCCTTGGCGGCTTGTTCGGCGGTCGGCATTTCGGGGGGAACGTAGGCGTCAGGCTCCACGGCGGTCTCCTGTTGGGCGGGCTGTTCCGCGGCGGGCGGCGGGGTAACCGCCTCGTCAGGCTTGCTGAAATGGCTGCATGCGGCCAGCGCCAGCGTCGCCAAGCCAGTTGCGATGATGCCTCGTGTCATGGACCCACTCCTTGTTGCTCGTGACGCCGCTGTTTACGCGGGGCGGTGGCCGGACGCTAGTCGCGCGCCTGCCTGAGAACAACTCGCCCGCTTGCCGGATAAGGGTTTGAGAAGGAAAATGTGAGCCTAACGGTTGTATCCGGATGGCTTGGCAGTGGCCTGCGGCGAGGGCACTGGCTCGTTTCTTGCTTTAGTCGCCTCAAGGGATGGTCATTACAATCAGGCAAGAGGTGATTCATGGGTGCGCGCAAACTACCCAACGGGGCAACCCTCGAATTTGACGTGTGCATTATCGGTGCAGGACCCGCGGGCCTCGCGGCTGCCAGTGTCTTCATTGGCAAGAACCTGCGCGTTGTAATCCTGGAAGCCGGCGGCTACCACGAAGCGCGCGACGACCTCGGTCAGACGGTGCCCGAAGCCCACATGGCCGACGTTGAGTACATTACCCAGATCCAGCGCGTCGGCGGCAACGCGCATGCCTGGACGGTCCGGGTTCCGGGTGAGGCGCAAATGGCGAGGTTCGGCCGGTTCTACGGGTCCGATCTCGACGCGCGCCCCGGCTTCGGGCTGGCGGAACCCTGGCCGGTCTCGGACGCTGAACTCGAGCACTATCACACGCGCTGCGCCGAGTTCTGGGAAATCCCGCTGCCGCCGGAAGAAACGCCCGAAGCGGGCGCCGTCAGACTGGGCCCGGATATCGGCACGACGTTCTTTCAGTTCGTCAATGCACGCACGCTTCTCGAAAAGGTGCGCCGCCGGATCGAAGCGGCCCCGAACATCGAGATCCTGGCCTATGCGCAAGCGCAGTCGTTTGCCTTTGAAGGCTCGAGCCAGACAGTCGCGGCGGTGAACGCCGTCTCGGAACCCGGCCGCACCTTCAAGGTGAAGGCGGGCCAATACATCGTCGCGGCGAACTGCATCAACTCCACCCGCCTCCTGCTGAATTCGGTCACACCCCAGGGCCACGAACCGGGGAATGCGACGGACCTGCTCGGCCGCTTTTTCATGGACCATCCGCTCATCGATGGCGGCGTGCTGACGCCCAGCAGCCCGGCGGTCTTTGACCGCATGCGCGCGTTCGACATCCACCAAAGGGATGGCGGCTGGGCCATGGCCCACTTCCGCATTGCGCGGGACAAGCTCGCACGCGACAGTCTGCCGGACATGAGCTGCATCCTTCTGCCGCAAAGAAAAGCGCGGATGCTGGCCGACAAGGTCACGAGCCCACGCCAGGAGAAGGGCCATAGAGCCGCACTCGACATTCGCGACGCCCTGATGAAGCGTGAAGGGCTGAAAGTTGGCGACTTCGTCACAGCGACGATGGGTGTAGACCACGTCGTCAAAAAGGGTCTGCGAAAGCTGATGGATCCGCAACCGAACCTCGGCAGCGGCGGCTGGTCGCTGGACCCCAGGCCGGAGCGCCGGTTCGACTGTTTCCAGGTGCTCAACATCACGGAGCAGCCCCCCCGCCACGACAACCGGATTTACCTGACCGAGGAAACCGACAGGAACGGCATGCGGCGCTGCGGATTTTCCTGGCAGTTGCACGACGAGGACCTGCTGGCGATCGCGCGCTCCCAAAAGGTGTTGAGGGAAACCGTGAACGCATCGGGCCTGGGCACGATGGAGACGGCGCAAGTCAATGGACGGCCGGTCGTCCTGGCATCGGCGATCGGGCACCATCTGGGCACCACGCGGATGAACCGGGATGCGCGGCGCGGCGTGGTGGACGAGAACTGCTGCGTACACGGCACCGGAAATCTCTATGTCGCGAGCGGATCGGTGTTCCCCAGCGGTGGCTACATCAACCCGACCTTCACGATCTGCGCTTTCGGCATGCGTATCGCAGACCACATCCTGGCCAAACGGGCCGCCTGACATCTAACCGGTGGCTGGCCGCCGCCAGCCTGGCTCAACGATTGTTCCAAAAGTGCGAATTCAATTCGGTCACTGGGGGGTAGGATCTTGGACGCGCGTACGCTGCCTAAAGGCGCAACACTAGAATTCGACGTCTGCATCATTGGCGCAGGGCCGGCTGGACTTGCCGCGGCGAGCGCGCTGATCGGCAAGAACATGCGCGTGTGCCTTCTCGACGCCGGCGGCATATCGGAAGCGCGTGACGACCTCGGCCAGACGGCCTCGAACGCCCGGATGGCCAACGTTGACTACATCACGCAGACCCAACGGGTCGGCGGCAACGCGCATACCTGGAATGTGCGCGTGCCCGGCGAGTCGCGCAGGGTCCGGTTCGGGCGGTACTACGGCTCGGATATTTCCGCACGGCCCGCCCTTGGGCTGATGGACCCGTGGCCGATCACGGACGAAGAACTCGAGCACTACCACACCCGCGCGGCGGCCCTCTGGAAGCTGCCTTTGCCGCCCGAAGAGTCACCCGAAACCGGCGCCCTGCAACTGGGGCCGGACATCAGCACGACTTACTACCAGTTCCCCAATGCCCGCACCTTGCTTCAAGACGTGCGCGTTCAGGTCGAGTCCGCTTCGAACATCGAACTTGTTACATTTGCGCAGGCCCAATCCCTCGTCTTCGACGCCGAAGGCGAGACGGTCACGCAGGTCAACGTCTGCTCGGAACCAGGCCGCACATTCGCCGTCAAGGCCGGCGAATACATCGTCGCCGCGAACTGCATCAATTCCACCCGCCTACTGATGAACTCGGTCACGCCCAAAGGCCACGCGCCCGGCAATGCGAGTGGCCTGCTGGGCCGGTTCTTGATGGAACATCCCCTGATCGACGGCGGCATCCTGACGGTCAGCGATCCCTCGGTGTTCGACCGCATGCGCGCCTTCGACATCCATGAGCGCGACGGCGGCCTTGCCATGGCCCACTTCCGGATCGCCCGCGAGCGGCTTGAGCGGGACAACCTGCCCGACTTGAGCTGCATCCTGCTGCCGATCAACCGGCGCAAGGATGCGCCGCGCAAGACCAGCGCGCGAGCCGCGCGGGCGCATGCGGCTGCACTCGCCGTGCGCGAGTCCTTCGTGCGGCGCGAGAACTTCAAGTTTTCGGATGTGGTGACGGCCGCGCTTGGCTTCGATGAAGTGGTCCGCAAGGGTTTCCGCAAACTGTTCGACCCCCAGCCCAACCTCGGCAGTGGCGGCTGGTCGCTGCGCCGCAACCCAGGCAAACACTTCGATGCCTTCCAGGTGCTGCACATTGCCGAACAGCCCCCACGGGCGGAGAACCGGCTTCTGCTGTCGGACGAGACAGATGGCAACGGCATGCGCCGCTGCGACATTTCCTGGCAGTGGCATGATGACGATCAGCGCGCGCTGATGCGCTCGCAGCAACTGTTTGCGGCGGCGGTCAAGGCATCCGGGCTCGGCGAAATGGCGATCCCGCAGAACGATGGCCGGCCTGTCATTCTCACGGCCGCTCTAGGCCATCACCTCGGGACCACCCGCATGCACCGCGACCCGAGCCTCGGCGTGGTCGACGAGAACTGCTGCGTGCACGGCACCCGCAACCTCTACGTGACGGGCGGATCGGTGTTCCCGAGCGGGGGCTATATGAACCCGACCTACACGATCACCGCGCTGGCCATCCGCGTCGCGGATCACATCAACGCCAAACGCTCGGCCTGATCCAAAACGTCCAGTCTGCCGGAGTTGATGCCTCGAAAACAGTTTCCGGGGAATCTGCGCGCCGCTCTTCCCGAACCGTCGTGCAATCGATCTGTCACTCACTCAATTGATGCGGCAAACTCTAAGCTGCTTTGCGACTGACCGAAGTAAAGCGACCAGAATGATCGAACCTTGCGATCCGTGGCGGCCGGCAACGGCGACCTGTCCGCATCATGAAAACGTCCGTATCCGATGACTTGAACATTTGCAGCCGACAACTTCGCGATGGCGGCGTGTTCTTCGACGATCGAAATCAGGCTTTCATCCGGAAGTGCCGAGAAGTCCCGCCAGGAAATCATCTCGCTGTTCTCGAGCATGTCCGAGTAGATGATGATGGACGTGTAGGGATCGGCGCTGTTGGAACCGGTCCAGTGGCCGATGGTGCGGATGATGTCCGATCCCGGCGCATCCTCGGCCGTGCCGATGATCTCGCGCAGAGAGGCAGCGAGACCGGCCATGAACGCCTGTTCGTCCTGCTTGGCCTTCATTGTGCTGCAGGAGCCGGCGATCTCGCCGATAATGCCGGTTGCCTCGGGACAGCCCGGCTTGCAGGCATTGGCGAGGCCGCGTGTCTTCGAATAGTGGTCGGAAATCGTCGCGATGATGATCCGGTCACCCGTGTCCAGACGGTCGACGGCGTGGCCGAGGCTATCCATCAGGACGCGCTGGTCATCCTCGTCGAACCGCGTGGTGCGGTCGATGAGGAAGAGGGTGGAGCGGTCGGAGAGTGTGCAATAGTCCTCGGGGCTGCGGTTGACGAACCCCGCGCCCGCCCCTTCGCCGGAGCAGCCCGAGAGGGCGGTGCTGAAGAGGAGCGCCGGAAGCGCCAACCGGAGACGTTGCAGCCAGGTCATCGCGGTCAGGTGCGGGCCCGGGCAATCTGGCTCGCATGGCGGCGCAATTCGATCGATTCGGCATCGGCCCGCAGCGCCTTCACCTGGCTGAGGCGCTTTTCGGATTTCTTGCGCTGGATGTCCGCCGCCTGGAAATCCGGGTGCGGATCATGCGAGAAATAGGATGCCGTGAGGCCGACCGCGACAATGCCGAGATTGATCGCGAAGAAGATCCAGCCGGAAATCTCGAGTCCGGACTTGAACATCGCCCCCGCCGCCTGCACGGCATTGTTGCCAGCCAGCATGTCGGCAAAGCTCGCCGAGGGCTGCGTTTCGAAGTCGAGATAGGCCTGCCGCAGGATCGAGACGCCGTAGATCAGCGCCAGGATTACCGCGGAAATCAGCACAACCTGAATGATGCCGCCGGCCCAACCAGACTTCTTGGCGTGATAGCCGAACCGGCAGAGCACAAGACCAAGGCGGTGGGCGAGCGTGACGAGGATGACGCCGACGAGGAACGCGACGCCGAGTGAGACGGTCGGGCTTTCGCGAAAGAAGAGTTCGAAGCTGAGCCGGTTCACGGGAATCTCGAACAGCATCAGGGCCAGCATGAACGGCCAGTAGAACCACCCGCGCGCATAGCGCGGCTGGCGGTCGACTTCGGCCTGGATCGTGTCCCATTTGGCATTGATGACATCAAGCGCGTCCCGCGCCTCGGCGATGCGGCCGCCATAGCGCGTGTCGATGGCATTCATGTTGCCGGCATGCAGTTCGTGCAGACGTTCGGTCTTGGATCGCTTGCCCGATGCGGGATCGCCGCCGCTCCCGCCGAGCACGTGGATCGAGGAAGAGCCCCGGTCTGCGTTTTCTGCCATGCGGTCACCCTCCAAAGGATCAAGGAAAAAGGTAACTGAGCTTCAACGCGGTCACAAGGTCTGGACATCAGTGCCCACACGGGCTGCCTGCCCGATCGCCGGGCCTACTTCCCGCAGCTCCCCTCCCCCGCTATATGCCGCCCATGACCCCACGCGACAAAATCCGCAATTTCTCGATCATTGCCCATATCGACCATGGCAAATCGACCCTCGCCGACCGCCTGATCCAGGCCTGCGGCGGGCTTTCCGACCGCGAAATGAGCGAGCAGGTGCTCGATTCGATGGATATCGAGAAGGAGCGCGGCATCACCATCAATGCGCAGACCGTGCGCCTGACCTACAAGGCCAATGATGGCGAGACCTATACGCTGAACCTGATGGACACGCCGGGGCACGTGGACTTCGCCTATGAAGTGAGCCGGTGCCTTGCGGCGTGCGAAGGCTCGCTGCTGGTGGTGGATGCCTCGCAGGGCGTGGAAGCGCAGACGCTGGCGAACGTCTACCAGGCGATCGACCAAAACCACGAGATCGTGCCCGTTCTCAACAAGATCGACCTGCCGGCGGCCGATGTGGACGCGGTGAAGGCGCAGATCGAGGAAGTGATCGGCCTCGACGCCTCCGACGCAGTGCAGATTTCGGCCAAGACGGGGCTTGGCATTCCAGACGTTCTGGAAGCCATCGTCACCCGCCTGCCCCCGCCAAAGGGCGGCGAGGTCACCGCTCCGCTCAAGGCGGCGCTGGTCGACGCCTATTACGACCCCTATCTCGGCGTCGTCGTCATCGTGCGGGTGCATGACGGCGTGCTGCGCCGCAAGCAGTCCATCCGGATGATGCGCACCGGCGGCGTCTACGAGATCGACAAGATCGGCACGTTCAATCCGAAGCTGACCGATACCGATGCGCTGGGCCCGGGCGAGGTCGGCTACTTCGTCGCCTCGATCAAGGAAGTCGGCGACACGGCGGTCGGCGACACCATCACCGAGGACAAGCGCCCGACGGACAAGGCCCTGCCCGGCTACAAGGACGTGCAGCCGGTAGTGTTCTGCGGCCTGTTCCCCATGGACGCGGGCGACTTCGACGACCTGCGCGCGGCGATGAGCAAGCTGCGGCTCAACGATGCCTCGTTCACGTGGGAGATGGAGACGTCGGCCGCGCTGGGCATGGGATTCCGCTGCGGGTTCCTCGGGCTGCTCCACCTCGAGATCATCCAGGAGCGCCTCAGCCGCGAGTTTGACCTCGACCTGATCGCGACGGCGCCGAGCGTGGTCTACCAGATGACGATGACGGACGGCTCCGAGATCGAGCTGCACAATCCGGCGGACATGCCGGACGTGGTGCGCATCTCGGAAATCCGCGAGCCCTGGATTGCCGCGACGATTTATACGCCGGACGAATATCTCGGCTCGATCCTGAAGTTGTGCCAGGACCGGCGCGGCGTGCAGACCGAACTTTCATACGTAGGCGGACGAGCCTGCGTGAAGTACGAATTGCCGCTGAACGAAGTGGTGTTCGACTTCTACGACCGGCTGAAATCGATCTCGCGCGGCTATGCGAGCTTTGACTATAACCTGATCGGCCACCGCGCCGAAAACCTCGTGAAGCTGCAGATCCTCGTCAACGAGGAGCCGGTGGATGCGCTCGCCATGCTGGTGCACCGCGACCGGGCGGAAGGGCGCGGCCGCCAGATGTGCGAGCGGCTGAAGGACCTGATCCCGCGGCAGATGTTCAAGATTCCGATCCAGGCCGCGATTGGCGGGCGCGTGGTGGCGCGCGAAACGATTTCGGCGATGCGCAAGGACGTGACGGCGAAGTGTTATGGCGGCGACGCGACCCGCAAACGCAAGCTGCTGGACAAGCAGAAGGCCGGCAAGCAGCGCATGCGCCAGTTCGGCAAGGTCGAGATTCCGCAGGAAGCCTTCGTGGCGGCGCTGCGGATGGATGGGGATTAGAGCCAGGCGGTTCGCCACCCAAGCAACCAGGCGATTCCCAGGGCGGTCATCGGCCCCGCGATCGTGATGAGCATCCAGGTTCGAAGGCCATGCGGCCAGTACCAATTACCGACGATGTGATCGTAGAGACCGCCGATCCTGCGCTTCGGCCCTTTTTGCTTTGCCGGCGAACGCTGCTTCGGAGTTTTGCGGCGCCGCTGAAATTGCCGGACGGTGTCTTTCGGAGCCATGAAGGGACCTGCGCTTTCACATGCGCAAGCATCCGACAAAAGCGTTGGGAGGCGGTTCCCGG
This sequence comes from Hyphomonadaceae bacterium, assembly GCA_027485145.1. Classification (GTDB taxonomy): domain Bacteria; phylum Pseudomonadota; class Alphaproteobacteria; order Caulobacterales; family Hyphomonadaceae; genus Hyphomonas. Next base: position 6,227 of record JAIXRO010000215.1, on the reverse strand, counting down.
AATCATTGAAATCTGATCGATCACGCCCGTCATCATATCTGTTTCACGCTGGAAACTTCCCGGCAACCGGCGCACAAGAGGCTCGCAGCAAGCACCGAAAAGGACCCACCATGTTCCCTCGCGCCCTCATCCTGACCAGCGTTCTCCTGCTCGGTGCCTGCGCTGTCACCGAAGCCAAGCCCGAGCCGGCTGCTGTGCCCGAGGCGATGGTGCCGGACCCGGCGATCGCGAACGGGGCAGCGGCGGGCGTCTATACGCTCGACAAGTCGCACGCGAGCCTGGTGTTTGCGGCGGACCATCTCGGCTTTTCGAACTATGTCGGACAATTCATGCGGTTTGACGCGACGATGACCATCGATCCGGCCGCGCCCGAGAAGGCGGTGCTGACGGCGACGGTCGATCCCACATCGCTGACCATTCCCTCCCCGCCGGAAGGATTCCTTACCGAACTGCTCGGCCCCCAATGGTTCAACACGGGTGCGTTCCCGGAGATCCGCTTCCAATCGTCCGCCATCGAACAGACCAGCGCGGACGAAGCGACGGTCACCGGCGACCTGACTTTCCTCGGCAAGAGCTTGCCGGTGACGTTCAAGGCAAAGTTCAACGGCGCCTATGCTGGCTTTCCGCCCTATGATCCCAACGCGCGGGCCGGCTTTCACGCCGAAGGCAGCCTCAGCCGCTCCGCTTTCGGCATGACTTACGGCCTGCCGCCGGAAGGCACGACGATGGGCGTGGGCGATGAGGTGAAGTTCTGGATCGATGCGGAGTTCACCGGCCCGCCGGCGGACGTGCCGCCGGCATGACGATTACGATCCTCGGCATCGAAACCTCCTGCGACGAGACGGCCGCCGCTGTGCTGCGCCTTGAAGGCAGGCGCGCGACGTTGCTGTCTGATATCATCCGTACGCAGCTGGCAGAGCATGCCCCGTATCTGGGCGTGGTGCCCGAGATTGCAGCGCGGGCGCATGCGGAGCTGGCGGACCTGACCGTCGCCGCGGCGATGCATGCGGCGGGGATTTCGTATGGCGATCTCGACGGCGTTGCGGCGACCGCCGGGCCGGGGCTGATCGGCGGGGTGCTGGTGGGCCTGATGACCGGCAAGGCGGTGGCGCAGGCGGCCGGCATTCCATTCATTCCGGTGAACCATCTGGAGGGGCATGCCCTTTCCCCCCGCCTCGCGTCGGATTGTCCGTTCCCGTATCTGCTGCTGCTGGTGAGCGGCGGGCATTGCCAGTTTCTCGAAGTTCGCGAGCTGGGGGATTACACGCGGCTCGGCTCGACCATCGACGACGCCGTGGGCGAGGCCTTCGACAAGGTGGCGAAGCTGATGGGGCTGGGCTTTCCGGGCGGGCCGGCGGTGGAGCGGCTGGCGGTTTCCGGAAATCCGAAGGCGCATGACTTTCCGCGGCCGCTGCTGAACCGGCCGGGCCTGGAGATGAGTTTTGCGGGTCTGAAGTCTGCGGTTGCCCGGGTCGCGCCCGGCGCGGAGACGGACGCGGCGAAGGCCGACATCTGCGCGAGTTTCCAAGCGGCGATCTGCGACGTGCTGGCGGAGAAGTCTGCCCGGGCGCTGGCGGGCTTTGATCCGGGGACGGACGGGAAGCGTTTCGTGGTCGCCGGGGGCGTGGCCGCCAACGCGGCGATCCGGGCTGCGCTTGAGACAGCCGCCAGCGCCAACGGCGCAATGCTGATCGCGCCTCCCCTTCGTCACTGTACGGACAATGCGGCGATGATTGCGCTCGCGGGCGCAGAGCGGATGGCCGCAGGCATGCTGGACGGGGCGGACGGGCTGGACGCCGGTTCGCGGCCACGCTGGCCGCTGGACGAGGCCTCGGCGCTCAGCGCGCCGGTCTATGGCGGCGGCCACAAGGGCGCGAAAGCCTAGCTGGTTTTTGATTTGGCCGCGTCCGGGCAGCGACCCGTTGGCCGCTCCGCCTGACGCTGATTTGCAGACAAAGAAAAACCGGGACCTGTGGGCGGGAGGAAAACCTCAGGTCCCGGTTGGTTTCCGCTTGGCCGCTTCAGGGGAGCGCGGCGCGGGCGGTGGCAGGGTCGGTTGCCGGCATCCGGCAATCACCGTCGGCTCAACCTGCGATGTAGAGGAGGCCTTGGGGGGCCCACATCACGAAGGCGGCGATCGGAAGGGCGATCAGCAGGGAGAGGATCGATTGGCGAGCTTGTGAGGAGATGTGCATGGCGGGTCTCTTTGTGTGGCGGAGGGCAACTGCTGCCATCCATGAGTTTGATATAGCACCGGCTTGAACGTTGGTCAATGAACAAAATCGTTTTTGTTTAGCGTTCATTGCTCAATTCTTGCCGGAGCACCGGAAATTTGCGGTTCAGACCGCGAACTGGGTCAGGCCGTAGCCCATGGCCAGCGTGTAGATCGCGATCGAGAAGGCGGTCGTGTACGTGAGGACCTGCTCGAGGCGGCTGTTGTAGAAGGGGGTTTTCATGGTGTGGCTCCTAAGATGTGACGTTGACGGCGGTCATCGCCGTCATGAGTCGCATTTAGGATGCGGATTATTGTTTTACAATATGGATCAATCGAAAATCGATGCGAAACGCAAAAATTTTTATCGATTGTCGCTAAGCGCCGTGGTGGCGAGGGAGTCGATGGGTTTACCGGTGACCGGGCAGACTTCATCGGTGGCCGGCGTGACGCCGTCCCATGGGGCGGGCACGGCGGATTGAGGCGAGATGCCTGCCAGAAGCAGGTCCATCACGCCGTCGAGTTCGCGCTGGAGTTTCGGCAGGGTGAGCTTCGAGAAGAGCTGCGGGAACCGGAACTTCATCAGCGCCGATTGCCACATTTCGGCGGTTTCGTTGGGATTGGCGAGCGGGCGATACTCCCCAGCCCGGACTCCATCCTCGAAAATGGCCGAGAGATACACCCGCTCCTTGGCGAGTTTCTCGTTCATGTAGAGGGGGCGTTCCTTGGCCAGAACTTCCGCGACTTCCAGGATCTTCGCTTCTTCCTCGATGGCCGAGTAGGTGCGGGCGAGATCATAGTGAAACAGCTCGCGCAACCGGTTGGAGGCGGTTTCCTTGCGCGCCACGATCTTTTCGAAGGTGAGGTAGGCTTCCTCGTTGAACTTGTGCGCCATCGCCTCGGCGATATCGATCTTGGAGGCGAAGAACCGGTAGATGTTACCGGCGGACATATTACAATCCTTGGCGATCTCCGCCATCGTCGTCTTCGAATAACCGTAGTGGAGGATGCGCTCCACGGCGGCGTGAAGGATCATGGTGCGGGTGTCATCGGTCTGGCTCATCCGTGCAATATGCACAGAATGACTGAACATTCAATATAGTATTCAGCGTCCACTCGCGACGCGGGTATTAGAGCCTTGTTTACACACATGGTCCGCGCCGGGCGCTTGTGCCATAGGCCAGACATTGTGATTCCAAACGCCTGGGAGGGCCCGACATGGCGCTTTATTGTCTGCATTGCCTCGACAACGAGACCGACGGAGCTGCCCGGCGGGCGTCCGCCCGTCCGGCGCATCTGGAATGGGCGGCCGGGCTTGGCCCGGTGGTCCGGATGGCGGGGCCGCTGCTGGATCCGGACGGCAAGATGGTCGGCTCTGTCTTCCTCATCGAGGCGGCAAGCCTCGCCGAGGCGAAGGCGCTCAACGCCGAAGACCCCTACAGCAAGGCCGGCGTGTTCGGGCGCGTCACTATCAACGAGACCCGCTGGGCCATCGGCGAAGGAAAACCGCAATGAGGCAGTTCGTTTCCGGCAATCTCAACTATTCCAGCTGGTCGATCCGGCCGCTGCTCGTCGCACGCAAGGTCTCCTTGCCGGTCGAGGAAATCATCGTGCCGCTCGATTTTCCGGAATCGACCGCGAAGCTGAAGGAGATCAGCCCGACCGCGAAAGTGCCGCTGCTGCGCTGGGACGGGATCGAGATCTGGGAAAGCCTGGCGATCACCGAATTCGTCGCCGAATGGGCCCCGCCGGGCGCCGTCTGGCCGCTGGACCCCGAGCGCCGCGCCATCGCCCGCTCGGTCTCGAGCGAGATGCACGCGGGGTTTCAGACCCTCCGCCAGATGTGTTCGATGGACATTCGCGGGCGCGAGCCTACGCCCGACATGACCCCGGCGCTTGAAGCAGACATTGCGCGCCTCCAGTCGATGTGGTCGGGACTCCGGGCCAGGTATGGGTCGGGCGGACCGTTCCTTTTCGGGGCCTGGTCGGCGGCGGATGCATTCTACACGCCGGTGGTCACGCGGTTCCGGACCTATAGCCTGCCGCTGAGCGGCGCAGCCGAGGACTATGCCGCAGCGGTGCTGGAAGATCCCTTGTTCCGGACGTTGGAAGAGCAGGCGAAACTGGAACCGTGGTGGATCAAGTACGGTCCGGACGGCCGCTCCAGCGGGTATCTCAAGCCTCCGGCGGCGTGAAGAAGTCGTAGCCGAGGTCGAAGCGGAAGAGTTCGCGGACGCGGGCCGAATAGATGTCCATCGCTTCGCCGGAGTACAGCTCTGTCAGCGATTGCTGGCGGTTTTGCAGCACGTTCGGCTCGGCCGCCGGATCGACCTTCAGGGTCATCGCCTCTTTCGTGCCCGCGGCGACGGCTGCGTCGATGGCCTCCGGCTTCAGCTTGATGTTCCAGTGGCGCGCGATCGCGGCGAGCGTGCCGGCCGGGTTGGCGCGGGTTTCCTCATACTGCACGCGCAGGATCGAGGACGGGTGCGCCGCCTCGACTTCGCCCCAGCGGTTCCAGAAGCGGGCGAGCCAGTAGAGATCGCAGCGGTAGCGTTTGCCGTCCGGATCGCCCTTCAGGTATTCGAGCCAGTCGACCTGGATGTCGTATTCCCATTTCGCATGGTGCGAGGCGAGGATGCTCATCGGGTGGCGGATGCAGAGCGCGTAGGGCGGCAGGCCGGCGAGGCCGCGCGCCCAACCCCAGTCGGTGAGGCGGTGCGGGATCGTGTGGCTGAACGCGAGGCGCGGCAGCTGCGGGAAGACCGGATCATCCTTCGGCCAGCCGATGTAGGGGCGCACGGCATTTTCGGAGAAGTATTTCGGCCGCGCGATGCCGTAGGTGTCGGCGAGCGCAACCGCGAACATGTATTTGACCCAGTGGGTTCCGGAATTCTTGGACGTGACGAGAAAGCCGTCGAACGCGCCGTGCCGCAGCACGGAGAAGTTCATCCAGTTATCGTTCCAGACGCGGGCGGCATAGGTCATGAGGCGGCCCTAGACCAGCGCCCGCAGCCTTGCAAGGTCAGGTCTTCAGGCCCGCCATGTCGCGGTAAACCTGAAGCAATCTCAGCTGCGCGCGCGTCGGCAGCCCTTCGGCCTCGGAGACAGCGACAAGCATCGCATCGAGATCGACCACTTCCTTCGGGCCGAGCTGCGGTGCGTTGACGACCAGCTTGCTGAGGCGCGCCATCGTGTCCTGCGCGGGCGGGCAGGACTGGCAGACCCAGGCCGCGTGGGCGGCGAGTTCTTCGGCTTCCCCGGGTGTCGTCCGGAAGGTTTCGCGGATTTCGCCCTCGATGATGTCACCCTGCAGGATGGTCAGCGGACCGCCGCGGGCGAGCGCGACCTGCATCATCATGATGGCCGCCGCTTCGCGCGGATCATCGATCAGGTCGAGCCCGCCGAGGCCCAGCTTGTACTTGAACGCAAACCGGCGCGGCGCGTTCGCCGCCGTCTTTGCAAGCTCGGCTGCCGCGTCCAGTCCGCGCTTGGCCATCTGCAGACGCCAAGCCCAGACGCCAATGGCGACGAGCACCGCGAGAACTCCGAGGATCATAGGCATCGCTACAGGTTAGCCTCGTCATCGTCGCCGCGCTACTCACGATTTGCGTGAGGTGAGGGCTATTTGCCCCCACCCGCTTTGACGGCCGTATGTGCCTGCGTCAGCACATAGGCACGGATCGCTTCGGCTTCGTCCGGCGTCAGGTATTCCGAGAAAGAGACCATGCCGTTGGCGGAAAGGTTGCCATCCAGCACGGCGCCCTTCCATGCGTCCTTGTTACCGGTGATCATCGACCAGCGCAGGTCCGGCAGCACGCCGGACGAGACGGCGAGCGGGCCGTGGCAGACAGCGCAGTTGCGCGCGTAGTGCACGGTGCCCTCGGAGATCATCGCGAGGCTGCCGAACGCATCACCCTTGGGCAGTGCTTCAATCGGCGTCAGGCCGCTATCGGCAATTTCCTGCGTGCCGCCGACCTTGAAGGTGACGACCTTGCCGACCGAGGAGGTGACTTTC
>JAIXRO010000192.1 GCA_027485145.1 Hyphomonadaceae bacterium | reverse complement strand
GTATCGAGTTTCCGCTTTAGATGCAGCTACTTAATAGCTGAATTCGCACGATTTTGATCGGCGCGGGTTAACGGCCTACGACCACTAGACTCATCCCGTTTCGACGGCTTGGGGGTATTTTGGGGGTATCGCCGTAGGGCTGAAATTCTGCTCGATACCCCCAATTGACCGCTGTGTATCTGCCGAGGTTTCGGCAGCCTAACAGCAGGGCAGGGTAGGGCATTCTTCGCCAAGGGTGGTGAACGCAGCGCATCGCTTTGTTGGCCATTGTCGGCACAGCGGCAAATCGCCAGCATTGGCTGAAACTGGGACTTTCCTGCTGTTCCCAAACAGCATGCCGAACGACAGGGTTCGTCAATACCTGCCAGTCAGCTTCGATCGGAGTTTTGCCAAAAGCCGAGATTTCGAAACCGACCCTATTCAAGTCAATCGCATCAGGCCCAAAAGCACCGGTCATTTCTCGCATAGCGCGCCAGCCGTGACCATCGTGGTTCAAACGGCCCGTGCTTTACGCGGCGGTATTCCGAATGCACTGGTGTGCCACCTGGTGAACGCGCCAATCGAGCTGTAGCCGAGCATCTCGGCAATGTCGGTGATCCGCATTCGCCGGTTAGCGAGATACTGCACCGCGAGCTGCATCCGAGCGCTGTTCAGCAACGCGCTGAAGCTCGTGTCCTCAGCGTCGAGCATCCGTTGCAGTGTGCGCACCGTGAGCCCCAACGCGGCGGCGCAATCGTTGATCGTGGCGCGGCCCGATGGCAGCAGGAGCTGGATCAGCTGGTTCACATCCTGCGTCGTCGTCCGCCTCGTCGGACTCATTACCGCATCAAGGAGCTGACGGGCGTGGGAGGCGAGCTGATCGTCAGCCTTGATATTGGGACGATCGAGATCGGCAGCGGCAACGACAATGCCGTTGATCTCGGAATTGAACTGCGGCCGGCAATTGAACACTCGCTGGAATACAGCGACCTCGCTGGTCGCAGGTCCCTCGTGCGAGAAGCACACAGTCAGCGGTGACCACCCATCGCCCAGCACGCTCCGGCACAGCTTCGCGAGCACGCCAAGTGCGAGATTCGTCGATTGACGCGAGGGTTCGGGGCGGCGCAGCTGGAAATCCTCGCGCAGGATCACGTCGCTACCGTGGTCGTCGCAATGCAGCACCAACGTCGAATTGATGCGCGAGCGGAACTCCTGAAGCGTCTCCAATGCTCTGCGCAGGCTCGGCTGGTGGGCAATCAGCAGGCTAGTCGCGCCGAGGTTCGCCAGCGAGCGGCACTCCGCCATCCGCAGACCGAGCGTGAGGCAACCCGTCTCGGCCGCGCTGCGCTCCAGCAGCCGGATCGCAGACTGGGCCGGGATAAGCCGTTCGGGATTCACCAGCAGATCGGCCGTCAGCCCCTGCTCGCGCAGCAGCGGGCGCGGGTCGGCGGCGAAGCTCGCCATTGTTTCCAGATACCCGGTCAGTGCGGCCACCCGGACGACCTCTGCCATTTTGCGCTCTCCCGTCGCGCCAACTGCCGTGGCGTCGAATGTGAAAACAATGTCATGAAAAGTGAAAAACGCCAAGCGCGCAGCCCATACAACCGGACAAAAGAGGGATGGGAGAGATACGCGATGGCGCAGGCTGTTCGCTTTCACGAAACCGGCGGTCCGGAAGTCTTGCGGCTGGAGGATGTCGCGGTCGGCGATCCTGGTCCGGGCGAGGTGCGTATTCGCCATGCGGCGGTCGGCTGCAACTTCGCCGACACCTATTTCCGTTCGGGCTATTATCCGGTTCAGCCGCCGTGCGGCATCGGCGTCGAAGGGGCAGGCACGGTCGTCGCCGTGGGCGAGGGCGTCAGGGGCTTCGCCGAGGGGGACCGAGTCGCCTATAATGGCAGCCCACTGGGCGCATACAGCACCGAACGGGTGATGCCTGCCGCGCCGCTGTTCAAGCTGCCCGATACCATCTCCTTCGAGACCGCCGCGGCATCGACCATGCGCGGGCTTTCGGCGACCTATTGGCTGGTAAAGGCCAATCCGATGATGAAGGCGGGCGATACCATCCTGCTCCATGCGGCTGCGGGGGGCGTCGGCCTGCTGGCGGTGCAGATGGCCAAGCTCATCGGCCTGCGGGTCATCGGCACCGTGTCGAACGAGGCCAAGGCCGAGGCCGCCCGCGCGGCAGGCTGCGACGAAATCATCTTCTACCGCCATGAGGATGTCGCGCAACGGGTGAAGGATTTGACCGACGGGGCGGGCGTCACCACGGTGTTCGACAGCGTCGGCAACGACACCTTTGAGGGCTCGCTCAAGTCGCTGAAGCGACGCGGAATGCTGGTCGCCTGCGGCACCGCTTCTGGCCCGTTCCCGCCGGTCGATGCATTCCAGTTGATGCTGCAAGGCTCCGTCTATTTCACGCGTCCGGCCTTCGCCGATTACTTCGCCGATCCAGCCGAGCGCGCCGAACTTGCCGGCCTATGGTTCGATCACCTGTCGGCAGGCCGGATTACAGTCGAGATCGGCCAGCGCTACAGCCTCGATCAATGTGTCGAGGCGCACCGCGATCTTGAAGCAGGCCGCACCATCGGCTCGTCTATCTTCGTGCTGTGAGGGGAGGCGCTGCCATGCGGATCGAGAAGCTCACCACCCATATCGGCGCTGAACTGATCGGCGTCAGCCTTGCCGATGCGGCGCGCGACGACGCGATGTTCGCCGAAATCCGCGACGCGCTGCTGGAGCACAAGGTGCTGTTCCTGCGCGATCAGGACATCGCGCGATCGGACCATGTCGCCTTTGCCGAGCGCTTCGGGTCACTTGAAGACCATCCGGTAGCCGGGAGTGATCCCGACCACCCCGGTCTTGTCAGGATCTACAAGGACGAGAACTCGCCGCCTGACTACTACGAAAACGCCTGGCACTGCGACGCAACCTGGCGCGATGCTCCGCCGATGGGCTGCGTGCTGCGCTGCGTCGCCTGCCCGCCGGTGGGCGGCGACACGATGTGGGCGAATATGGCGAAAGCCTATGCCGATCTGCCCGATAATGTGAAGCAGACGATCGCGCCCTTGAAGGCACGCCACTCGATCGAAGCCTCTTTCGGCGCACGCATGAGCGAGGCCGAGCGCCATGCCTTGAAGGCGCGCTTCCCCGATGCCGAACATCCGGTCGTGCGCACTCACCCGGAAACGGGCGAGAAGGTGCTGTTCGTTAACGGCTTCACCACCCACTTCACGAATTATCACACGGCCGAGAACGTGCGTTACGGGCAGGATTACGCCCCCGGCGGCGCGCTGCTGCTGCAATACCTGATCGGCCGCGCGGCGATCCCCGAATATCAGGTGCGCTGGCGCTGGCAGCCGAACTCGGTCGCCATCTGGGATAACCGCTGCACCCAGCACTACGCTGTGATGGATTACGCCCCGACCGTGCGCCGCATGGAGCGCGCCGGGATCATCGGCGACCGTCCCTACTGAACTACACCTGAAATCAGCCTTGCCAAGGAGACCCGCGATGCAGTTCCTCGACGACAGCCTGCTGCCCCAGAACCAGGACAAGCTGGTCATCACCGTTGCCCCCTATGGCCCGGAATGGGCGCCCTCGGATTTCCCCGAAGACATTCCGGTGACGATGGAGGAACAGGTCCAGAAGGCGGTCGATTGCTACAATGCCGGGGCGACCGTGCTGCACCTTCACTGCCGCGAGCTCGACGGCACGGGCTCCAAGCGCCTGTCGATGTTCAACGAAATGATCGACAAGATCCGCACCCGCGTGCCGGACATGATCATCCAGGTCGGCGGCTCGATCTCCTTTGCGCCCGAAAGCGAGGAAGACGGGGCCGAGGCCAAGTGGCTTTCGGACGAAGTGCGGCACATGCTGGCCGATCTCACCCCAGCGCCCGAGCAGGTCACTATCGCGGTCAATACGACGCAGATGAACATCATGGACCTGATGAGCGAGGCTGAATACGGCCAGACCACGCTCGGCAACCCGGCGCTCTATCAGGCCTATCGCGAGATGGTGGTGCCGGCAGGGCCGCAATGGGTCGAGGAGCACCTGCGCCGTCTGGCGGGCGCGGGCATCCAGCCGCACTTCCAGCTGACCTGCATGCCTGACATGGAGACGGTCGAGCGCCTGATCCGTCGCGGTCACTACAAGGGGCCACTCAACCTCACCTGGGTCGGCATCGGCGGCGGCTTTGACGGGCCAAACCCGGCCAACTTCATGGAGTTCATTCGCCGCGCGCCTGACGGTTCGACCGTCACCCTCGAAAGCGTGATGGGCAACGTGCTGCCAATCAACACCATCGCCATCGCGATGGGCATGCACACGCGCTGCGGGATCGAGGACACCATCTACGACCCTCATGGCAACAAGATGGGCTCGGTGGCGCAGGTCGAGCAGCTGGTGCGCATCAGCCGCGAGTTGGGCCGCGAAGTCGCCAATGGGGAAGAGGCGCGCGAAATCTACAAGATCGGCACGCAATACAACTCGACCGAGGAAACGCTGGCCCGACTGGGAATGGCTCCGAACCGGGAGCGCGGGCAACTCGCTGTGCCGATCCGTGAGGTGGCATGAGCGTCACTGTCCTGTTCGTCCCCGGCCTGCGCGATCACTTCGAGGATCATTGGCAGAGCCACGCTACGCGGGCGCTGCCGGGTTCAGTTACCGTGGAGCCGCTCCAGCACGACCGGCTGAGCCTCGCCGCGCGGGTGAACGCGCTCGACGCGGCCCTCCATGCCATTGATGGCGAGGTCGTGCTGGCCGCTCACAGTGCCGGGTGCCTGATGGTCGCAGCCTGGGCGCAAAGCCCTACGCGCGCCATCAAGGGTGCCTTGCTGGCGACCCCTGCCGATGTCGAGCATCCGCTGCCCGAGGGATACCCGACGCTTGCAGATCTGACTGCGAACGGCTGGTGCCCGATGGCGCGCGAACGCTTGCCGTTCCCGGCCGTGGTCGCGGCGAGCCACAATGATCCGCTGGCCAGCTTCGAGCGGGTAGCGGGTCTTGCGAAAAGCTGGGACGCGGAGCTTTTCGACGCAGGCGAGGTGGGCCACCTCAACCCGCCATCCGGTTTCGGGGCATGGAACGATGCTCTCCCATTGATCGCCCGGCTCGCAGGCCGCTAACCCCCCTTTCGGGAGATACGCAGATGGCCGGTCCGATTAGCCTCGATGCAAAGGTCGAAGGGCCAAGCAATGCCACGCTCTACAGCTGGATCGTGTTCGCGCTGACCTTCGGCCTGCTGATTTCCGACTACATGGCCCGGCAGGTGCTCAACGCCGTGTTCCCTCTGCTGAAGGCGGAATGGCAGCTGACCGATGGCGAGCTTGGCCTGCTGTCCGGGATCGTCGCGGTTATGGTCGGCGTGCTGACCTTCCCGCTCTCGCTTGCGGCAGACCGCTGGGGACGGGTGCGCAGCCTCGCCCTCATGGCGATTGTCTGGAGCCTCGCCACCCTGTTTTGCGCCATGGCGAGCAGCTTCGAACAGATGCTCGTGGGCCGCGCGCTCGTCGGCATCGGCGAGGCGGCCTACGGGTCGGTCGGCATTGCCGTGGTGATCAGCGTGTTCCCGCAGCGCCTGCGCGCCACGCTCGCGGCGGCTTTCATGGCCGGGGGCTTGTTCGGGCAGGTGTTGGGCGTCGCCATTGGCGGCACCATTGCAGCGAGCCACGGCTGGCGCTGGGCTTTTCTGGCGATCGGCCTCGGCGGGCTGGTGCTCGGCGCGCTTTACCCCTTGCTCGTGCGCGAGAAGCGGGTGCGGGAACTGGCGGGGCTGGATCAAAATGGAGCTATGGCGTCGGGGGACAATGATGCCCCGGTGCGCGCGCCTTTGAAGGCCCTTATCGACAGCCGGTCAGTGCGTCTGGCCTATCTTGGCAGCGGCTTGCAGCTGTTTGCAGCTGGAGCCATGCCCGCCTGGCTCCCGAGCTTTCTCAATCGCACTTACGGGTTCGCGGTGGACCGCGCCGGGCAGGTCGCGGCGCTGCTGCTGCTGGCCTGCGGCGCAGGGATGATCGTGTGCGGGATGCTGAGCGACCGGATGTCGCGCGACCGCCCCGTGCAGAAGATCAACCTCGCCATCGCCTACAGCCTCGGCACCGCTGTGTGCCTGACGCTCGCCTTCTCGCTGCCCGCCGGCACGCCGCAGCTTGCCTTGATTGCCTGCGCGATGTTCCTCGTTGCAGGGACAGTGGGGCCGACGGGGGCGATGGTTGCCAATCTCACGCCGCTCGCCATTCACGGATCGGCCTTTGCGGCACTGACGCTTGCCAACAATCTGATTGGCCTCGCTCCCGGCCCGATCCTGACCGGCAGGCTTGCCGATGCTTTCGGCCTAGCCTCCGCGTTCCGCTTGCTGCCTCTGCCCTGCATCGCCGCAGGCATCGTCTTTGCACTGATGCGCCGCAGCTATCTGGCTGATCTGGAGCGGCGGCAACTCGCTGCCGCCTGAGCTGATGGCTCAGATTTTCGATCATGCGCGGGCGCTTGCCCCGGGAGCTGGTGTCGCGCTGGTGCTGGCGCTGGCGGCAACTTTCCTGTCGGAGCACTACGCCGCCCCGGTCATGCTGTTCGCCCTGCTGCTCGGCCTCGGGTTCAACTTCCTCGCCGACAACGAAAAGACCCGCGCCGGGATCGAGTTCTCCGCCAAGGTGGTACTGCGCATTGGGGTTGCTCTGTTGGGACTTCGCATCGGCATGGACCAGATAACCGCGCTGGGCTGGCAGCCGGTGGCGATGGTGGTGGTTGTCGTCGGCGGCGTGATCGGAGGTTCGATCATCCTGTCACGGGTGATGGGCTTCAACCCCCTGTTTGGCTTCCTGTCCGGCGGCGCGACGGCGATCTGCGGGGCCTCTGCCGCCTTGGCGATCGCATCATCCCTGCCGGCGCACGAGCGCAAGGATCAGGCGATGCTGTTTACCGTGATCGGAGTCTCGGTGCTCTCCACCATCGCGATGGTTGCCTACCCGCTCATTGCCGACCTTGCCGGGCTCAGCGACCGGCAGGCGGGGATCTTTTTCGGAGCGACCATCCATGACGTCGCACAGGTGGTGGGGGCGGGCTATGCGATCTCGTCCGAGGCGGGGGATACAGCGGTGATCGTCAAGCTGGTGCGGGTCGCCATGCTGCTGCCTGTCATCATGGTGGCGGGGCAGATCACAAGGAGCGGCACAGCGCCGGGAACGCAGCGGCCGCCCTTGCTGCCGTGGTTCGTCGTGGCCTTCGCGTCGCTCGCAATCCTGAACAGCGCTTTGGCACTGCCCCCTGTCTTGACCGAAGGTGCTGGCGAGCTATCCCGATGGTGTCTGGTCGCCAGTCTTGCCGCCATCGGCATGAAGACGCGGCTTGGCGATCTAGTGAAAGTGGGCGTGAAGCCCATCATCCTCATGTTGATCGAGACGGTCACGCTCGCTGCAATCGTGCTCACTGCGCTGAAACTCGGCTGGCTGTGACACGAATTGCAAAATTGCTGTCGCCAAATGTGAAATATCGGTCGAAAGTCGGCCTTATCACCAGCCACAATAAACATGAGGATGGGGAGAGATTACATGGGCTTTGGACACCTGCGCCGGTGCGTGAGCGCGCTCGCGATCATGGCGGCGTCGGCATCGGCTGCGCACGCTCAGGACGCCGCGCCTGAGGCTGAGGATGCCTCCGGCGGCGAAATTATCGTTACTGCGCAGAAGCGCGCCCAGAGCGTGCAGGACGTGCCGATTTCGATCGTTGCCGTTAGCGGCGAAAACCTTACCGAGGCCAACGTTCTGACAGTGCTCGATCTCGGTCAGGTCGCGCCCAACTTCCAATCGGTGCGTTCGTCCAACACCGGCTCGACCCGGTTGGGCATTCGCGGCGTCGGCTCGCTCGCCAATACCCTGATCGAGCCGAGCGTCGCCGTGTTCCTCGACGGTGTCTACGTGCCGCGGTCGGGCTCGATCCTCGGGGCCTTCCTCGACATCGATAGCGTCGAAGTGCTGCGCGGCCCCCAGGGCACACTGTTCGGACGCAACGCCAGCGTGGGCGCGCTATCGCTGCGCGCCGCCACGCCGAAGGACGAGTTCAGCGGCGAGGTCACGGCCGAAGTCGGTTCATTCGATCGCTACCGGCTCCAGGGCCACGTCAACGTGCCGCTGTCCGACAACGTCGCGGTGCGCCTCGCCGGCATGGCACAGTGGTTCGGCGGCCCTTGGGTGAACCGGCTGGACGGCGAGAACTACGGCGGCTCCGATGATTTCTCTTTGCGCGGTACAATCAAGGCCGAGTTCGGCAATCTCGAATGGATCGTGCGCGCCGACTACACCAAGCTCAAGGGTGACGGGGTCGCCAACTTCGACTTCGACCCTGCGTCGGTGAGCCCGGCGCGGCTCGACTTCATCCGCGCCACCTTCAACGGCGGGCCGGACATCAATCTCAACGACCGGGTGATGAACCAGTTCATCGCCCAGGGCCTTGTGGACGAGAACTGGGGCATCGCCAGCGACGCCTCGCTCGACATCGGCGGCAGCACGCTGCGAATGATCAACAGCTACCGGGTATGGACCAACGACCAGCTCGACGGGGACATCATCTACTTCCCTGTCAGCCTCGCCTCGCGCCGCAGCCTGTTCGATTCCAAGAGCCACAACCACGAGCTCCAGTTCATCTCACCTGAGCGCGAATGGCTGGGGGGTGCCTTCGATATGGTCGCGGGCGTCTACTACTTCGAGGAAGATTTCGGCCTCAGCGAAGAGCTCAACCTCGGCACCAGCTTCTGCGGCGTGCTCGTTCCGGCTGGGCCGGGGCGGACCGCTTGCAGCAACTTCGTGGCGACCACGGGCGGGACTGCGGCGACCGATCAGGACGTGTTCCAGAACGTCAAGAGCGTCGCGATCTACGGGCAGGGCAACATTCACCTCGCCGATGCGCTCACCCTTACTCTTGGCGGCCGTTGGACCTCAGACCGCAAGGAAGGCACCTATGCGCAAGCGTCGAGCCCCTTCACGCAGACGCTGCGAGCCACTGAGAGGCTGACCTTCCCCGGCATCGAGGAAAGCCGCTTCACCTACCGCGCCAGCCTCAACTACACGCCGACCGATGACGTGCTGCTGTTTGCGAACGTTTCGACCGGCTACAAGTCGGGCGGCTACAACTCGGGCGGTGGCACGCCGTCGCTTTCGGTGGTGGATGCGAACGGCAATCTCGTCTCGACCCGCCGCCTGTTCGACCGCGAGACTGTCACCAACTACGAACTGGGGGCCAAAACCAGCTGGATGGACAGGCTGCTTACCGCCAACGTCACCTTGTTCCGCATGGACATCGACGGCTTTCAGGATCGTGCCTTCGACGGGGTGAGCTTCATCGTCCGAAATGCCGGTGCACTGCGCCAGCAGGGTGTCGAGATGGACCTCCGTATCGCGCCAACGAATGATCTTTCGATCTCCGGCTCGGTCGCCTATCTCGACTCCGAGTTCACCGACTTCGCCAACGCATCGGCTCTGCCCGGCACTCCCGGCACGCAGGATCTGACCGGCCAGCCCAACACCTTCTCGCCGAAGTGGTCGGGCAACGTAGCGGTCGATTGGGGCACGGATATCGGGTCGGGCGGGATGAGACTGAACTTGAACAGCAACCTGTTCTTCACCTCAAGCCAGTTCGTCGGCACCGTGAACGATGCCAACCCGCAGTCGCGCGCGCCGGCCTATGCCTTGCTGGGCGGACGGATCTCGCTCGATGGACCGGCCAACCGCTGGACCGTGGCGCTGTTCGCCCGCAACCTGCTTGACAAGGCTTATCGTCCGCTGTCGGTCTACCAGCCGCTCGGCGGGGCTCTGGGGCTCAGCAACACGGTGTTCCCC
>JAIXRO010000135.1 GCA_027485145.1 Hyphomonadaceae bacterium | reverse complement strand
GACCGCTCAAAACGCGTGTCGCCGATCCCCGGAAGGGCGATCAGGAGCTTGCCGGTGAGGTCGGTCTCGATCTGCATGCCTGTCTCCGGGGCAGAGGCTGGGCCAGCCGCATCCCGATTGCAAGCAAAAACCAGCCCGTCCGCCCCGGCCTGCCGCCGGGCGATGCCTTGCGGGTTCGCCCGCTTCGGCCTATCTCGGCGGGGAAACAAAGGAGACTTCCCCATGACCATCAAAGTTGGCGACAAGCTGCCTGAAGCCACGTTCATGGAAATGACGGCCGATGGCCCGAAGCCTGTCACCACGGCGCAGGTGTTCGCCGGCAAGACCGTCGCGCTGTTCGCTGTGCCCGGCGCCTACACGCCAACCTGTTCGGCGCGCCACCTGCCGGGCTATGTGGACAAGGCCGCCGAGTTCGAAGCCAAGGGCGTGTCGGAAATTGTCTGCACTTCGGTCAATGACGTTTTCGTCATGGGCGCCTGGGGCAAGTCCTCGCATGCCGAAGACAAGATCCGCATGCTGGCGGACGGCAACGGCGCCTTCGCGCAGGCCATTGGCCTCGAACTCGACGCCTCCGGCTTCGGCATGGGCAAGCGCTCGCAGCGCTACTCGATGCTGGTGAAGGACGGTGTCGTGGCGGAGCTGAATGTGGAGCAGGGCGGCGAGTTCAAGGTGTCCGCCGCGGACTACCTTCTCGGCCAACTCTGAGCAGCCGTTAACAAACCTTAACCGAATGCCGCAATGATCGGCTTGCTCGGGGAACGGGCAAGCCGATTTTGCGTTGTGATTTATTGAATAACGGCAAATCCGTCCCCATCTGAAAACCAATCGCGTTTGCGAAGAGGGACATCATGGACATCATCATCGCCGCTTTCCTGCTGATTTTTCTGGTCGGCATCATTGCGCTGTTCGGCGCCCTGAAGTTCGTGCCGCAAGGCTACAACTGGACCGTCGAACGCTTCGGCCGCTACACGCGCACGCTGTCGCCGGGTCCGCACGTCATCAATCCGTTCTTTGACCGGATCGGGCGCAAGATGAACATGATGGAAACCGTGCTCGACGTGCCGCAGCAGGAAGTGATCACGCGCGACAACGCCATGGTCTCCTGCGACGCCATCGTCTTCATCCAGGTCATCGACGCCGTGCAGGCCGCGTATGAGGTGAACAACCTCCTGAACGCGATCACCAATCTGTCGCTCACCAACATCCGTACGGTGGTCGGCTCGATGGACCTCGACCAGGTCCTGTCGAACCGCGACGAAATCAATGCGCGCCTGTTGACCACCATCGACGCCGCGACGTTGCCCTGGGGCGTCAAGGTCACGCGTATCGAGATCAAGGATCTCACGCCGCCCGCCGACATCACCGAGGCGATGGCCCGCCAGATGAAGGCCGAACGCCTGAAGCGCGCCGAAATCCTCACGGCCGAGGGCGAGAAGCAATCGGCGATCCTCAAGGCCGAGGGCCAGAAGCAGTCGCAGATCCTGCAGGCCGAAGGCCGCCGCGAAGCCGCGTTCCGCGACGCCGAAGCCCGCGAACGCGAAGCGGAGGCCGAAGCCAAGGCCACCGCCATGGTGTCGGAAGCGATCTCCAAGGGCGACGTCAACGCCATCAACTACTTCCTCGGCCAGGCCTATGTGGCCGCGTTCGAGAAGCTCGCAACCTCGCCGCAGCAACGCACCGTCATTATCCCCGCCGAATTCTCCTCGATCCTCGGCACCATTGAAGGCATTCGCGGCCTGACGGACTCCGCCAAGGCCACCAACACCTCGCCCAAGCCAGCCCCCGGCGGCCAAACCGGCGCCGGTCCGTGGACCTCCAGCTGATCCGAGAACCATCTGCACAAGGAGTAATGCGTCATGGATGAACTGCTCTCCCAGATCACCTGGTGGCACTGGCTGGCGCTCGCGCTGGTCCTGTTCGGCGCCGAAATGCTGACGGGTACATTCGACCTGCTGATGGCGTCCATCGCGGCGGTGTTCACGGCGATCTTCGCCGCCGCCGCGCCCGAAACCGCGACCGCATGGCAAATCGAAATCCTCGTCTTCACGCTGGTCTCGGCCGCGCTGATCTTCATCAGCCGCTTTGTCTTTCCGGGCCTGCGCAAGGCTTCGCCGGAACACCCGACGCTGAACAAGCGCATGGCCAGCCTCGTTGGCCAGCGGGGTGAAGTCACCCGCAATTTTGTCAGCGGGCAGGGCCAGGTGAAGATCGGCGACACGGTCTGGGGCGCGGAGGCCGCCGATGGTCAGTCCGCGATTGTCATCGGTGATGCGGTGGTCGTTGAAGGTACGCGCGCCAACATGGCGATCGTGCGCAAGGCGTAACTCAGTCCGTGTCCGGACGGCCAGCCTGTTTGGGGTCCAGCTTCGGCGCAGGCGCAAGGCGCATGACTTCGGTCTGGAATCGTTCATCCTCGCCAGCGACCAGATACGGCAGGGCCTTGCAGATCGCGTCGCCCAGCGGTTCGAACCAGGCAAGGTCGGCCTTCGAGAAGTCCGACAGGACGTAGGGCATCACCAGCGACTTGTCGCCCGGGTGGCCGACGCCGACGCGGATCCGGCGCACGTCTGGCCCGAGATGCGCAATCGCCGAGCGCACGCCATTGTTGCCCGCTGCGCCGCCGCCCGTCTTCATGCGTACGCGGCCCGGCGCAAGGTCGATCTCGTCATGCAGGACAATCACCGCCTCGGGTCCGACCTTGTAGAAGGTGGAGGCCTTCGACATTGCGCGGCCGGATTCGTTGTAGAAGGTCTGGGGCTTGAGCAGCAGCACCTTCTGCCGCCCCGCCGGTGTATCGACGGCGCCTTCTGAAATCTCGCCGTCAAACTTGGCGCGCCATGGCCCGAACCCGTGCGCCGCATGGATCCTGTCGAGCAACAGGAAGCCGGCATTGTGCCGGTTCCTGGCGTACTTCGCGCCGGGATTGCCCTGTCCGGCCAGGATCAGCATGGCCCGTCCATCCGTCTTTCATCCGCCCCGGAATCGAAGAGGCCGCCCGCTTGTGACGGGCGGCCTCCGAGAAGTCCAGATTGGATCACTTCTTGCCGGCTGGCTTTGCCGGGGCTTTTGCAGGTGCGGCGCCCTTGGCAGGGGCAGCGGCTGCGCCGCCGGCCGGAGCTTTCGCCTTGGCCGCAGGAACGGCGTCAGCCGTCGGGGCGGCGGCCGGCTCTTCGTCGGCCTTGCCACCACGGCCTGCGATGGTGGCGATCGTGAAGTCGCGGTCCGCAATGGCCGGGCTCGCATCCGCTGGAAGTTTGATGTCCGAAATCTTGACGTTGTCGCCGACTTCGAGCGCCGAGATATCGGCTTCGAGGTATTCCGGAATCCGGGCAGCCGGCACGTTCAGTTCGACCGAGTGGCGAACGACGTTGAGCGTGCCGCCCTTCTTGAGGCCGGGGCTGGCTTCCTGGCCCTTGAAGTGCACGGGCACCTCGACCTTGATGATCTGATCAGGCTCGACGCGGCGCAGGTCCACGTGCCAGGGCTGGTCGGAGACCGGGTGCATCTGGATGCCCTGCGGGATGACCAGTTGCTTCTCGCTCTTGTAGATCAGGGTGGCGGTCGTGTTCAGGAACTGGCCCGTCTCGATCGCCTTGATCACTTCCGGTTTGCGCAGGTTGATCGCCACTGGCGCGAGTTCGCCGCCATAGAGAACGCCGGGCACGAAGCCCTCGCGGCGGGCCTCACGGGCGCCGCCGGTGCCGACGCGCGCGCGCACGTCAACATTGAATACGATGTTATGTTTGGACATCTTGTTTTCCTTTCGCCCTGGACCGTGTCTTCGCGTCGGAAGGTCGGAACCTGACAGGCACGGCCTGGCGCCGTCCTTTGAAGGCGGGCGTATAGGGGAAGGGTGGAGGGAACGCAAGCGGGACGAACGGGCGGCGCGTCTCCACCGCTCACGCCAACGGCGTTTATCGTATTGCAATAAGGTATTATATCGTATAACGATATGAGCCTGAACGCTCGCACAAGGCCGCTTCATGTCGAAACTGATCCTCCGGTTGCCGGTGCTCGTCCTGCTGGCTTTACCGCTCTGCGCGGGACTCGCCGCTGCGGATAACCTGCAGGCCCGGCCCGGCGATCCGCTCTGGATGCATCTCGGGGCCGATGCTTTGCTCTATGCGCATATCGGGGGCGGGGCGATCGGCCTGCTCTCCGGCGCCGTCGCCATCGCCTCGCGCAAGGGGCAACGTATCCACCGGACGGCGGGCGCCGTCTTTTTCGTCTCCATGTTGGTTACCTATGCCATCGGCGCCGGCGTCGCGCCGTTCCTCGAGACCGGGCAGAGGCCGAACTTCGTCGCCGGCATCATGGCGCTTTACCTGCTCGTGAGCGGCTGGCTCGCTGCGCGGGAGCGCGTCGAAATCAAGGCCGGCGCCAAGCAGTATGTCGGCCTCGCCATCGCGCTCGGCCTTGTCGCCATGGGTGCGACCTTCGCCTGGATGGGATCTCAGAGCGAGACCGGCACCGTGGACGGCTCACCCCCGCAGGCCTTCTTCCTTTTCATGATCGCCGGTACGTTTGCCGCCATCGGCGAGCTGCATGTCATCCTCCGGAAAACGATCCGCGGCGTCGCCCGCACCGCGCGCCACCTCTGGCGGATGTGCTTCTCGATGTTCATCGCTTCCGGCTCGCTCTTCTTCGGCCAGCCGCAGGTCTTCCCGCAATGGTTCCATGACACGACCGCGCCCATCTGGCTTGGCGTCTTCCCGATCCTTGCCATGCTGATCTGGCTGGTGATCGTCCGTATACCGCGCCGGCGCCGCGCGACCACACCTGCTACGGTCTGAATGCGTCCGCCACGTCGCTCATCCAGCGGATGACATTGTCCTTCTGCTCGAGCGGCGACTTGCCGTTGCGCACGAGGATCAGGTCCAGCTCCGGCACCATCACCGTGTACTGACCTTCATAGCCGTTCGACGAGAAGCTGCCCGGCCCGGCCATGCCCAGCCACCAATGTGCGCCGTATCCCATCATCTCGGTTGGCGGCACCGGCGTCGGCGTGCGGGCATAATCCACCCAGCCTGCCGGCAGGATGCGCGTGCCATCCCAGACACCGTCTCTCATATACAGCAGCCCGAAGCGCGCAAAATCCCGCACCGTGCAAAAGCAGAAGGACGAACCGATGAAGGTGCCGGCGGCGTCAAACTTCGGCTCAGCCGAAGTCATGCCGATCGGCCCGAACAGTTCCCGGAACATGAAATCACGGAACGCCTCGCCGGAGGCCCCCAGCGCCCGCGCCGCGATCCGCGCGATGATATTCGTCGTGCCGCTCGCATAGCTCCAGGCTGCGCCGGGCGGATGCACCAGCGGGAACTTCGCGGCGAACCCGCCGACATCGTCCTTGCCAGACCCGAACAGCATCTCGATCACATCTGAGACGCCTGCATCGACATAGTCCTCGGCAAATTTCAGCCCGCTCGACATGCGCAAGAGCTGGTCCAGCGTGATCGCCCGGCGCGGATCATCGGCGCCCTGCCATTCGGGCACGTCCGCAGGGGCGTGAATATCGATCTTGCCTTCGCGCACGAGAATGCCGATCAGGGCCTGCGTCATGCTCTTGGCCTGCGACCAGGAATGGTGCGTGCTCGCCCGGTCAAACCCCGTCCAGTAGCGCTCCGCCACGATGCGCCCGCCCTGAACGGCGAGGAAGGCATGCGTCTCGCCCATCGTCGCGGGCGCCGGGTTGCTGAAGGCGAGGTCGAGCAGAGGCGAGAGTTTCGCAGCGACAGGACTGGCCAGTGTCGCCGCAGGCCATTCGCGTGTGGGCCATGGAACGCCGGCCGGTTGGGCGGGAAGAGGGGGCAAGGTCTGAGGTGTCATGCGGAAAGCTCCAGCTTGTAAACCTTCCGCGCCGTTCCGCTGAACATCGCCGCTTGCGCCGCATCCGGATAATCCTTCGCGATCTTCTTCAGCCCGTTCCACAGCGTGCGGTAGCTCAGCGACAACCGGTCCACCGGAAAGTTGCTTTCAAACATGCAGCGCTCCGGCCCGAACACCTTGATCGCGTGATGATACCAGGGGGCCTGCGCCTCAACGAAATCATCCGAAGACGGAGGTTTTTCCCAGCCGTTCCAGCCAAAGCCATTGTCCGGCATCGCCATCCCGCCAATCTTGGCATGGACGTTCGGGCAGGCCGCGACCTCGGCAATGTCGTCCTTCCACTTCGCGAAAATCTCGTCACGTTTGCCCGCATAGGGCCCGACGCCCAGCGGCGTCCCGAAATGGTCGAGGATCATCAGTGTGCCGGGCACGGCGCCGGCAAGGGCGGCAAATTCCGGCAACTGATGATGGTAGATCCAGGTGTCATAGGTCAGGCCCCGCGCGCCGAGCCGGGCGACGCCCTCGCGGAAAGCGGGGTCCGCAAACAGGCCCTTCGGGCCGCGGCCGGGAATCGTCAGCGCGCTGCTGTCCGGCTCGAATGCGCCGGCGTGCCGGATGCCCCGGAAGCGCCCCTTGGCGGCCTCCACATGCGCGTCCAGAACGGCATCCAGCTCCGCCAGTCGCAAGTCCGCATGCGCCACGATGCCGGCGATCTGCGCCTTTTGGGGAGACTGCGCCGCCCGCTCCGCCGCCGCGGTCACGAACTCGGTCTCGCCCACGGGCTTCAGGTGTTCCGGACCGTCCGCACGGTAGGCCGAGCCGCACTCCATGAACACGGTCTGCACCACATTGTGCCCGTCTTCGGTGTCCGACCAGAGTTCCTCAAGGTCATAGGACAGAAGCGGCTTGGGCCAGAGGTGATGGTGCGGATCGACGATCTCCCGCGCGGGGTCGATCACCTCTTCCCGCACCTGCCCGAGCCATTCGGAATTGTTGAACATGCCGCCTCCTCTCAGTCGTGCATCTTGCGTTTGTAGGTCTCGGGCAAAAAGAACAGACCGAAGACGAGCGTCACCGAGGCGATGATCACGGGATACCAGAGACCGTTATAGATGTTGCCGGTCGCCGCCACGATGGCGAAAGCTGTCGTCGGCAGGAAGCCCCCAAACCAACCGTTGCCGATATGATAGGGCAGGGACATCGATGTGTAGCGTATGCGCGTCGGGAACAGCTCCACCAGCATCGCGGCGATCGGTCCATAGACCATCGTCACATAGATCACGAGCAGCGCGAGGATGGCGACGACGAGTGGCTTGTTGATCCGGCCTGGATCGGCGGCCGCGGGATACCCCACGGCGTCCAGCGCCGCGCGCGCTTCGGCCTGGAAGGCCTTGATGGCGCCAGCGCGCGCCTCGCCTTGAAGATTGGCCGTGTCCGGAGCTTTGACGACCGTGTCGCCGATATGCAGCTCGGCCGTCGCCCCCGGCGCCAGCGCGACATTGTCATAGCTGACACCGGCCCGCGCAAGGAAAGTGCGCGCCACGTCGCACGACTGGCTGTCGAACGCATTCCGGCCCACCGGATCGAACTGGAAGGAGCAGGCGTCCTGATCGGCGTGCACCACCACCGGCGCGGCGCGCTGCGCCTCGGCGAGCGCAGGATTGGCCGCCCAGGTCAACGCATTGAACAGCGGGAAGTAGGTCACCGCTGCCAGTGCGCATCCGGCCAGGATGATAGGCTTGCGGCCGACCTTGTCGGACAGCCACCCGAACACGATGAAGAACGGGGTCCCCACCAGCAGCGCGATCGCCACCAGCGTATTCGCCGTCAGCCCATCCACTTTCGTCATGCGCTCGAGGAAAAACAGCGCGTAGAACTGCCCCGTATACCAGACCACCGCCTGACCGGCGACGGCGCCGAAAAGCGCGATCAGCACAATCTTCAGATTGCTCCACTCGCCAAACGATTCCTTCAGCGGCGCTTTCGAAGTGGTCCCCTCGTCCTTCATCCTCTGGAAGGCGGGGCTCTCGTTCAGCTGCAACCGGATCCAGATCGACACCGCCAGCAGCAGGATCGAGAACAGGAACGGCACCCGCCAGCCCCAGTCCGAGAACGCATCCGGCGACATCGCCATCCGTGTGCCCATGATGACCATCAGCGACAGGAACAGTCCCATGGTCGCCGTCGTCTGGATCCAGGATGTGTATAGGCCGCGTTTGTTGTCCGGCGCATGCTCGGCCACATAAGTCGCCGCGCCGCCATATTCGCCGCCGAGCGCAAGGCCTTGCAGCAGGCGCATCAGGATCAGCAGGATGGGTGCGAGCACGCCGATCTGGTCATATCCGGGCAGCAAGCCGACCACGAAGGTGGACAAGCCCATGATCGCCATGGTGACGAGGAAGGTGTTCTTGCGCCCGACCATGTCGCCGATCCGGCCAAACACGACGGCTCCGAAGGGGCGCACCGCAAACCCGGCGGCAAAGGCGGCCAGCGCGAAGATGAAGCCGGTGGTCTCGTTCACGCCTGAAAAGAAGTGCAGCGAGATGTAGGACGCCAGCGACCCATAGAGGTAGAAATCGTACCACTCGAACACGGTGCCGAGCGAAGACGCGGCGATCACGCGTGTCTGTCCGGTCTGCGCGCCTTTCGCGCCGGGCAGGGCGGTGCCTGCCGTCTCCTTGGTCATCAGATCCTCCCCGTCGCCTTTTGTGGCGTACTTGTCCGATATCCTTAGGCCATGCCTCGGCGGGTTGATGCAACCTTTCGCTTGTCCGGGACGCGCGTTAAGCGTCGAGATATCGCGTTTCACCCGGCGGCCAAAAATGGCTAGGGTGGCGCTGAATACTGAACCACCCGAGGAAGCGCCCGGCCATGAGCGACACGTCGAAGACCTACCCCGTTCCCGAATCCTTTGCGAAGCAGGCTAACCTCACGCGCGAGAAATACCTCGAGATGTATGCCGCCTCGATCGCGGACCCCGTCGCCTTCTGGGGCGAGCAGGGCAAGCGGCTCGACTGGATGACGCCCTACACGCAGGTGAAGGACGTCTCCTGGGAGACCGGCGACCTGCATGTGCGCTGGTACCATGACGGCGTGCTGAACGTCTCCGCCAACTGCCTCGATCGTCATCTCGCCACGCGCGGCGACAAGGCGGCGATGATCTGGGAAGGCGATGCCCCCGGCGAGAGCTACACGATCACCTACCGGCAGATGCACACTGCCGTCTGCAAGTTCGCCAACGTGCTGAAGGCGCTCGGCGTGAAGAAGGGCGACCGCGTCACCATTTACATGCCGATGATCCTCGAAGCGGCCTATGCCATGCTTGCCTGCGCGCGGATCGGCGCGGTGCATTCGGTCGTGTTCGGAGGATTTTCGCCAGACGCGCTGGCAGGCCGCATCACCGATTGCGGATCGGAAGTCCTGATCACCGCCGATGAAGGCCTGCGCGGCGGCAAGACCGTGCCGCTGAAGGCCAACGCGGACCGGGCCTGCGAGATCGCGGGCGGCATGGTGAAGAAGATGCTGGTCGTCCAGCGCACCGGCGCCGATGTTCCGATGACGGAGGGCCGCGATCACTGGCTGCACGAGATCGGCGCGGATGTCTCCGCCGATTGCCCGCCTGAGCCGATGAACGCCGAGGACCCGCTCTTCATCCTCTACACGTCCGGATCCACCGGCAAGCCGAAGGGCGTGCTGCACACCACGGGTGGCTATCTCGTCTGGGCCTCGATGACGCATGAATACGTCTTTGACCTGAAGGAAAACGACATCTTCTGGTGCTCCGCCGATGTCGGTTGGGTCACCGGCCACACCTACATCGTGTACGGACCCCTCGCGAACGGCGCGACGAGCGTCATGTTCGAAGGCGTGCCGACGTACCCCGATGCGAGCCGCTTCTGGAAAGTCTGCGACCATCACAAGGTCACGATCTTCTACACCGCGCCCACCGCCATCCGCGCCCTGATGCGCGAAGGCGAAGGTCCTGTGAAGAAATCTCATCGCCGGTCGCTGCGCCTGCTCGGCACGGTGGGTGAGCCGATCAATCCCGAGGCCTGGGAATGGTATTTCCACGTCGTCGGCGAGGCGCGCTGCCCCATCGTCGATACCTGGTGGCAGACCGAGACGGGCGGTACGCTGATCGTGCCGCTGCCGAACACCACAGACATGAAACCCGGCGCGGGCTCGCACCCTTTCTTCGGCATCAAGCCGGTGCTCGTCGACGCCGAAGGCAAGGAGCTTGAAGGCGCCGCCGATGGCAACCTCCTGATCACCGACAGCTGGCCCGGTCAGATGCGCACCGTGTACGGAGATCACCAGCGCTTCGTCGACACTTACTTCACCGCCTATCCCGGCAAGTATTTCACGGGCGATGGCTGCCGCCGCGACGAAGACGGCTTCTACTGGATCACCGGCCGCGTCGACGATGTGATCAACGTCTCCGGCCACCGCATGGGCACGGCGGAAGTCGAAAGCGCGCTGGTCAGCCACGATGCCGTGGCCGAGGCCGCCGTGGTTGGCTATCCGCATGACATCAAGGGGCAGGGCATCTATGCTTACGTGACGCTGCGCACCGGTGTCGTCGCGGATGAAGGGTTGCGCAAGAACCTCGTCCAGCATGTCCGGAACGAAATCGGACCCATCGCCTCGCCGGACCTGATCCAGTTCGCCCCGGGCCTGCCGAAAACCCGCTCCGGCAAGATCATGCGCCGCATCCTGCGCAAGATCGCCGAGGGCGACGTGTCGAGCCTGGGCGATACCGCGACGCTCGCCGATCCGGCGGTGGTCGATGATCTGGTGGCGAACCGGGTGGCGTAAGCCGCCACCCGGACCCCGCTCAGAAATCGAGCCGCAGCGAGGCCGATACGGTGCGGCCATTCG
>JAIXRO010000159.1 GCA_027485145.1 Hyphomonadaceae bacterium | reverse complement strand
CAGCGGCGCGCGGCCGAGGCGCTGAGCCCGCCGGTGAGCTGGGCGCGCGGCGCCCCCGCGGCGGCGAACAGGCGGGCGACATAGGCGAGCAGCAGGTGATCAATGAAGAGCGGGGCGCCATCACTGTCGGACAGGGAGGCGGAGATGAGGCGGCCGAGCCGCGCGAGCAGGGGATCGCGCAGGCCGAATTGCGGGCGCGCGGTATCGTGCAGCCTGAGGCCGAGCGTCTCGAGATAGTGCGGCTGGACGTGGATGTGGAGATTGCGCTTCGGCTCGTCCGAGGCCCACCAGCTTTCCTGGCCCTGGGGCATGACGATGGCGCTTTCCGCCCTCAGGGGGGCCGTCGTGCGCCGGCCGAGGAGATCGAAGCTCTGACGCTGGCGAGTGGACAGCGCCATGATCAGGACCATCGGCATGGTGCCGGGCGAGATGACTTCATTGCCGGTGCCGCTGAGCACGGCGGCGCCGATGCCGTTGCCGACGAAGGCGGAGCCGACCTGCTCGCTATGGCCGGTGCGCCAGCGGACGCGGCGGTAGCAATCGAGCTGGATGGTGCGGTCTGGGTCTGGGGTGGTCAACATGCCGGCGCGTTTCCGGCGTGTTCGCGACCTCGCTTTGCGCCAGCTATGGTTGTGAGGCTAATGCGGCGCGCGGGCGAGTCAATGGCGAGGGCGGGGCGGGGGCGAGTGCGCAAAAAGAAAGGCGCGGAACCTTTTGAGGGGCGCCGCGCCTTTCCGGGTGTTTCGAATCAGACTACCGAGACACTGTGCTAGCACTCGTGAGCGGTGGTTCGAACGTCACCTTCGAGTTCTTTCCGGTCCGCTTTTGAGGCGCACCTTCCATCACCCTCCGCTTACGGACGTTCGCCCTGGCAGGCGCGCGCTCCGTGTTGCGGTGCCTTGTCCGCGCGCCAAGCCGGGGGGCCTTGCGCCGCTTCAAGGACTTGGCCGCTTCTCCCGCCCATCTCTGGCGCTTCATTTTGGTCGCACTCGGTCGATCCCGTGCCCTTGCGGGCGCAGTTCTTCTTCATGCTCCCTGATGGAGCTTTCGGGCTCTTGGCCACCGTCTTTCGGACTTGCGCCCCGGTAACGGCTTCCGGCTCCCAGTGTGCGGGTCTAGCTCCCGCGCTCCGGGCCACCGCCTGTTTTTGTCCCGTGCATCCTGCCTGGCCCTTTGCGCGGCCGGTCTCCCGGCTCTGCTCCTGGCCCGGCCACCCGCATGGGGGCGATGGGCTCGCCTCCGCTCCACTTTGCGGGTTGTCTCCCGCCGGGATTTCGTTGGCTTGACGTAACGATCTCACCGAACGGGGTATGAGTCGAGAGGGTGATTCGCTTTTCCGGGGAGAAATTGCACAGATTTAAGACGGGGTGTGAAATTGCTGCGGTGCGGCAGGGAATTGATCCGTGGGCGGAGTAACCTGGAACCCCTCTCCCGCTTGCGGGAGAGGGGCAGGGGTGAGGGGCTTGAGGCAGGAGATGCCGGTCAGGAGTCTTTCTCGCCACGCGCCTTGCGGCGCGCGGCCTCGCTCGGGCGATTGCAGTGCAATCGCTTGTCCTCGCGAGCTCGGGAAATCGCGGTGCGATTTCTGATCCTCGCAAGCCCCTCACCCCCAACCCCCTCTCCCTGAAGGGAGAGGGGGCTTTAGAGGTCCTCAAACAAGTCCAGCGTCTCGTCGCTGGGGCGTTTGCCGCGGAGGCGGTCGAAGCAGGGGTGGGGGATGAGGCGGCCGGAGGGGAGGATTTCGCTGATGGCGGTGCCGCCATGGCGGGGGCGGGAGACGCGGATGGCGGCGCTGCAATGCGGGCAGCGCTCGTCCCAGCCCTGGGGAGGTGGACCCTCGTCGGTATCGGGCAGGTAGTAGACCGTGGCGGCGACCTTCGAGCGCTCCGGTGTACGCCCCGCATTGCGGAAGTGTTCCTTGCGGTGAATCCACATATGGGGGCTCTCCTTCGCGTTGGCGCTAGGGATAGCACGGAGGGGTTAAGGGAGGGTGAGGTGGATGCGCCGCCCGCCAAAAACCCCAACGCTCATCCTGAGCGAAGTCGAAGGATGGCCAAGCGATGCAAGGCCGGCCTCACCGCGCCCGGGCTCTCCTTCGACTTCGCTCAGGATGAGCCCGCCGAGATGTCGCGTGAAGGGGCGGTGAGTTTCGTTGCGCTCTACCCACCCTACGAGTCGCGAAATGCCTCTGCTTGCGCGGATTCAAGCAATTAAAGAACAGCAAATTGAATGCAGTGCCATGAACGATTGACCCAATTTCGAATCAAGGTACCTTTGAAATTAATCAGCGTAAGGAGTAAATTGTGAGCGGTTATCGAGACAGCAACGGCAATTGGCACGATGGTGACGGCAGCGTCACCAGTTGTAACGGAGTACAGCTTGGGATTCTTGGAACCGACATAAAGCCTGCAGGCGATGGTAAGTTTTACACGCCGAGCGGCCATATGGTAGATCCCAACCCAGACTTCCCCTACTATTACGACATCACGAAGCCTAAGCCATGAGCTAGGTTTAGTTCGTCGGGCGCAGCGATACTCGCAGGTGTAAGTTGGCTGACTTGCCAAAGGGTGCGTTTCGCTGCGCCCAACCCACCCCTAGGAAGTGCGCAGCGCCTCCGCCTACAAAATCAATAATCGTAATCGGGCGTCATCTCCTTTGGAGGAGCAGGCGCACCTTGTTCCCTCAGCAAGCGTCCGAGTTTGGCAAACAGATTCTTGTGGCATCGGATGCTGCCTTCTTTTGCGTTGACCGTCGTGTGAAACCATCCGGAATTTGGCACGGTCAGATGGATTTCACCTTTGTCCTCATCCCACCAAACGCCGATCTGAGCGTAAACGCTTTTGCCCGGTTTGCTCGATTCCATATTGGCCTCCCTTGCCACGCAAAGGTTGCAGGATGGATTCGCTGCACGAACGAAGTGTAAACGTTGGACCATTCAGGCGTTGAATCGTAGGGTGGGTATCGCTTCGCTCAACCCTCCCTAGGAGGCGCGAAGCGCCTCCGCCTTAGAGAGGAAAACGACATCCAATTGCCTTGCGGGAAGAAAAAATAGTTAATATTCGCGAGCGCGTTTACTCTAGAGATATCCAAAAAAGCAAAATTGAACTTACAAAACAGTGAGTCAAAGTTAAAATTGCAAAAAAATGACGTCTAAATGGTTAACAGCGTTAAGTAGAAGTCAATAAGTTTGCGATAGCATCACCTGAGTCGGAAGTTCGAGGGAGGTGACTATGGAATTTGGCATTCCCCAATTGATCGGAATCCTTACAGCTGCCGCAGGTTTCGTGGGAGCAATCGCCGCGCTGATGGCAGCACTGCTCACTTCGACAACCGTTGGTGCACAGGTTTCTGGGGTTTTAATCGCTCTGGCCATCCTAGTTTTTTCAATAGCGGTTTTGATTCTGGCATTAAAGAACGAGCCTAAATCGTGAGCACAACAATGGCGCTCATTTCGCCGCGCTCAACCCACACTACGAGGCGCGAAGTGCCTCCGGCTAAATCTTTCCGATATTCTGAAATATTCGCCCGTCGCTGATGTCCCGGAAGATTCGATCTGCCCCCCACGCTTGGGCGGCGGCGTAGGCGATCAATCGCAATTGCTCTGAATCGAGAGCTCCGTGTCCTGGCTTATAAGCGAGATCGTGGCTTGCCTCAGACCAAGCGTGCTGAAACATTGTCTTGATTTGAAGTTCGAAGTGCTGAGGCAATAAATCTTCATCTGCATCCTCGGGAATTAACTCGGTCGGGATCGAGAGTATGAAATGCCGCCCGATGTAACCAAACTCATACTCAAACTCGGGTGCTAGTTCTTTGGTCTCAATTGCCATGAAGTAGTCAGAGATAACCGAGGATACCAAATCCACATCTTGGGGATAAAACACCACGATTCTGACGCCGATTTGATCTAGAATCTCATTAAGCGGCTCAGCGTATTTTAATGCCCCGTTTTTCGATTTGTTCTGGGCCTTTCTGAGAAAACTCTCAGTCTCTTTAGCACGGGCACAAATCCTATCAATTCGCTTGGTGGTTTTGAGCAACTTTTCTATGTGAGCCTCAAGCGATTTCGCTACGGGCAGCAAAACGCGGTCGCGCCTCCTATTGTAAGCTTTCCGCAGACTCATCTAAAGGATGCCTTTTGGAGAAGATTTCTGAATTTTCTGGTTCACTACTTCACCCGAAGTGGAGAACTTTTTGATTTTCCCCTTTCCTGAAATGTCGACGACATTATCAAACTCAGATGCGTCTGCGGTAATCATAACGCCATTGCTGATCATGACAGACTTGAATCTGAATATGTTTCTAAAAATCATGTGATCGTATTGGAACGTCTCCGCTCTCGCCGCCTTGCTTGGCACCTGCTGACGAATTGCTTCCGCAGCTGAGTTCGACAAATTTAGTCCCGAGATGATTGAGTCTATCGAAACTGCCTTGCCTGAGAAACCGCCAAGCAAAATTCCTGCTGCGGCAAGCTCTTCCTTCAAATCTATGTCTGTGGCGTCGTTGGCAGCCTGCTTCAACGCCTCTGCAATTCTTGTTGTTCCGTGCGCAGACGTTACTGAAAAATCCGACTCTAGAAAGTCTTTTATCCAGTACTTTGATGTTGGGTTATTGAAGTCGGAAATCTGTCGATCAATCGCTTTGCCTTTCCAATTGCTCGAAGACTTGGTGAGGTTCCTGTACATGACGGCTTTGTACGACTTCTCATTTTTCATGAAAACTCGTTCCAGAAGCTGCACGTTCAATGAGCCTTTATCGACTTCAGCCAAAATGCCGCTGTCTGCCGGAAATCTAGATACAACAAGTTTGTTCTTCTTGGTCTTGAGATCCTCGCCCACCATGGTGAACAATAGCCCCATGCCTGACGTACCTGTTGTTACTTGCTCGAGTTTCTCGGCAATTACTGTTGCGTTGGATAGTGTCGGCGCCGCGAGATACCGTATGAACAGATCACGGGTATCGTTGCTTTGAGTTGTCGACGTGAATGCGATGTCGATTTTGCATTCATCTTCGCTGGAAGCGTATAGTCTGCTCAACATATCAAAGAGTTTGCCAGATAGACCTAGCTGCACACCGACGCAGGGTGTGACCGGCTGTCCCTTTTGTGGGCGCACCAAAAACGAGTGCATATGTGTGATATGTTGAGTCATGCCAAACGCCGCTACTCCCTTGAGTTAAATGACGAAAATCGCAACACGAATCAAATCCCCAAATCCTGCTCCCGCAGCCGCTTCAGCTCATCCCTGAGGCGTGCCGCATCTTCGAATTCCAAGTTCGCCGCCGCTTCGCGCATCTGTTTTTCGACCTGCGCGATGACCGCTTTGAGATTGTGGCCGGATTCACCCGCAAGTGGCAAGGCTTTTGTCTCGACCTGCCCACGTTCGCGGGCGCGGCGGGAGCGGGAGGCGGAGGGTTTGTCGCCGAGTTCGCCGAGGATGTCGGAGACCTCGCGGATGATGGTGGTCGGCGTGATGCCGTGTTCCAGGTTGTAGGCGGACTGTTTCTCGCGGCGGCGGCGGGTCTCTTCCATCGCGCGCTCCATGGAGCCGGTGATACGGTCCGCATACAGAACAACGCGGGCTTCCGAGTTGCGGGCGGCGCGGCCGATGGTCTGCACGAGGGAGGTTTCCGAGCGCAGGAAGCCTTCCTTGTCGGCGTCGAGGATGCCGACGAAGGCGCATTCCGGAATGTCGAGGCCCTCGCGCAGGAGGTTGATGCCGACGAGGACGTCGAAGACGCCGAGGCGCAGGTCGCGGATGATCTCGATGCGCTCGATCGTGTCGATGTCGGAGTGCATGTAGCGCACGCGCACGCCGTTTTCGTGGAGGAAGTCGGTCAGGTTTTCCGCCATCTTCTTCGTCAGGGTCGTGATCAGTGAGCGGAAGCCGGCGGCGGCGACGGCCTTCACTTCGGCCATCACGTCATCGACCTGGTTGGCGCCGTCGGTGCTGACGGGGCGGACCTCGACGGGCGGGTCGATCAGGCCGGTGGGGCGGATGACCTGCTCGGTGAAGACGCCGCCGGTGCGCTCCAGCTCCCACTTGCCGGGGGTGGCGGAGACGTGGACGGTCTGCGGGCGCATCGCGTCCCATTCCTCGAATTTGAGGGGGCGGTTGTCGATGCAGGAGGGCAGGCGGAAGCCGTATTCGGCGAGCGTGGACTTGCGGCTGAAGTCGCCTTTGAACATGGCGCCGATCTGGGGGATCGTCTGGTGGGACTCGTCGGTGAAAACGAGGGCGTTCTGGGGCAGGTATTCGAACAGGGTCGGTGGCGGCTCGCCGGGCTTGCGGCCGGTGAGGTAGCGGGAATAGTTCTCGATGCCGTTGCAGGAGCCGGTGGCGGCCATCATCTCGATGTCATACTGGCAGCGCTGGGCGATGCGCTGGGCCTCGATCAGTTTGCCGTGCTTTTCGAAGTGGGCGATGGTGGCTTTCAGTTCCTGCTTGATGGATTCCACCGCCTGCGTGAGCGTCGGGCGCGGGGTCACGTAGTGGCTGTTCGCGTAGATCTTGATGGCGGGCAGCTTCTGCAGCGTGCGGCCTGTCAGCGGATCGAACTCGACGATGGATTCGAGCTCGTCGCCGAAGAAGGAGAGCTTCCAGGCGCGGTCCTCGTAGTGGGCGGGGAAGATGTCCAGCACGTCGCCTTTGAGGCGGAAGGTGCCGCGCCCGAAGGCGATGTCGTTGCGGGTGTACTGGTTGGCGACGAGGCGCTCGGCGACGGCGCGCGGGTCGATGCGCTCGCCGGCGTTCAGGGTGAAGGTCATCGAGGTGTAGGACTCGACCGAGCCGATACCATAGAGGCAGGAGACGGAGGCAACGATGATCACGTCATCGCGTTCGAGGATGGCGCGGGTGGCGGAGTGGCGCATCCGGTCGATGGCCTCGTTGATCGAGGATTCCTTCTCGATGTAAAGGTCCGCCCGCGGAACATAGGCCTCGGGCTGGTAATAGTCGTAGTAGGAGACGAAATACTCGACCGCATTGTCCGGGAAGAAGGACTTGAACTCGCCGTAGAGCTGGGCGGCGAGGGTCTTGTTGGGGGCGAGGATGAGCGCGGGGCGCTGGGTCGCCTCGATGATCTTGGCCATGGTGAAGGTCTTGCCGGTGCCGGTCGCGCCGAGGAGGACCTGGTCGCGCTCGCCGGCGGCGATGCCCTCGACGAGTTCCGGGATGGCGGTGCGCTGGTCGCCGGCGGGCTGGTAGTCGGCCTGCACGCGGAAGCGGCGGCCGCCTTCGAGCTTCACCCAGGCGCGGTCCGGCCGGTGCGGCGTCCACTGGTCGGAGGGAAGGCTGCCGGCGGCGTCCATCGCGAAGCCGTCAAAGCTGAAGGCAGCGGAAGCGTCGGCGACGCCGCGAGCGGGAGGTTTGGAGGGGCGGGCCATGGCCGCAAGATATGGGCGGTGGGGGGAGCCGTGTCCAGAGTGTTCTTGTTTTGTGCGGGCGCCGGGGTTAGCCTGCGCGCCGGGAGATGCGGAGGGGAACGGTCATGCCGAAGGTGAGCCAGGCGCGGGTGTTCGCGTACAGCTTTGCGAGCATCCACGCGCTCTATGTGACCAAGGTGGTGCGCAAGGGGCGGAGCGCGGCAGAGCTGGACGAGGTGATCCGGTGGCTCACCGGCTATCCGCAGGCGGCGCTGGAGGCGCAGATTGCGGCGGGCGCCGACCTGGAGACGTTCTTTGCCGAGGCGCCGGCGATGAACCCCGCGCGGGCGCTGATCACCGGCGTGATCTGCGGCGTGCGCGTGGAAGAGATCGACGACCCGCTGATGCGCGAGATCCGTTCCATGGACAAACTCGTGGACGAGCTCGCGAAGGGGAAGGCGATGGGGAAGATTTTGCGGGGGTAGGGGTTAGGCTGCGTTGAAGAGAAAATCGAGAATGAGCGGAAACGAGGTTGTTATGAGTGTGACCCACACGACGATCCGGATTTCGCGGTTTGGGTGAAGAAGCCAGTGGCGAACATCGAACCAGCGAACAGGCCGAACATAAATGTTGTAACGGCCGCTGACTTGATTGGGTCGCCCTTCGGTGTCCAGATCGTCGTCATCGTCGGGATGTCCGTTCTTTAGTCTGACTGTGGTCAAATCGTCGATGCTAAGTTGGATGCGCTCCGTGTCGACCGCGCCGCTGCCCTTACTCACAAACTGCAAATGCATTTCTTTATAGAGGCAAACACGTTTGGTTTGAGCTTCGACGATCGTTACAACATAATGACCTTTGTGCTCCTCCCGCATACGTTCTGCTAGCTTGAAGGCCGGGGTCTGAGGGCTGGTTTCCAAGAACTTCGCGCAATCGTGGCGATTGATTCTAAGGTGATCGGTGTATGTGTGAGCGACGGGCTTCAGCATTCTGTCAGTAAAGGTTGGCTCTCTGAACCGCCAGGACAGGCGCAAAACAATCGTAGCAGCCAATGCTATCAGCAACCCTATTGTTGCGATCACAACGAAAGCTTGCCAGTCAAGTTGCCCGAGTTGGGTCAGCCCATCGCGCCATGTTAGTTGAGTGTTGGTCACCGGATCGACTGAAGCAAGCCGGTGGTGAATCGCGCTATCGAGTGGGGTCAACGCCGTGGACCCTGCGACGACGCCGCCGCCCAAGACCAATGCTGCAAACACCCAAAGTGAAATGTTTGTCAGCTTGTTTTTTGCTCGCTTAGCTGGTGTGGGTCGCGAGTCATTTATTTGACGTTTCGCCAACTGTTTCTCCTCAGATACAGCAGTGTGGCTTTCTACTTTTACGGTTTGTTAACCTTCACGCAAGGGGTGCAGAACGCGGCGCTGCGCAGCATCCTTCGACTTCGCTCAGGATGAGTGAGTTTGGGTTTTGGGGATGGGTTCGGCGGGATTTTATCCCGCCCTACGGGGCCGCTCGATTTACCTTGGGTGTGCCCGGCGTCAGGCGGCGCGGCGGCCGGCTTTGGGGTCGCGGCCTTCGAGGCGGTCGACCAGGACGGCGCGGGCGCGGTTGACGCGGCTTTTCATGGTGCCGGGGGCGCAGTCGCAAAGGGCGGCGGCTTCCTCGTAGGAGAGGCCGAGGACGAGGACGAGGCGGATCGCGTCGGACATGCCGGCGGGCAGGTCCGCGATGAGGGCGAGCAGGGTGGCGCCGTCCACGGTGTTTTCCGGCAGGCGATGATCGACCAGCATGTCGTTGAGGATTTCGCTCGGCATGGACGTCATCCGGCGCTCGCGGCGCAGGCGCTGCAGCCACTCGTTGCGCAGGATACGGAAGATCCACGGGCGGAAGGGGCGGGCCGTGTCGAAGTGCGCGAAGGCGGCGAGCGCGCGGATACAGGCATCCTGAACGCAGTCGTCGGCCATGTGGGCATCGCCGGCAAGGCGGCGGGCGTAGGCGCGCAGCTCGGGCAGGCAGGGCACGACGAGATCGGCAAACAGCGCCTCGCGCTGGAGCGGTGTCAGATCGGCGCCGGGGGGCAGGCGCTCAAGGTCGGCCATGATGTTTTACCTAACCGGGAATACCCGATTGATGGGCCCCAATCGTTAACAAAAGATGAGATGAAAGCCGCCCGCATTGCCCGCAAGCCGCGTCCGGCGGGCGGCGCAACCTGCAGGGTCCACTGCAGGTTTCCGCGTGGGCGCCGCTGGTTGCCCGGCGGGGCGGGAGGTGCCGCAGCGTTAACCTCTGCCTGCGGAGGAATCGATGAAATTTCAACGGCCCCGCAAACCGTAAATCCACCCCTCTGTGTCAGAACGGGCCGTAACGAAGTGGCACGGCGCGCCTCAAGGCGTCCGTAGGCTGACAAACAGAAGGGTGAAGTGATGGCCAAGACAATTCTCGTGATCGATGATGATCCGACGCAGCGCCGCCTGTTGCAGGCCGCTGTGGAGAAAGCGGGCTTTGCCTGCCGCACGGCGCCGGATGGCGAGACGGGGATTGCGACGGCCTGCGAGGCCCGCGAGGCGATCGACGTGGTGCTGCTTGACCTGACCATGCCGGGGCTTTCGGGCCTCGAGACGCTGGAACGCCTGGCCGAGCGGCGCGCGGACCTGCCGGTGATCATGCTGACCGCGACGAGCGGGATCGACACGATCGTGCAGACGATGCGGCGCGGCGCTGTGGACTTCATCGTCAAGCCGGCCAACCCGGAGCGCGTGGTCGTCAGTATCCGGAACGCCCTGAAGATGCAGAGCCTGACGGGCGAAGTGAAACGCCTGTCGCGCAAGGCCGAAGGCGGCATGAAGTTCGAGGACATGATCGCGTCTGCGCCTTCGATGCGCGGCGTGCTGCGTATGGCGGAGCGAGCGGCGACGTCGGATATCCCGGTGCTGATCCTCGGCGAAAGCGGCGTGGGCAAGGAAGTGATGGCGCGCTGCATCCAGGGCGCTTCGGGCCGCGCCGGCAAGCCGTTCGTGACGGTCAACTGCGGCGCGATCCCGGAAAACCTGGTTGAATCGATCCTGTTCGGCCACGAGAAGGGCGCCTTCACGGGCGCCGTGACGAAATCGCTCGGCAAGTTTGTCGAAGCCGATGGCGGCACGCTGTTCCTCGACGAAGTCGGCGAGCTGCCGCTCGATGCGCAGGTCAAACTGCTCCGTGTGCTGCAGGAAGGCGAGGTCGACGCGGTCGGCTCCCGCCGCCCGACCAAGGTGAATGTGCGCATCATCTCGGCCACGAACCGTGATCTCGCCAGCCAGGTGAAAGCCGGCACGTTCCGCGAAGACCTGTTCTACCGCCTCAACGTCTTCCCGCTCGACATGCCGTCGCTGCGCGAACGCCGCGAGGACATTGCGGCGCTGGTGGACCATTTCATCGGCCGTTTCAATGCCAGCGAAGGCGCGAAAGTGACCGGCGCGTCGGCCGACACGATGAAGATGCTGCTCGCATTCGACTGGCCGGGTAACGTCCGCCAGCTCGAGAACGCGGTGTTCCGCGCGGTCGTCCTGTGCGACGGGGATGTGCTGCGTCCGCAGGATTTCCCGCAGATTTCCGGACAGATGCCGGACATCTCGGGCCTGCCGGCTGCCCTTGATCTGCGGGCCGCTGCGCCGGTGGCGGCCAATGATGCCGGCCCTTCGCACGCGGCAAGCCCGATTGCGATCAAGGACAAGGATGGCGAACTGCGCAGCCTGACGGATATCGAACGCGACCTTCTTCAGTATGCGATCGAATTCTATGACGGTCACATGAGCGAAGTCTCGCGCCGTCTCGGCATCGGCCGCTCGACGCTGTATCGCAAGGTACGCGAGTATGGACTCGAGGTGCGCGGCGAGCGGGAAGCCGGGTAATCCGTAGGCGGCGTTGCGATGGTAAATGCCGTCTTTCGGAGCGGGCGCTTCGGCAGTCGGGTGGCGGGTGAACGCGTCGAATCGACCAGAACGCACAGATTTGCGTTGTTTTCTTCACCATCCGCACACGCCTGATCTGTAGACGGTGACAAAGAGCAACCCACATGATCGCGTCTGGGGGGTTGCACGACGTCGAGTTGATTTTCCAAGGGAGAGTGGGTCTTGAAGGGTATCGTGTTTACCGAGTTCCTGGAGTTTGCCGAGCAGAAGATCGGCGCTGAAGCGCTTGAGGAAATCCTGGAAGCTTGCGGCGACGATCTGCCGACAGGCGGCGCCTACACCGCCGTGGGCACCTATTCCTGTTCCGAACTTATGACCCTTGTTCAGGCCATCTCGGCCCATTCAGGCGCAGCCATTCCGCAACTGGTGCATGAGTTCGGCGAGATGATGTCACGGTCCTTCGTGGCGCTCTATCCGCAATACTATACCCGGTTCAGCAGCCTCTTCGACTTCCTGTCGCACATTGACGATTACATCCATGTCGAAGTGAAGAAGCTTTATCCGGATGCGGAGCTTCCGGAGTTCCGCGTTGTGGAGCGCAGTGATGACCGGCTCGTGATTGACTACAGCTCGCCTCGCGGGCTCACTCACCTGGCCGCCGGCCTCTTTCAGGGCTCGTCGGACCATTACCGCGAACCCGTGCGCATCCAGCATGCGGTCGAACCTTCGGCGGACGTGACGGCGCGGTTTGAGCTTTCACGCGTGTGATCCAATGGAGCCGGCGCCGAACAACCTCTTGCTGCGCCGCCTCGAGCGGGAGAAGCGTGCACGGATAGAAGCCGAGCGCATTCTTGAAAACAAGGCGCGCGAACTCTTTGCTGCCAATCAGGCGCTTGAGACGCGTGCCGCCCAACTCAGGCAGCAGAACGAACTTGCCGAGCACGCGGCGCGAACGGACGATCTCACGCACCTTCCGAACCGGCGGGGTTTTTTTCGGCAGCTCGACAGCCTGATTCAGGAGGCTTTGCGCGATCCTGACACCCGGCTGGTTCTCGGCAAGATTGACCTTGATCACTTCAAGAAGGTGAATGACCGGTACGGGCACGTGACGGCAGATGCGGCCCTCACTCAGTTCTCGGAGCATTTCACAAACTGCTTCGACGGCGGTGTTCTGGGGCGTATCGGAGGAGATGAATTCGCGATCGCCCTGATCGTGGTGAAAGGCGTGGTAGACCGCCAGGCGATCTCCGAAAAGATGCTTCGCGCGACGCGCGCGACGTGCCAGCTGGCCGGCTCGACGTTCGAACTGACCGCTTCGGTGGGACTCGTGGAAGCCGGTCCGGGTGACCTTGATATCGACAAGCTGCGCCGGCTCGCCGATATCGCCTTGTTCACGTCGAAGCGCAAAGGCCGGAACCGCTGCATCTGGTTTGATGACGCGATGCGGACCGGAATGCTGCGGCAGAGCCTGCTGGAAGACAACATTCGCGAAGCGGTCGAGGCGGATCTGTTCGAGCCCTGGTTCCAGCCGATTGTCGGGTGCGCCAAGCATGAGCTGCTGTCCGCAGAAGTGCTGAGCCGCTGGCCTGAAGGCGCCATGCCGAATGCATCGGTCGAAGAAGTCATCCGTCTCAGCGAACGGATCGGCAGTATCGAGCAGCTTGACGTTCAGGTTCAGGCGAAAGCCTTCCGGAAAGCGCGGGACTGGGTGCGGTCGGGCGACGTGCAAAGCATTTCGGTCAACGTCTCGCCGCGCAACATGCTCGATGACCAGTTCCTTCCCAAGCTTGCAAAGCGGCTCAGGGCCGCCGACTTTCCGCCGGATCACCTCACCGTTGAAATCACCGAGGATGCCCTGTTTTCCGACATGAACGCGGCGGCGGCGGGGATTGGAAACCTGAGCGCGCTGGGCATCAAGGTGGCGCTCGATGATTTCGGTGTCGGCTACTCGAACCTGCGGGCCTTGTCGGAGCTGCCCATTCATTATGTGAAGATGGACCGGTCGCTGATCCGCGACATCGCACAGGACGCCCGCGCCCGCGCGCTGGCCGAGAGCGCGGTGCGGCTCGGCGTCTCGCTCGGTTTATGCGTTGTGGCCGAAGGGGTCGAAAGCCCGGACCAGGCGCAGCTTCTGCGGCGGTTCGGGTGTCACCGCCTGCAGGGGTACATGTTCGGCAAGGCGGTATCGGCTTCCAAGTTCAAGGACGCGTTTGGAGGTCAGCCAAAGGCAAGCGTTGCGTGACCTGCTACTGAAATGGCCGCGCCGAGGCTTCACCTCGCCGCGGTCTGCGTCAGGTCGTAGGACATCGCGACGTTGCAGCGCGCATAGCGCTTGCCGTACCTTTCCATGATGTCCCCATCGTGAACGAAGCCGGCCTTCTCGTAGAGGTGAACGGCGGCGGCACATTTGGTGTTGGTCAGCAGAAAGAGCTCCCCGATCGGCATCTGCCGGGCGCGCTCCAGGACCCGGGCGCGAAGGAATTCGCCGGCCTTCAGGCCGCGTGCGGAGGCGCGCACGCCCATCTTGGTGAGCTCGAAGCTGTCTCCGTTCACCGGCATCAGGGCGCAGGTTCCGACAATGCCGAGACCCTCCGCTTCGACGAACAGGATGTCGCCGCCGCGGTCGAGGATCATCGATCTGGGGTTTTCGATGATCTTGATGTCGTTGGCTTCGAGGGTGAACATGTCCTCGACCCATTCGCGGGTGATGGCGTCGAAATCGGCAGCGAGGCGGTCCTCATAGTTCACAAGGCGGAGCATTGGCAGGCGGTTGGCGGCGGCCGCTTCCTCTTGAATGCGGATGTGCAGCGGGCGAGCTTGAAGCCGCGATTCGACGCGCGCGATCTGGGTCAGAATATCCGTATCCGGACCTTCGCATAGAGACTGCGCCGCGCCTCGGACGTGAGGCCACATGGTGTGCTTCATTTCGGCGACGAGGGCTTCGCCTTCCGGTGTAAGGCGGATCTGTTTCTGGCGGTTGTCGCCCGGCACCGGAACCGTATGGGTGAGGCCAAGTTTCTGAAGGCTGTTATGGATGCGGGTCACGGCCGGCTGGCTGATGCCGACGGCGTCGACCGCCTCCGTAACGCTCATCGGGCCGTAGGTGGTGAGGGCTGCAAGGAGCGGAAAATGGGTGGCCTGGACCGGAATACCCCGGTCGCTGAAGGCCTTCGTGGCATCTGCCTGCATCCGCTCGGCCAGCCGCTTCAGACGGCTGCCGAGCGCCAGATAGCCCATCTCCGCCAGAACATCGCGCGGCATCGTCATCCCCTGTTCTCGATCACATGATATATAACTTGTTATGCATATAGGCTGTCAAGGCGGCACGGATGGACCCTTGGAGTGGCCCTTCAGACGCTTTCGGTGCGAGGCGCGCCGGCTGGCCGCGCCTTGTGGACGAGATAGAGCCCGGCAACGGCAACGGGCAGCATGATCCAGTAAAGGCGCGACTGGGCTTCGATCCCGCAGGGGGCGAAAGCGTCGTAGGCAAAGCCGGCGATGATACTGGTAACCGCCATGATCGGCCCAAACACCAGCGCGCCATTGACGGCGTAGGACAGCGGCAACTTGTCGGTCGGCAGCGAGTCCTGAAGGAAGCGCATCGTCGCGATGTGCGTGACGGCAAACGTTGCGGCGTGGAGGGTCTGCTGGACATAGACCGCTTCAACCGGCAGCACGAAGCCCGCCATCGTCCAGCGCAGCAGCGAGCCGATGCCGCCGATCCACAGAAGCGTTTGCGGTGTCATGCCGCCAAGCAGGCGGGCGGAAAAAAGCAGCAGCAGGATTTCGGCGCCAACGCCGGTGGCCCAGAGCGCGCCGATATGACCGCCGCCGATGCCCTGCGCGATCCAGATGTTTGACGCGAAGGCGTAATAGGCGCCGTGCGTCGCCTGGATCAGGGCGGCGGCAAGGATGAAGATCATCACTCCTTCGATCCGGTAGAGGGCGAAGCCTTCGCGGAAGGTGGATGACAGGGAACGGGCGGGCATCGCCTGCCGGGCGCCTTGCTTCGTGAACAGCGGGGCGACCGTCGCGAGCGCGGCCGTGATGACGAGATAGGCGAGGATCCAGTCGGGCCCGAAGGCGCCGAGGATGGCGCCGCCGCCGAGATTGGCGATCACGAAGGCGAGCGAGACGATGGCGCGGCCCTCGCCATAATCCGGTCGGCCGTCGCGCGTGCCGTAGACGAGGATCGCCTCGAACAGCGGCCCGGCCACATTGAGCGCGCTGTAGATCAGCACGCAGAGCAGGAACGCGACGGCCCGCGGCGAGTCCGGGACGAGCAGCGCGTAGCCAGCGCAGGAGACGGCCATCGCGGCGGCAAGCGTGGCGCGCAGACCCCGGTCCTGCGCGATGCCGGCGGTCAGCGGTCCGGCGACGATGCGGATGATCATGGCGATCGTGGCGGCGCCGGCGATTTCGGCGCCGGACATGCCGGCCGCCTTCTCCATCCAGACCGGCAGGTAGGGGAGGTTGGCGCCCATCACGAGATGCACCGCGCTGGCGGCCAGGGTTGCCCGCCATGAGGCGCTCAAGGTCATGCCGCTGCGCGTGTCCTGCCCGGTCTGCATCCTTTCCCCTTACGCCCGAGCCGGTGCGCGCCGTAAGCCCCCGGGCCGGATTTATCTGATGTGTTGCCGATGAACCGCAAAATCTTGCCCGGCGGGCGCTGTGCGGCATAGATCGATGGGATGGCGGCGACATTTGAGCAGATCGAGGTATCCAGCCGGGCCGAACTCCGGCGCTGGTTGGAGGAAAACCATGCGCGGACGCAGAGCGTCTGGCTGGTGACGTGGAAGAAGGGCGATCCGCGCTACCTGCCCTATGGCGAGATCGTCGAGGAAGCCTTGTGTTTCGGATGGGTCGACAGCCTTCCGCGCAAGCTCGATGCCGCGCGCAGCATGCTTTTGCTCTCGCCGCGCCGTGCCGGGAGCGGCTGGTCGAAGGTCAACAAGGACAAGGCCGGGCGGCTGATCGAAAGCGGTCTGATGCATCCGGCCGGTTTCGCCAGGATCGAGGCGTCAAAGCGCGATGGCGGTTGGGACAAGCTGGATAGCGCCAGTGCGTTGATCGTGCCGGACGACTTGGCCGAAGCCTTTCGCCGCCATCCGTCTTCGGCGCAGGAATGGGAGGCGTTCCCGAAATCGGCGAAGCGGGGAATCCTCGAATGGATATTGCAGGCGAAGCGCCCGGAAACGCGCGCGCGGCGGATTGAGAAAACAGCGCAGCTTGCGGCGCGCGGTGAGCGGGCGCTCGAGTGGCGGAAGAAGGCAAGCTAGCTATCCCGTAGTGGCCGCGCGGGGCCTCAACTGGTCGCGGACGAGTTCGCCGAGCTCGCGGGCCTCGGCGGCGCGGGGGCTGCCGGATTTCCAGGCTATGCCGATATGGCGGCCGATGACCGGGGTGACGAAGGCGCGCAGCGCGACGTCTGGCCCGAGGGCAAGGCCGTGATCGGTGGCGAGGCGCGGGATCAGGGAGACGCCCAGCCCGCCGGCGACCATGTTGACGAGTGTGCCAAGGGAAGTGGCGGACACCTGTTCGCGCCCGGGTCCGGGCTTCAGACGGCAGACGGACAGGGCGTGTTCGCGCAGGCAGTGGCCGTCATCCAGCAGGAGCAGGTCTTCGTCCTTGAGGTCCTCCGGTGAGAGGCCGTTCTTGCGGGTGAGCGGGTGGCCGGCCGGCGCGGCGAGCAGGAACTCGTCGTCGAACAGTGTCAGGGTCTCGATGCCGGGCGCATCCCAGGGCAGGGCGATGAAGGCAGCGTCCAGTGTCCGCGCCCGGAGCTGATCGATGAGACGGCTGGTGCGGTCTTCGGTGAGGTAGAGCTTGAGGTCCGGGTAGCGTCTCGTCAGCACGCTGACCGTCTGTGGCAGGACGAACGGCGCGATGGTCGGGATGGCGCCGAGATGGAAGGAGCCGGAGAATAGCGCGCCGGCCGACGTGACCGACTGAACCAGCGCATGGGCGTCGGCGATCAGCGCGGACGCGCGCGCCGCGGCGATCTCCCCGGCATGCGTGAGCGTTGCGCCGCGCGATTCCCGCTCGGCGAGCGAGACGCCGAAGAGATCCTCCAGTTCCTTGATCCCGGCCGACAAGGTGGGCTGCGTGACATGGCAGGCCTCGGCCGCGCGGGAAAAGGAACCCGTTTCGCCGAGGGCGACGAGGAATTGCAATTGGCGGAGAGTCGGCAAGCTCATAGCCAATATCTATGGACTGACTTCCAATAATCAATTTTATTTATCGCAGGACGTGACGCGCGGTGACCCGGATCGCAGGGCCGGGCCCGGTTTTTGGGCAAGGCCGCATTGCAAAGTGGTAAGGTTCACGGCGCGTTCTGGTAGAGATGAGGCCTTGATGCCACATCGATGCCGCACGGCAACAGGCGGGTGCAAGTCCCGGAAAAAGCGTCAGAAATTTATCCCGTCCCACGCGAACCCATGACGGGCGCTCAACTGGTTCCGCTGATGGTCAGTTTTTGTTCTTGTATTGGTCTTGTGTGGAAATCCCGATTCGCAATTTGCGCCCATTGAGGCCCATTCCAGCCCATGATAGGCCACGTTTACACATGGTTTACCATGTCGGGGTTGAGGCAAATCGACAAAGGACGGGCGGGTGTTTTTTTCCACCTATGAGGGCGCTATTGACGCGAAAGGGCGGGTTTCGATCCCGGCACCCTATCGCGCAGCGCTGGGCGGAAACTCCCGTGTTTTCATCTGGATAGCCCCCGATGGTTCAGGCGCCCTCGAGGGCGGCGGCGAGGCGCTGATGGAACTTTATGCCGAGACGCTCGCCGAGCTGCCGCTCCAATCTCCGGTGCGAGAAGCCTTCGTGACATCGGTGATTGCAGGTTCTGCTGACCTCAAGATCGATGATACCGGGCGGATCAAGGTGCCGGACGATTTCTGCGCCGCGGCGGGCCTCACCGGCC
The DNA here is from genome assembly GCA_027485145.1 of Hyphomonadaceae bacterium. Taxonomy (GTDB): domain Bacteria; phylum Pseudomonadota; class Alphaproteobacteria; order Caulobacterales; family Hyphomonadaceae; genus Hyphomonas. The sequence goes on along the minus strand of JAIXRO010000159.1, from coordinate 7,454 downwards.
GCATCCGGTTCACGGGTGCGATCGAGAGCTTCAAGATCTGGGACCCGGCGCGGTTCGAGGCGCATCGCCAGAAACAGTCCGGCATTGCCCAGCGTCCGGATACGCTGGATGCCTTCCATGCCGCCTACCGGGAGGTCCGCCAACGCCGCGCCGCCGGCTCCCGCGCTGGGGAGGCCGGATGATGGCAGCCAAAGCGCCTGTCCGATCGCCCGCTCAGCCGGGTCATTTGCCCGTCATGCTGGCCGAAGTGCTGCAGACACTGGCGCCAGCCGATGGCGACGTGATCGTGGATGGTACATTCGGCGGCGGGGGTTATGCGCAGGCCGTCCTCAAGGCGGCCAAGTGCACGCTGATCGGCATCGACCGCGACCTGGACGCGATGACACGGGCGGAGACGCTCGCGGCGGCGTATCCCGGGCTCGTGCCCCTGCTCGGCCGGTTTGGTGACATGGATGAGTTGGCGGCGCAGGCGGGACATCCCGCCGTGGACGGCGTCGTGCTGGATATCGGCGTGTCGAGTTTCCAGATTGACGAGGCTGCCCGGGGGTTTTCCTTCATGAAGGACGGCCCGCTGGACATGCGCATGGGCGCGGTCGGGCCGTCTGCGGCGGACGTGGTCAACCGGATGGCGGAGCGCGACCTCGCCAATGTGGTTTTCCGGCTGGGCGAGGAGCGCAATGCGCGCCGCATCGCCCGGTCGATCGTCGAGCGGCGCGCGTCCCAACCCTTCGAGACGACGGCAGATCTCGCGGCGCTCGTCGAGGTGGCCGTGGGCGGACGCCGGGGCGCGCGCACCCATCCGGCGACCCAGACGTTCCAGGCGATCCGCATGTATGTGAATGACGAGCTGGGCGAGTTGGCCCGGGGGCTGCGGGCGGCCGAGCAAATTCTCAAGCCGGGCGGGCGGCTGGTCGTCGTGACGTTCCATTCGCTGGAGGACCGGCTGGTCAAGCAATGGCTGCGCGAGCGCACGGGCGGAGTTCCGGTCGGTTCGCGCCATTTGCCGCTGATGTCGAAACCTGCTCCGCCCAGCTTCGAGCAGATCACAAACAAGGCGCTGCAACCTTCTGAAAAGGAAGTGGAAACCAATCCACGCGCACGCTCTGCGAGACTGAGGGCCGTGATCCGGACGGATGCAGCGGCCTTTGCGAGTCCGGCGGATGATGGAATGGACCTGCCGCCGATCACCGAGCTGGAGGCCTCATCATGAGCCGGCGTGCGTTTTTCTTCGGGCTGCTGGTCGCGGCCCTGCTTGTTTTCAGTCTCTACCGGGCAAAGTACGGGGCGCGCGACACCGCCGCCGAGCTGATGGCCGTGGAGGCCGAGATTGCGGCTGCCGAAAAGGAAAAGGCGATCCTCGAAACCGAACTGGCGCATATGAGCCGGCGCGACTGGATCGAGGAATATGCCCGCAAGGAGCTGGGCATGGCGCCGCCGAAGGCCGATCAGATGGCCGACGAGGATGATCTCGATGCGGTCGTTGGCCCGCCATCCGATGGCATCCTGCCGGCCGCTGCTCCGCAGGCGGATGACGCGGCTGGCGTGCCGGCGGAGGCCGTCCCATGAGCGAGGCCTCGCGCGACCGGACGCGGCTCGCAGGGCTTGTGCTCTGCGGTGTCTTCGTCGTCATGGCCGGGCGAGGCGGATATCTTGCGCTGTCGGGCGGACCGCGCGCCAACGCGGCCGTTCAGGTGGCCGAGACGGTTCCGGACGTGCTGCGGGCGGGGATCGTGGACCGCAACGGCGAATTGCTCGCGACGTCCGTGGAAACCTATTCCTTGTGGGCCAATCCCAGCCTCATCTGGGAGGCCGAGGACGTCTCGGCGGGACTCAAGTCGCTGTTTCCGGATCTGAGCCTTGAGGACCTCAAGGCCCGGTTGTCGGACCGCGAAAAGCAGTTCGTCTGGGTCAAGCGCGGCCTGACGCCCCGGCAGCGGGAGGCCGTCATGCAACTGCCGCTCGAAGGGCTGAGCTTCCGGGAAGAAATGCGGCGGTCCTATCCGCGCGGGCCGCTGGCTGGCCAGGTGCTGGGTCAGGTCGATCTTGACGGGCGCGGGATTGCAGGGATCGAGCGCTCGTTCGACAGCCGTCTGAAGGCCGGCGGCGAACCGGTGCGGCTCACCCTCGATATCGAGGCCCAGACCGCGCTTGAGGCGGAGCTCGCGGCAGCCGCCACAGACTATGACATGGACGGGGCAGCGGCGATCCTGATGGAGACCCGCTCCGGGGAAGTCCTCGGGATGGCAAGCTGGCCGGTATACGATCCCAATCGCCCGGCCGCGTTTCCGCCGGATCATCCGGCCCGCCTGAACCGCGCCATCGGCGCGGTGTATGAACTCGGTTCGGTGTTCAAACCGCTGACGGTTGCCGCGGCCATTGATGCCGGCGCCGTCCGGCCCGGCGACGTGTTCAATGTCAGCCGGCCCATCGTCCTCGGCGATTTCGAGATCGGTGACACGCACAGGTTCGCGGAGTCGGCCAATCTCACCGAAATCATCGTTGAGAGCTCGAACATCGGTACGGTCCACGTTGCCCGCGCGCTGGGCATTCAGCGTCAGGAGGCGTTCCTCACGATCGCCGGGTTGATGGCGCCGGTGGACATCGAACTGCCGGGCAGCGAGGCGCCCTTGCTGCCAGAGACCTTCGATGCCGTTGCGGCGGCAACCGTCTCCTATGGTCACGGCCTGTCGGTCTCGCCGCTTGCGTTTCTGACGGCCTTCGCTGCGCTCGGGAATGGCGGCGAAATGCTGCCGGCTACGCTGGTGATCGACGCTGACCGCAAAGCGCAGCCGACCCGGTTGATGTCGGCCATCACGGCCGAGATCGTGACGCGCATGATGCGCGAGTCGGTCATCCGGGGCACGGCGAAGAGCGCGGACGTGGCGGGTTACCGGGTGGCTGGCAAGACCGGCACCGGCGAGAAAGCCATCAAGGGCGGCTATGACAAGAACGCCAATATTTCCAGTTTTGCTGCGGTGTTTCCGGAAGACGGCCCGCAATATGCCCTGATCGTGACGCTGGATGATCCCAAGGCGAAAGCGGGCCGCGGCGCCACGGCGGGGGCCAGCGCCGCCCCGGTGGCCGGCCGGATCATCGAGCGCGTCGCCCCGCTTCTCGGCGTGACGCCGCGCTTCGAGGATGTGCGGCCGGAACAGACTGCAAGGACCCCAGAAAGGAGTACCCTGTGAAGTTGAAGGACCTCTTCCCGCTCACCGAAAACGGTGACACCGAGATCCTCGGAATGACAGCCGACAGCCGGAAGGTTGAGCCCGGCTGGTTGTTCGCGGCGCTGAAAGGCAGCGTGCAGGACGGCAATGATTTCGTGCCGATGGCGATCCGCCAAGGCGCCGCCGCCATTCTCTCCGATGGCAGTGCGAAAGCGGGCGCCGTGCCGCATGTGGTGGCGGACGAACCGCGCCGCGCGCTGGCGCTGGCGGCGAAACAGTTCTGCGGCGTGCAACCGAAAACCGTGGTCGCGGTGACGGGCACGAATGGCAAATCCTCGACGGTCGATTTCGCCCGGCAGATCTGGAGCCGCGCAGGCATCAAGGCGGCCTCGATGGGCACGCTGGGCGCCATCGGTCCGGACGGGAAGGTCGATATCGGTCACACGACGCCGGACCCGGTGACAATCCACGAGACGCTGAAGGCGCTCGCCGGGCAAGGCGTGACGCATTGCGCGATGGAGGCGTCGAGCCACGGCCTCGAACAGCACCGGCTGGACGGCGTCGACCTCGCGGCCGTCGGGTTCCTGAACTTCACGCAGGACCACCTCGATTATCACGGATCGATGGAGGAATACCTCAAGGCGAAGCTGCGCCTTTTTACATCTCTGGCCCCCAGGGGTGTGCCGGCGATCGTCAACGCGGATAGTCCGCAGAGGGATGATTTCGAAGCGGCTGCGCGCGCCGCCGGATTGCAGGTGGTCTCGTTCGGCTGGCGCGGCGAGGATCTCTGGATCGACGAACTGATGCCAAAGCAGGCCAGCCAGACGCTGTTCCTCTACTGGCGCGATGTCGAACAGAAGCCGGTCGAGCTGCCCTTGATCGGCGAGTTCCAGACACTCAACGCCCTTGCGGCGGCGGCGCTGTGCCTGTCACTCGGCATGGAGTTTTCCGCCGTTGCGGACGGGCTCGCGAACCTGAAGCCGGTCAAGGGCCGGCTCGAGTTTGTCGGCAAGACCGAGGCGGGCGCCGCCGTGTTCGTCGACTATGCCCACACGCCGGACGGACTGGACGTACTGCTGCGCGCGGTTCGTCCGCACACGGCCGGGCGGCTGAAGGTCATCTTCGGCTGCGGCGGCGACCGGGATGCGAGGAAGCGTCCGCTGATGGGCGAAATCGCCAGCCGGCAGGCCGACGATGTGATCGTGACAGATGATAATCCGCGGTCTGAAGATCCCGCCAAGATTCGCGCGGCGGTTCTGGGCGGCGCCAAGGGTGCGCGCGAGATCGGCGACCGGGGCGAGGCGATCCGGACCGTGATCCGGGAGCTCAAGAAGGGTGATACGCTCGTGATTGCAGGCAAGGGGCATGAGACCGGCCAGATCATCGGCAAGGAGGTCCTGCCGTTCTCGGATCAGGACGTGGCCCTCGCCGCCCTGCAGGGAGGCGCTGCATGAGCCGACTCTTGTGGGCCTCGGAAGATATCGAACTCGCCACCGGCGGGACAGCGACGGCGCCGTTCTCGGTGACCGGCGGGGTGTCGATCGATACCCGCACCCTGCAGCCGGGCGATCTGTTCGTGGCGCTGACCGACCAGCGTGACGGGCACGATTTCGTCGAGGCGGCGTTCAAGGCCGGCGCGGCAGGCGCGCTGGTTTCCAAACCCGTGACGGGCGGGCCGGTCGTGCTGGTGGATGACGTGCTCGAGGCGCTCACGGCGCTCGGGATTGCGGCCCGCATCCGGTGCGGCGCGGTGCGCACGGCAGTGACGGGATCGGCGGGCAAGACTTCGGTCAAGGAGATGCTGTCGCGGATCTACGCATCGTTCGGCCCCGCGCATTCGAATGCCAAGAGCTTCAACAACCATTGGGGCGTACCGCTGACCCTCGCGCGAATGCCTGAGGACACCGAGCGCGCGGTGTTCGAGATCGGCATGAACACGCCGGGCGAGATTGCGCCGCGCAGCCACATGGTGCGCCCGCAGATCGGGATCATCACCTGTATCGCCGCGGCGCACCTTGAGGGGCTCGGGTCCGTCGAAGCGATTGCGCTCGAGAAGTCCGACATCTTCGCCGGCCTCGAAGCGGGCGGAACGATCATCCTTCCGGCCGACGATGTGTTCCTCGATTTCCTGGCCGACCGTGCCCGTACGCTTTGCCCGACCGGCAATGTCGAAACCTTCGGGCGCTCGCCGGATGCCACCGCCCGTATCGTGGACTACCAGACGGACGGGCGCACCAGCCAGATCACGGTCGATGTCGTCGGGCAGCCGGCGACGGTGACAGTCGAGGCCGTGGGCGAGCATTGGGCGTCCAACGTCGCCGCTGCCCTGCTCGCGGCCAGCCAGACCGGGCGCAGAGTGGCAGAATGCGCCGCGGCGCTTTCGGGTTATGCCCCGCCGCCCGGACGCGGAACGGCCGAGACTCTGGCCCTGCCATCCGGCGGTGCGTTCACGCTGATTGATGATGCCTACAACGCCAATCCCGGGAGCATGCGCGCGGCGCTGAAATCCCTGGCACAGCGGACGGGCGGCCGGCGCCTCGCGGCGCTGGGCGACATGCGCGAGATCGGCTCGACGTCACTCGCCGAGCACGTGGCGCTCGCGGGTCCGATCGTCGAGGCAGGGGTCGAGGGCATCTTCCTGGCCGGGCCAGAGATGATGCGACTCGCTGAAGCGCTGCCGCCGGGCCTGCCGCAGGCATCTGCTCCGTCGGCGGATGAGTTGTGGAATCAGCTCACAAAAGCCCTTAAGGACGGCGATCTGCTCTTGATCAAAGGGTCGAATGCCTCCGGAATGGGACGGTTAGCGGACCGCTTGCGCCAATGGAGCGCGGAGGCCGCCCCGGGCAAGATGGATAGCGGTCCAGAAGAGACTGCGAGGGTAAGCTGATGCTGTACGAATGGCTCGCCGCGCCGAGCGGCGCCTTGAATCTACTCAATTACATTACCTTCCGCACCGGTGCGGCGGTGGTCACGGCGTTCCTGATCACGGTGCTGCTCGGCGACTGGATGATCCGGGAGCTGCAAAAGCGCCAGGGCAAGGGACAGCCGATCCGCGACCTCTCGCTGGAAGCACAGATGTCCAAGAAAGGCACGCCCACGATGGGCGGCCTGCTGATCTGGACCGGCCTGATTGCTGGCGTAGCGCTCTGGGGTAACCTGAAGAACCCCTATGTCTGGGTCACGCTGATCGTGACGTTCTCCTATGCCTTCCTCGGCTATCTCGATGACTATGCGAAGGTGACCAAGCAATCGACGGATGGCGTGTCGGCGGGTGTGCGGCTGCTGGCCGGTTTTGCGATCGCGGCGATTGCCTGCGCCGTGATCATGGGATTGCACGGCGCGCACACACCGGCAGGGCATGCCGACTGGGGGCCGTTCAATCCACTGGCGAAGTGGATAGCGACGCTCGCGCCTGAAACATCTGTAAAGCCAGCTGACCCAGACTTCTCGGGCGGTGTGGCGGTGCCTTTCGTCAACAACTATTTCCTCCCCCTCGGAGGCTTCTTCATCCTATTCGGCATGATCGTGATTGTCGGCAGTGCCAATGCCGTGAATTTCACGGACGGGCTCGACGGCCTCGCGATCGTGCCGATGACCTTTGCGGCGGCGGCGTATGCCATGATCGCCTATCTCACCGGCAACTTCGTGTTCGCCGATTATCTCGGCATCCAGTTTGCGCCCGGCGCAGGCGAGCTTGCCGTGGTGCTTGGCGCCATGATCGGGGCTGGCATGGGCTTTCTCTGGTACAACGCCTACCCCGCACGGGTCTTCATGGGCGATACAGGCTCGCTCGGCCTCGGCGCGATGCTTGGTGTCGTGGCCGTCGCTACCAAGCACGAGTTCGCGCTGGTCGTCATCGGCGGCTTGTTCGTGATCGAGGCGGTGTCCGTGCTGACGCAGATCGGCTGGTTCAAGATCACCAAGCGCCTGACAGGCGAGGGCAAGCGTATCTTTCTCATGGCCCCGCTGCACCATCACTTCCAGAAGAAGAACTGGCCGGAGACGCGGGTCGTCGTCCGGTTCTGGATCCTGTCGGTCCTGTTCGCCCTCGCCGGCCTCGCCACACTGAAGCTGAGGTGACGGCCACGCGATGATCCGGATCACCGAATACGCTGGACGAGACGTTGCTGTGTATGGCCTCGGCCGCACAGGTCTCAGCGCAGCGCTGGCCCTGAAGGCCGGCGGCGCGCGCGTCCATGCGTGGGATGATAACGAGGAAATGCGCGTCCGGGCCGAGGCGGCCGGTCTTGCCTTGTCGGATATCAACAAGCGGGACTGGCAGACATT
>JAIXRO010000036.1 GCA_027485145.1 Hyphomonadaceae bacterium | reverse complement strand
GATCCTCGACGCCCTCGTCAAGCGAATATCGAATGCCTACTCTAGCTAAATGTGGGACTTCAAACTTGTCGCCCCATGGCTGGATCCTCAGACTAAGGGTCGCCTCATTCTCATTCATAAACTCGAAGATTGCCATTCGAGTAGTGTAGTCGGTGTCGATAAAATCTTGAAGGGCCAAAGTCTCGCTCTAATGTCGCCTTTCCACCCACTTTCGGTCATTCCCGATCGATTAGGCCGCGCCCGAAACCGGACCTCACCCCTGCCCGCGCCCGCGTTCCTGCACTGCCTTGCGTCGGGCCTCCACCTCTTCGGGGGCGACGGCGCTGTTGGCGGCGCTGGAGCGGGTCGCTTCCAAAGCCAGCCCCTCGCCGAAGCTGGCCGCGTAGCCATCGTCGATCAGGCGCTTGTAGTTGTCGAGGAAGGCGGGATCGATCCCGGCCATGTCGCTCGCCAGCTTGCGGGCGAGGGGGAGCAGGTCCTCGGGCGCGACGACGTGGTTGACGAGGCCCCATGCCCGCGCTGTCTCGGCGTCGAGGAAATTGCCGGTGAAGGCGAGTTCCTTCGCGCGGCTGATGCCGATCATCCGCGAGAGCTTCTGCGACAGCCCCCACCCCGGCACGATCCCGACCCGCGCGTGGGTGTCCGCAAACCGCGCGTTGGTGCTGGCGACCAGCACATCGCAGGCAAGCGCGACTTCGAAGCCGCCAGTGATCGCGACGCCATTGATCGCGCCGATGACAGGCTTGCGGCACAGCTCGATGGCTTTCACCGGGTTGTCCGCCGGATCGGTGGCATTGGCGCTGCCCAAAGCGCCCGCCTCACTGCCGAGTTCCTTGAGATCGAGCCCTGCGGTGAAGGCCCGTTCGCCCGCGCCGGTGAGGATCACCGCGCGAACAGCGTCATCGGCATCGACCGCGCGCATCACTTCGGCAAGGCGCTTGCGGAGAGCGCGGTTCAATGCGTTCATCGCCTGTGGGCGGTTGAGGGTGACGGTGGCGATACCCTCGGCCACCTCGAGCAGGATCACGTCGTCGCTCATCCAATCCTCCAGTCGATGCTGCCGCGCCCCGCCTCTTCCAGAAAGGCATTGGTCTGGCTGAAGGGGCGCGAGCCGAAGAAGCCGTTATGCGCCGATAGCGGGCTGGGGTGGGCCGAGGCGACTATCAGATGGTGGGAATTGCGCGCGAGCGCGGGGACGCGGCTCGCCTTCTTCTTCGCGTGGCTACCCCACAGGATGAACACGGTCGGTTCACTGCGCGCCGCGACGGCCGCGACGCAGGCGTCGGTGATCGCGTCCCACCCGCGCCCGGCATGGCTGCCCGCCTGCCCCGCCTCGACCGTCAGCGTGTTGTTGAGCAGCAGCACTCCTTGCCGCGCCCACGGTGTGAGATCGCCGGTGGCAGCGCGCGGCAGGCCGAGGTCGCTCTCCAGCTCCTTGTAGATGTTGACCAGCGAGGGCGGCACCCGCACCCCGTCCTGCACCGAGAAGGCGAGCCCATGCGCCTGGCCTGCGCCGTGATAGGGATCCTGCCCGAGGATCACGCAGCGCACCTCCTCGAGCGGGGTCAGGGCAAGGGCGGCGAGCCGTGTTCCGCGCGGCGGATAGACCTGCTTGCCCGCGGCTTCCTCCGCCTTCAGCCACCCGCCCAGCTTGCGCGCCTCGGGGCTGGCGAGCGCCGGTTCGAGCGCTGCGCGCCAGCTTTCAGGAATGGTCTCCGCTGCCATGTGCCCACAGCTACACCCCGCGCCCGCCCCCGCGCTACTCTGCCCTTTCCCTCTTTCCCCAATCGGCGTAGGGCTTGCCGCATGGCTGTGCATTTTCACGAGGAAGACCTGCCCCCCGGCGTGCTGGCAGGGACAGGCGCGATTGCGATCGATACCGAGACGATGGGTCTTATCACCCCGCGTGACCGGCTGTGCGTGGTGCAATTGTCCGATGGTTCGGGCGACGAGCATCTGGTGCGCTTCGGCCCGGGCAGCGCCTATGATGCGCCCAATCTGAAGGCGCTGCTGGCCGATACTTCGCGGGTGAAGCTCTATCACTACGCGCGCTTCGATCTCGCCGCGCTCTACCACTATCTCGGTGTGATGGCGGGGCCGGTGTTCTGCACCAAGATCGCCAGCCGCCTGACCCGCACCTATACCGACCGGCATGGCCTCAAGAACCTCGTCGAGGAACTGCTGGGCGAGAACCTGTCGAAGCAGCAGCAGTCGAGCGACTGGGGCGGGCCGGTGCTGTCGGACGCGCAGCGCGATTACGCGGCGAGCGACGTGCGCTACCTGCACCGCTTGCAGGCCGAGCTGACGGTGCGGCTCGAGCGCGAAGGGCGGATGCAGATCGCGCAAGGCTGCTTCGATTTCCTGCCGACCCGCGCGCTGCTCGATCTGGCCGGTTGGCCCGAAACCGATATCTTCGCGCACGCCTAGCATCAGGCGCGCGCCATGGTCAGCAGTCACACCGAGATGGAGACCAGCGAGGCCCGCGCGCTGCGCAGCCGCCGCCAGCACTTTGCCGCGCAGGGTGGCTCGCATGACCGGTTGGTCGGCTTTCTCGCCCGCGCGCTGCCGATGGCGGTTGGGATTGTCGCTGCGCTGATGGTGATCACGCCGCTTTCCCCGCGCGGCGAGGTCAGCTTCCTGCTCGATCGCAACAAGGTGGCGCTGATCGACGAGCGCCTCAGCGTCGACAATGCGATGTATCGCGGGCGCGACAATGAGGGCCGCCCCTTCTCGCTGATGGCGGGCGAGGCGATCCAGCGTTCGAGCATCGAAGGGCTGGTGCGGATGCAGGATCTGGTGGCGCAGATTGTGCTGTCGGATGGCCCGGCGCGGCT
>JAIXRO010000109.1 GCA_027485145.1 Hyphomonadaceae bacterium | reverse complement strand
GTCGACATCGAGATGACCCTGACCGCGCCGGGCTGCCCGGTGGCCGGGGACATGCCGGGCTGGATCGAGAACGCCGCCAAGACGGTCGAGGGCGTTGCCGACGTCGAAGTGCGCCTGACGTTCGATCCGCCCTGGACGCCCGCGCGGATGTCCGATGAAGCGCGTCTTGCGCTCAACATGCTCTGAGCAGACGAGCGGGGCTCAGGCCCCGATCAGTCTGGGCAGGGTCTTGCAGAAGCGGGTCACGTCTTCGATCTTGCCCATCGAGACACGGCTCCACGGCACATAATCCATGTACTGGCCCCGGATGGAGATCTTCTCCGCCGCCATCGCCTTTTGCAGGTCGTTGGCCGGTTTGCCGCTCTGGAAATAGACGAAATTGGTCTGGGACTTGAGGTAAGGAAGGCCCAAGGTGCCCAACGTGGCTTCGACCATCTGGCGGCCTTCGACGATCTTGCCTTTCGAATAGGTGATGAAGGCCTCGTCATTGTAGCAGGCGATCGCGGCGGCTGTGGACGTGCAGGGCGCGGAGGACATGACGGTGGCGCGGATTTTCGCGGCGGTTTCCGCCGATGAGATCGTGTAGCCGACGCGGATGCCGGCCATCCCGTAGATCTTGGAGAAGGTGCGCGTGATGATCACGTTCTTGCCTTCCTTGACCAGCGGCATGCAGGTGATCGCGGATTCGTCATCGGTGAGTTCGATATAGGCCTCGTCGACGACCACGGTCGTTTTGGCGGCCATGCTGGCGACGGCGGGGCGGATGACGCTTCCGGGTGTCGTCAGGCCGGTGGGGTTGTTCGGATTGCAGAGCTGCACCATGCCGGTCTGCGGCGTGATGGCGGCTTCGATGCCCGCATAGTCGATCTCCATGTCGGCCGTCAGCGGGATCCGCGTGATGCTGGCCATGCCAAGATTGGCGGCGTAAAGCGAGGTCGTATCCCAGAACAGGCGCGGCGCCACGATCGGTCCCTTGGGACCGTAAATGAGGGCGATGGCGCTCAAGGCTTCGCCGGAGCCGGTCGTCACAACGACCTGCTCGGGATCCACGCCGTGGCGTTCGGCGATCAACTTCATCAGGGACTGGATGGCTTCGGCGTTGGTATAGTAGGCGCCCTTCGAGGCCGATTTGCTGATGGCGTCGAGCGCCGACGGCGATGGCCCATAGGGGTTTTCGTTGCGCGAGAGCAGGGCTTGGCCTTCGGCGGGACCGAAGAGCGGCAGGGGCGCAGCCGACGGCGGAAAGGCGCCCTTGGCTTCCGCGAGCGAGGCTGAACCGGTTGCGCAAGCCGTGAGGCTGGCGGCTGCGCCGAGGGCGCCGCCCGAGAGGATGCCGCGGCGTGTGAGTCTATATCCCATGGTCTGGCTCCGGGGTGTGGATAGCAAGTTCGGTTTGAAGGGAAGCCGGCGCGGCGCCGAGCAGCCGGTCGCGGGAGGACGGTTGGACAGCGCTCAGCAGCATCAGGCTGGAAGTCAGCAGGAGGTAGAGGCCCAGCGCGCCGCGCAAATGGGCGGCGTTGAGGCTGTGCGCCATCGCGACGCCCCAGGGCGCGGTGATCAGGCTCATGGAGATGATGGCGAGCGCGGCGATGACATTCACATAGCCGATCGAGCCGAACGGCAGGCCGGTTTCGCCGAGGCCGCTGAGAATGCTGCCGATCGTGCCGGGGACGGCGATGATCGTGCCGAAGCCGGCGGCCGTGGCGACTGCACGGTGCATAGGCTGGCCGCTGAGCGTCATGATCAGCACGGCGGGTGTGCCGCCGCCGATGCCAAGCAGGGTGCAGTAGCCACCGAGGAAGCTGCCGAGGCCGCCGCGCAGGATGCCGGTGGGCATGTGATCGGCGATGGGGCCGTTGCGGGTCAGGACCGGGAACAGGAAGTGCCAGGCCATGATGAAAACGCCGACGCCGAAGGTGATCTTCAGCGCCTGACCGTCCATGTAGCGCGCCACGATCAGCCCGAGGACGACCCCGCAGACGACCCAGGGCGTCCAGCTTCGCAGGATGCCAAAGTCCACCGCGCCTCGCCTGGCGTGCGCCTCGACGGAGCGCAGGGACGTGAAGATGATGGTGGCGAGCGACGTGCCGATGGCCACGTGCATGATCTTGTCGCTGTCGCCGGCGGTGCCCATCAGGGCGAGCACGGAGGCGAGGGCCGGGACCACGACGAAGCCGCCGCCGATTCCGAACAGGCCGGCCACAAATCCCGCGAGCGCGCCCGCGGCGAGCATGGCCGCGATGAACATCAGCGTTTCGCCGGTGATCGCCAAACACGACTCCTGTCAGGCCGTTCAGGCCTGCTACTGGCCTACGCCGATCCGCGCCGGGCGCAATTCGAGGGGAGGGGTTTCGGCGGTTGCCGGGCCAAAAGTGGCATACGCGCTGCCCATTTGACCATCGGGCTGTCAAAACTTGGGCAGTGGGGCAGCCCTTGATCTTGGGGCCTCTTTCGCCCACCTATCAGGAATGGCCAGACGACCCCGCCCAAAACCCGTTCGCCTCTCCGACGCCGCCGCCGTGCGCGTGCGCGAGATCATGGACGAGCGCGGCCTCGGTTACCTGCGTGTCGGCGTGAAAAATGGCGGCTGCGCGGGCATGGAATATGTCATGGACTACGCGGCCGAGCCTGCGCCGCTCGATGAAGTGGTCGAGGATAATGGCGTCACCATCGTGATCGATGCGAAGGCGGTGTTGTTCCTTCTGGGCAGCGAGCTCGATTACGAGACGACGCTGCTGCACGAGAAATTCGTGTTCCGGAACCCGAACCAGACGGACGCCTGCGGCTGCGGCGAGAGCGTGACGATCGTGCCCGCTGCGGCGGAGTGATCGTCCGCAGTTTTGCTCCGATCGCGGGGCCTGACGCGCATACCCTGATCCTTGGAAGCATGCCGGGCGCCGCCTCGCTCGACGCCGGCGAATACTATGCGCATCCGCGCAATGCCTTCTGGCCGATCATGGGCGTACTCTATGGCGCGGGGTCTGACTTGCCGTATACGGAGCGAGTGGCGGCGCTGAAGGCGGCGGGTGTCGCGGTGTGGGATGTGCTGAAAGCGTGTGAGCGCGAAGGCAGTCTCGATGCCGACATTCGCGGCGAAGTGCCGAATGATTTTGAGGTCTTCTTCGCGGCCCATCCGCGTATCCGGCGCATCGGCCTGAATGGCGGGAAGGCGGCGGCGAGCTTTCGCAAGTTCGGAACGCCGTGGTTGTCACCGGGTACGGTTGTTCACGTCTTGCCATCTACCAGTCCCGCACACGCAGCGCGGGACTTCGAAGCAAAGTCTGCGCTCTGGCGGTCGGCGCTGCTGGGCTAGGCCTTCTCGTAGGCTGCGAGATTGTCCGGGGTCGGCTTGGCTTCCATGCCATTTGGCGGGTCAGGGATGAGGGCCGCGCGGCGTACGGGTTGACCGGTCGCTTCGGCAACCAGTTCGGCGGTGCGTGCTTCGACGACTTCGGTCAGGCGGGCGATGAACTCCTCCTTCGGCAGGCCGGGCGGGATCGGGTCGAGGAATTCGATGACGGCGGTGCCGCCTCGTTTCGGCTTTTCCTGCTGTTGCCAGAAGACACCGATGTTCGTTGCGACCGGCACCACGGGCACGCCCATCGCTTCGGCCATGTGCCAGACACCGGACTTGTAGCGGAAATGATAGCCGACCGGCGCCAGGTGGCCTTCCGGATAGATCAGCACGCGGCGGCCATCATCCTTGGCTTTCTGCATGCCCTCGGCCAGCGAGGAGGCTTTCTTCTCGCCGCCGCCGCAGGTGTCGATGACGATGGCGCCGAGCTTCTTGAGAATGCCGCTGACGAGCGGGAAGCGTTCGAGGTGGTCACCGGTTACGAACGCGAGGTTCGGGACTTCCGGATAGACGAGGAAGCCATCGCCCCAGCTCTGGTGTTTCGCGGCGATGACAAAGGCGCCCGACGGCAGGCGGCTACGCCCGCGGACGTCCTTGCGGATGCCGGCGATGAGGCG
>JAIXRO010000027.1 GCA_027485145.1 Hyphomonadaceae bacterium | reverse complement strand
GAGGCCGACGTTCACGGCCGGGCGGATGCCCGAGTTGAACAGGTCGGTTTCAAGGAAGATCTGACCATCGGTGATCGAGATCACGTTGGTCGGGATGTAGGCCGACACGTCGTTGGCCTGCGTCTCGATGATCGGAAGCGCCGTCAGCGAGCCCGAGCCGTTGTCGTCGTTCAGCTTCGCAGCGCGCTCAAGGAGGCGCGAGTGGAGGTAGAACACGTCGCCCGGATAGGCTTCGCGGCCCGGCGGACGGCGCAGGAGCAGCGACATCTGGCGGTAAGCGACGGCCTGTTTGGACAAGTCATCATAGATGATCAGCGCGTGCATGCCGTTATCACGGAACCACTCGCCCATGGTGCAGCCGGTGAACGGCGCGAGGTATTGCATCGGGGCCGGCTCGGAAGCGGTCGAGGCCACCACGATCGTGTAATCGAGGGCGCCGCGCTCTTCGAGCACCTTGACCACCTGGGCCACGGTCGAACGCTTCTGGCCGATGGCGACGTAGACGCAGAACAGCTTGTCCTTGTCGGACTTCGCGGCGTCGTTGATCGCTTTCTGGTTCAGGATCGTGTCGATGCAGATTGCGGTTTTGCCGGTCTGGCGGTCACCGATGATCAGCTCGCGCTGGCCGCGGCCGACCGGGATCATTCCGTCGATGGCCTTGATGCCGGTCATCATCGGCTCATGCACCGACTTGCGCGGGATGATGCCGGGGGCTTTCACGTCCACGCGCTGGCGGCTGGCGACGTCCTTGAGCGGACCTTTGCCATCGATCGGCTCGCCAAGTGCGTTGACGACGCGGCCAAGCAGGCCTTTGCCGACCGGCGCGGCGACGATCTCGCCGGCGCGCTTCACAGTCGCGCCTTCCTTGATGCCGCGGTCATCGCCGAAGATCACGACGCCGACGTTGTCGCTTTCGAGGTTGAGGGCCATGCCCTTGAGGCCGCCTTCAAATTCGACAAGCTCGCCGGCCTGAACGCTGTCGAGTCCGTAAACGCGGGCGATACCGTCGCCCACCGAGAGCACTTGTCCGACGTCGGAGACTTCAGCTTCAACGCCGAAGTTCTCGATCTGAGACTTCAGGATGCCCGAAATTTCTGCAGGTGAAATGTCCATCGAGCTTCTCATGCTCCCTTCATGGCGGTGTTCATTTTATCGAGTTTGGCGGCAACGCTGGCGTCCACGAGGGTGGAACCGATACGCAGCTGGATGCCGCCGATCAGCGAGGGTTCAACCTCGCTGGAAAGTTCAATCTCGCCGCCGGCGATCTTTGCCAGCATGGCCTCGATGCGGGTGCGCTCAGCTGCGCTCATCGGCCGGGCGGTGCGCACAACGGCGCGTTTGACGCCGCGCTGCTTGGCGTAAAGCTGGTCAAAAGCGGCTTCGGCGCCGAGGATATCCTTGGAGCGGCCATTGGTAGCCATCACGCCGACGAACTTGCTGAAGATCGGCGAATAGCCGGCCTTCTTGGCCAGCGCTGCCAGCGCGCCGACTTTGGTTTCGCGGCTGAAGGCGGGCGAATCGAGCAGTTTGGTCAGGTCTTTCGAGGTTTTCACGCTTTCGGTGAAAGCCTTGAAATCCTTGTAAACAGCCGCAAGCGCACCTTTTTCCTGCGCCAGTTCGAACAGCGCGCGTGCATAGCGCTGCGCTGCTTCACTCGTCTGCGTCACGCTCGATGCCGGCAAAGTCGATATCCGTCACGGTTGAAGGGCGGAAATGCCCCGGAAATGTCGGTTGAAGGCCGCCACCACCGGGGCGCGCCTGCTCAACTGTGCGGCGCTTAACACCAGAAAACTGCGCTGACAACATGGGGGCCCTGCCAGACACTGCGGCGAAATGGCTGAGAGATCGGCAGGCCCGAAAACTCCAGCAATTACAGGAATGAATACGGGTCGATATCCACAGACAGCCGCACCTGGGCGGGTAGTTTGTAGCGGGCGGTCCAGGCCGCCATGTAGGCTGAAAGATCGACCGTTCGCAGGCTCTTCACAAGGAATCGCCTCCGGTGACGGCCGCGAAGCACGGTTATCGGCGCTGGCGCGGGGCCATAGAGTTCGATTCCCTCCGAATTCGGCGCCTGAGCCGACAACTCCAGCGCGGCGCGGTCGACGAGGTCAGCGGACGGCGCCGACAGAATGAGCGCCGCGAGACGGCCAAACGGCGGCAGGCCAAGCTCGTTGCGCACCTCGCGCTCGATCGAGAGATACCCGTCCCGGTCATTGGCAGCGAGCGCCTGCATGGCCGGATTGTCGGGCGTATAGGTCTGAACGTAGGCCTTGCCCGGCCGCTCCGCCCTGCCTGCGCGGCCGGCCACCTGGCTCAGCAGCTGGTAGGTCCGCTCCCCGGCGCGCAGGTCGCCGCCTTTCAGGCCGCTATCGGCGTCCACGACGCCCACAAGGGTCAGATTCGGAAAGTTATGTCCCTTGGCCACGATCTGCGTGCCGATCATCACGTCGATCTCGCTGGCCGCCATGCGCTCGATCAGGCCGCGCGTCGCTTCACCGCTCTGGGCGGTGTCGGACGAGAATATCTCGATCCGGGCATTCGGCAGCAGCGTGCGCACCTCTTCGGCGATGCGCTCGACACCCGGTCCGACGCCCATCAGCGAATCGGCAGCGCCGCAATGCGGACAGACGGCCGGTTTGGCGATCGAATAGCCGGTGAGATGGCAAACAAGGCGTCCGGAGTATCGGTGCTCGGTCAGCCAGCTTTCGGTGCCCGGCGACTTCAGTTTCTCCCCGCAGGCCTTGCAGATGACCAGCGGCGCGTAGCCTCGCCGGTTCAGGAACAGGAGGGATTGCTCACCTGCGGCCAGCGTCTCTCCGAGTGCCAGCGCCAGCCGCGGCGAGAGCCATTTGCCCTTTTCGGGGGGCGCGCGTTTCAGGTCGATCAGCTCGATCTCGGGCAGCCGGGCCGTGCCCGGCCGCGCGGCAAGCCGGAGGCGGATGTAGCGCCCGGCTTCGGCATTCACGACCGTCTCGAGTGCCGGTGTGGCCGAAGCGAGGATGACCGCGCCGTCCTCCAGCTTCGCCCGCATCACCGCGAGGTCGCGGGCGTGATAGGTCACGCCGTCTTCCTGCTTGTAGCTGCCGTCATGTTCCTCATCGACGATGATGAGTTTCAGTTTCCGGAACGGCAGGAACAGCGCCGACCGCGCGCCGATGACGATCCGCGCCCGGCCGTGCAGCACTTCGCGCATCGTGCGCCGGCGCTCCTTCGGGTTCAGCCCGGAATGCCACGGCGCCGGTGCTGCGCCGAAGCGCGCCTCGAACCGGGCAAGAATCGCCTGGGTCAGGGCAATTTCAGGCAACAGGACGAGGATCTGCGCCTCGGGATCGGCGCGCAGCACATCGGCGATCGCCTCGAAATAGACTTCCGTCTTGCCGGAGCCGGTCACCCCGTCGAGCAGGTAGGCCGCGTAGCCGCCCTTGAGCAGCCCTTCGCGCAATTCCTCTGCGGCGGAGGCCTGTTCCGGCGTCAGCACAGCGCCCGGACGGTCTGGATCCGGCGGCGGGAATGGAGGATCGGTTGCTTCCTCGATTTCCTCGAGCGCCCCCATCGCCACGAGGCCTTTCACCACGCTCGACGATGACCCCGCGGCGGCGGCGAGTTCGCTGGCAGAGACGGGCCCGAGCACGGCTGCCTGCTCCAATACGCGGGCGCGCGCTTCGGTGATGCGGCCCTCGGGCGGCCCGGCGAGCCGATATCGCAGTTCCACCGGCGACGGCAGCAACGCGTCCCGCGCCCGCAGTGCCATCGACAGGATCGTGCCCGGATGGCTGACCGTATAGCGCGTCGTCCAGTTGAGGAATTCGCGCATCGGCGCGGACATCGGAGGCACATCGTAGACCGACGTGACGGCCTTCAGTTTGCGGTTCGAGCCTGGCTGGTCGGGCAGAACGTCAACCACCATGCCCAGCCGGTCATAAGGCCCCACCGGCGCAGCGACATAGGCGCCCGGCACCAGGTCCATGCCTTCGGGCACCGTATAATCGAACGGCTCCGGCAGCGGCATCGTGAAAAGAATCCGGGCGATGGGCATGGCGCTGCCCTCCTAGCCCCGCCCTTTCCCCGCGTCACGCCTTGCCTCTCAGCCGGGCGCGCCCTACGCCTTGGTCCATGGGAAAAGTCACGAAAACCGGCTACGAGCCGATGACCTCGATCGAGGCAATCACCGCAGGGCTGGACACGGTCGGCTATATTTCAATCCCGCAGATTTCCACGGCGGTTTTCCTCGCCCACGGCCTGCGCAAGCCGATCCTGATCGAAGGCCCGGCCGGCGTCGGCAAGACGGACCTTGCCGCCTCGCTGTCCAAGTGGCTCAACCTGCCCCTGATCCGCCTTCAGTGTTACGAAGGCCTCGATGAGGGCAAGGCGCTGTACGAGTGGAAGTATGGCAAGCAGCTGCTCTACACGCAGATCCTGAAGGAGAAGCTCAACGAGCTGCTCGGCGGGGCCGAGACGCTGAAGGATTCGCTCGCCAAGCTCTCCGGCTTCGAGGACCTCTTCTTCTCGCCGCAGTTCCTCGAAGCGCGCCCCCTGCTCCACGCGATGCAACAAGCGCGTGGCTCGGTGCTGCTGATCGACGAAATCGACAAGTCGGATGAGGCCTTCGAGGCATTCCTGCTGGAAGTATTGTCCGACTATCAGGTGACGGTGCCGGAGATCGGCACGATCAAGGCCAACGTGCCGCCACTGGTGATCCTGACATCAAACAACGTCCGCGAGCTGGGCGACGCCCTGAAGCGGCGGTGCCTTCACTTGCACATCGGCTTTCCCGATCACGAGCGCGAACAACGGATCGTGCGGGCCCGCGTGGACGGGATATCGGCGACGCTGCTCAACCAGCTCGTGCGCTTCGTGCAATCCGTTCGCGAGACCGACATCAAGAAGCGGCCCTCCATCGCGGAAACCGTGGACTGGGCACGGACGCTGTTGCTGTTGCACGCCAACACGCTGGATGAGGCTTTCGTGCGCGATACGCTGAATGTGCTGCTCAAGCATGAGAGCGATATCGCGGCGGTCTCTCCGGCGATTCCGAAGATGGTGCGCGACGCGACCGGGCCGGACGCGCGCGGACGTCTCGCCTCCGGTTATCCGGACATGGAATGAGGGCGCCCGCCCGGCCATGGAAAAGCAGATTTCCAATTTCATCCGGGCGCTGAGATCTGCCGAAGTGCGGGTCTCGACCGGTGAGGCGCTGGACGCGGCCCGGACGGTGGCCATGATCGGGTATGACGACCGGCTGCTGATGAAGGATTCACTCGCCTGCGTTCTGGCGAAGTCCGAGGCGGAAAAGTCGATCCACGACCGGCTGTTTGATCTCTACTTCTCGGCTGCGCCGGCCGGCGCGCCATCGCAGACCGCGAGCGAAGATGCCGAAGACAATGCCGGGTCCGAAGCGCCGCAGGACGCAGCCGAGCGGCTGTCCGCGCTCACCGCGCCCGGCAACGAGCAGGCGCTTGCGTCTGCCGTCGAACGCGCCGCGGAAGCTGCCGGGCTCAACGATATCCGCTTCTCGACACAAGTGGCGTATTTCGCGCAATCAATGGTGAGGGCGATGGGAGGCGAGGCCTTGCAGGCCCGGCTTCTCGAAGCTCTCCAGGGCCGCACGCCGGACGCCGACGCCGAAGCGCAGCGCCTGATCGATGTGCGCCGTACACTGACGATGACGGCGCGCGCCCGGGCAGAGCGGGCGTTCGAGATTTTCGGCGCGGCCGAAACCGAGCGCTTCCGCGACGACGTCGCCGCGACGAAGCGCCTCTCGGCCATCGAGGCCAGCGACATGGCGCGGATGAAGCAGCTCGTCACGAAAATCGCGCGCCGCCTGGCCGTGAAGCACTCGCGGCGGCGCAAACGCACGCAGCGGGGCCTCCTCGATGTTCGCCGCACGATGCGGGCGAATGCGGGCGTGGACGGCGTTCCCTTCAATGTTATCTGGCGCCAGAAGAAAAAGGACCGTCCCAAGATCATCGTGATCTGCGATGTGTCGGGGTCGGTCGCCGCTTATGTGCGCTTCCTGCTGCTGCTGCTGTTTTCAATGAAGGAAGCGATCCCCGACCTTTCGGCCTTCGCCTTTTCTTACCGGCTGAAATGCGTGGATGATATCCTCGAGGCGCATGAGTTCGATGCGGCGATCAAGAAGATCCTGCGCGAAGTGGGCCTTGGCTCCACGAGTTACGGGCAGGCCTTTTCGGATTTCAAGCTTGAGCACGAAAACAAGATCGACCGGCGCACAACGATCATCATCATGGGTGATGGCCGTTCGAACTATGGCGACCCGCGCCTTGACCTGTTTCGTGATTTCGCTGGCCGCGCGAAGCGGATCATCTGGCTCAATCCCGAAGGACGGGCCCTATGGGGCACGGGTGACAGTGTGATCCCGCGCTATGAACCCTTCTGTGCACAGATGAGCCATGTCGCCACCCTCAAGGACCTCGAAAAGGCCATTGATGAAGTGCTGACGGCCTATAGCTGAACTCTAGTTCAGGCCCATCTCGTCGCGGTAGCGCCGCCGGAGCAGATCAATCGGCGCCAGATCGCGCTTGTCGGTTTCATAGTGCCAATAGGTCCAGCCATTGCAGGCCGGCGCCTGTTGCACGTGCGCGCCAAGGCGGTGGATCGAACCGGACACCGCGCCGGTCGTCAGCGAGCCATCGATCCGGATGCGCGCCTGATGGCGGCGCTGCGGGCTGAACAACCGGTCGCCAGGTTTGAGCCAGCCGGTATCAATCAGGGCGCCGAACGGCACACGCGCGAGCGACTTCTTGCTGCGCTCGGTTTCCAGCGTTTCGGCGTCCAGCGGTTCGATCGCCTTGAGCCGTGCGCGCGACAGGCGAACGTAGGACTCGTCGCGTTCGAGGCCGATGTAATTGCGCCCGAGGCGCTTGGCGGCCGCCGCCGTTGTGCCGGTTCCCGAGAAGGGATCGAGCACGAGATCGCCCGGGTTCGTCGTGGCGAGCAGAACGCGGTGGAGCAGCGATTCCGGCTTCTGGGTCGGGTGTGCCTTGCGGCCCGTCTCGTCCTTCAGACGTTCGCCGCCGGTGCAGAGCGGGATGATCCAGTCGGACCGCATCTGCTTGTCTTCGTTGAAGGTTTTCAGCGCGTCGTAATTGAACGTGACACGGGCATCGCGCGACTTGCCGGCCCAGATCAGCGTTTCGTGGGCATTCTGGAAACGCGTGCCCTTGAAGTTCGGCATGGGGTTCGTCTTCAGCCAGATCACATCGTTCTGGATCCAGAAACCCTGGTCCTGAAGAACCGTCCCGACACGGAATATGTTGTGGTAGGAGCCGATGACCCAGATCGCGCCGTCATCCTTCAGGACGCGCTGGCATTCGGCGAGCCACTGGTGTGTGAACAGATCATAGTCATCGAAGCTTGCGAACTTGTCCCATTCATCATCGACGCCATCGACAACCGACTGGTCCGGACGCGTGAGGCCACCGCCAAGCTGCAGGTTGTAAGGCGGATCGGCAAACACGAGATCGACCGACTTGTCCGGAATCCGGGACAGGAGTTCGATACAGTCGCCTTGCGCAATCGTGTTTTTCTGGATGGTCATTTCGGGAGCCCCGCAAATCTACTTGCTGCGGAATCTCTGGGTCGCGCCGGTTACTGTGCGTTTAAGAAAAGCCTACCGAAAGGTTACTGCTGGTCAGCGCGCCGTGCTGGAACGCCTACAGGCCGAGCAGGAACTGGCCGTCCGGTGTCTCGCGCGGCCGGAACAGGTCCGTGCGCAGTTCGGGCCGTTTCCGGTCCAGGCCGGCCCGCGCCGCTGCCTTGTGAAAGCGCTGGTTTATCAAGTCCGCCATCGGGCCCCTGCCCCGGCCGCGTTCGAACCAGCGCGGATCGTAATCCTTGCCGCCGCGCATCTCGCGGATGAGGTTGATCACCCGCGCGGCCCGGTCCGGCACATGCTGGACGAGCCATTCGTGAAACAAGTCCTTTATCTCGAAAGGCAGCCGCAGGCCGACATAGCCCGCTCCCGAGGCGCCATAGGCTGACGCCGCCGCAAGCAAGGCTTCGATCTCGTGATCATTCAGTCCCGGAATGATCGGTGCCGTCATAACCGCCACGGGGATGCCCGCCTCCGACAGCGCGCGCACCGTTTCCAGCCGGCGCTCCGGTGTCGCCGCACGCGGCTCCATCTTGCGGGCGAGCGTACGGTCCAGCGTCGTGATGGAAATGCCGACGCGCACGATGCCCTTCTGCGCCATCGGGGCGAGTATATCGATATCGCGCTGGATCAGCGCCGATTTGGTCAGCAGGCTGACGGGATGGTTGTGGGCGGACAGGATTTCGAGCAGGCGGCGCGTCAGTTTCTGTTCGCGCTCCACGGGCTGGTAGGCGTCTGTGTTCATGCCGAGGGCGATCGGACGCGGGACATAGGCCGGCCGGTTCAGCTCCCGGACCAGCAGGTCCGGCGCATTTGCCTTCCGGAAAATCCGGCTCTCGAAATCCAGCCCCGCCGACAGGCCCGCCCAGGCATGTGTGGGGCGGGCGAAGCAATAGATGCAGCCATGCTCACACCCGCGATAGGGATTGACGGTGCGGTCAAAGCTGATGTCGGGCGACTTGTTGAAGGTGATGATTGTCTTGGCGGTATCGTCGAGAAGCACCGTTTCCAGTGGCAGCGCGTCATCCTCGATCGTGCTCCAGCCATCATCGAACGGATTGTGCGTCTGCTTCTCGTATCGCCCGGCCTGGTTGGAGACCGCGCCGCGTCCGCGATGCTCGAACCGCTCGGCGACGGCGGCGGTGTCGATCAGCGTGACGCGGCCTGATTTCTTCAGTTTCTGCTCGGTTCTCATGCGGCAAGACAAGCCACAGGAAAAAGAAC
Organism: Hyphomonadaceae bacterium; assembly: GCA_027485145.1. Taxonomy (GTDB): domain Bacteria; phylum Pseudomonadota; class Alphaproteobacteria; order Caulobacterales; family Hyphomonadaceae; genus Hyphomonas. Next base: position 74,903 of record JAIXRO010000027.1, on the reverse strand, counting down.
AAATCAAGAACTTCGTGAGGGGTTTCTTTGGGGAATTCAGCCTTGGGCGCGCACCCAGTCGGTCCAGTCATCTGACTCATCAATGTCGATCAGCTGGTCCAGCAGGCCAATGCGGCTGTGCGGCGGCAGCCGGCTCCACACGTCTTCCATCGCGTGCGGACCGGACCAGCGAACGCCTCGAAACGGCGCCTCGGTGCGCGGCCGCTTGTGCAGCCCGAACAGCCAGAAGCCGCCATCGCGTGCCGGCCCGAATACCGCATCTGAACGCCGGAGCTGGGCGGCGGCATCCCGCAAGCGCCTCGCGGTCACGTCGGGTGCATCCGCGCCAATAAAGAAAACCGGCCCGAGCGGCGCTTCGCGAAAGCCGCGCCCGAGACGTTCGGTGAGGCCGCCTTGGCCTTGGGGCTTGAGGTCAAATCCCGTGAACGAGTGCCGGCCATGGCCCGTGCGCAAGGCGCTGTCAGGCGCCACATAGATGATCACGCGGCAGCCACTTGCCCGGGCGGCCCTGAGCGTGCGGGCCAGCGTGAACGCCGCGATCCGGCGCGCGGCGGCCTTCCCGAGCCCAGCCGCCAGGCGCGTCTTCGACAGGCCGATCCGGGGCGGCTTGGCAAAGACAAGCAATGTCGCAGGACGCATCAGTCAGAGCCTTGGATTCGCCGGAAAGGAGGTCCAACCTGACCGGCAGAATCTGGAAACGCAAGGAAATCAGTCCGTTATGAAGCCGCACATTCTGGTGATCCCGCTTCTGGCAACCACGCTGCTCTCGGCCTGCTTCATGTCGGAAGCGCCGCGTGTCGTGACAGGCACACTGCTTGCGAAGGGGCCGGTCGCCTTTTGCACGCCGGATGAGCCGCCCTGCCGGACCGGCATTCCTTCGGGCGATGGCTATCTGCTGACGCTGGAAGACGACGACCAGGAAGAAGTCCGGGTCCGGTTCGAGCCTTTGACAGAGGCCGGAGGCGTGCCGGTCTATCTCGGCGAGGCCGAACTTCGGGACGAGGACGAAGTAGGGTGGATCTACGTCGTCGCACGCCCGACCAGCGCGAGCGTGGACGGTGCCCCGCGGTTCGAGATTGCCATGCCGGACTGCGCGGACATGGGCGACGAAGACAGCCACCGTTCCGGAATCGTGCGGGCGGATTCCAAAACCTGCACGGTCACCGACATCGCCGGGTTCCGGGCATTCCTGAAAGAGACCTATGCGGACGAGTTTGCTGACCCCGCATGGTGGGCGGGCAAGAACTAGCGATAGGCTTTCGCGAGCGCTTCGGGCGTTGCGCCAAGCAGGAACCGTGTCAGCAGCCAGGCGTTGGACCAGGCGCGCTTTCGCCAGCCATCGCGCTCATACTTCGCCGCCGACGTTCGCGCTTCGGCGTCCAGGATGACCAGCCGGCGTTTGCCGAGCGTTCGCGAGATCATCACGTCTTCCATCAGCGGCACGTCGGCATATCCACCAATCTCTTCGTAAAGCGCGCGCGAGATCAGCAATCCCTGATCGCCATACGGCAAGCCGAGCCACCGGGCGCGGCGATTGGCCCTCGCCTCCAGCCACCGCGCTTGCGAAGCATCCGAACGGAACTTCAGCTTGAAGGCTGCGGCAAGACCGGGCCGGGTGCCCATGTGCGCGGCGGCACGTTCCGGCCAGTCGCGCGAGAGGGCCGTGTCGGCATGCAGGAACAGGAACCATTCGCCGCGAGCGGCGGCCGCGCCTGCGCGCAGCTGCTTTCCGCGCCCGGCGGCCGAGTCGATAACGGTTGCGCCGGCCGAACCGGCAATCGCGCGTGTCGCATCGGCCGAGCCGCCATCGGCGACGATCACTTCACGGATCAATCCCGCTTCAAGACCCGGCAGCAGGCTTTCGAGCGCAAGCGGCAGATCCGCAGCCGCATTCAGCGCCGGGATGATGACGGACAAGGGCGCGGGCATTCAGCCGCCCAGCTCCGCAAGCCGTTTCTCGATCAGCATCAGGTCGCGCCAGGCGCGGCTCTTGTCCTGCGGACGGCGCAGCAGGTAGGCCGGGTGGAGAATCGGAATGACCGGGACCTTGAAGCCGTCCGGCGTGGCGTAGGCATATTCATTGCCGCGCAGCTTCATGATGCCGTCCTTGCTGGCGAGCAGCGACACCGCGGGAACGCCGCCAGCGGCGATGATCAGTTTTGGCGCCGCGAGTTCGATCATGCGGTCCACGAAAGGACGGCAGACGGCGAGTTCGGCGGCCTCAGGGTTCCGGTTGCCGGGCGGACGCCAGTAGTTGACGTTGGTGATGAAGGCATTCTCGGCGCGGGAGCGGCCGATGGCGGCGAGCATCTTGTCCAGCAGCTGGCCCGCCTTGCCAACGAAGGGAAGTCCGCGCCGGTCTTCCTCGGCGCCGGGGCCCTCCCCGATCACCATGAGGCTCGCGCCCGCGATCCCGTCAGAGACGACCGCCTGTTCGCAGGTGGCCTTGAGCGGGCTGCCCTCGAAGGCCCGGATCGCTTCAGCCAGGGCGTCCAGGGTCTGGGCTGCCCGGGCTTTCCCGCGCGCCTCGTTCGCCCAGTCAGACTCTGTGCGCGCGCCCTTGCGGGCCGGCGCGCTGGGAGCAACACTACCCTTTGGCTCTATCGCCCGCTGGGCGAGTTCGGCTTCGGGCGCAGCCTTGAGCAGCGCGTCCACCAGCGCCGTATCGACGCTCACGCCCATGTCCGTCCACCATTCGGTGAGCGCAGTCATGGGCACTCTTGACGCAGGGGCTGGCATTGCGGACGGGCTGGACCTTCGGGAAACACGTTGTAAGTGCTTATCCGGATAGAGATAAGGCGCATAGCGCAAACAAGGAGCTGACCTATGGCCGACGCCCCCGAACGCGAGTCGATGGAATTCGATCTGGTGATCGTCGGCGGAGGCCCGGCCGGCCTTTCGGCCGCCATCCGGTTCAAGCAGCTGGCCAACAAGGCAGGCACGGACCTGTCGGTCGTCGTCATCGAGAAGGGCGGCGAGATCGGCGCGCACATTCTTTCCGGCCTCGTGCTGGACCCCAAGGCGCTGGACGAACTGCTGCCGGACTGGCGCACGCGGTCTGACCGCCCGCTGACCACCGAAGTGAAGACCGACAGCTACAAGCTGCTGGGCGAGAATGGCTCGGCGGAAGTCGGCTGGGCCCCCTTCCCGCCGCTGATGAGCAATCATGGCTGCTTCATCGGCTCCCTCGCGAATGTCTGCCGCTGGCTCGGTGCCGAGGCCGAGAAGCTTGGCGTTGAAGTGTTCCCCGGCTTTGCCGCATCGGAACTCGTTTACGATGAGACGGGCGCGGTCAAAGGCATCGTCGCCGGCGTCATGGGCATCAACAAGGACGGCGAGCACGGTCCGGACTACCAGCCCGGCATGGAACTTCTCGGCAAGTACGTTCTGTTCGCCGAAGGCGCACGCGGTTCGCTGACCAAGGAACTGATGGCAAAGTTCGGCCTCACCAGGGACAGCGATCCGCAGAAGTACGGCATTGGACTGAAGGAAGTCTGGTCCGTGCCGGAAGAGATCTTCGAGGAAGGCCTCGTGCAGCACACGTTCGGCTGGCCCGTCATGGGCAAGAACGGTGATGGCGGCGGTTTCCTTTATCACTTCCGCGACAATGGTGAGGCCTTCGTGTCCGTCGGCTACGTGGTCCACCTCAACTACAAGAACCCCTACCTGTCGCCCTATCACGAGTTCCAGCGCTACAAGCACCATGCCGACGTTGTCCGCTATCTGAAGGGCGGCAAGCGCGTCGCCTATGGCGCGCGCGCGATCACTTCGGGCGGCATCCAGTCGATTCCGCAGCTGTCCTTCCCGGGCGGCGCACTGATCGGCTGCTCGGCCGGGTTCGTGAACCTTCCGCGCATCAAGGGCACGCATAACGCCATGAAAACGGGCATGCTGGCCGCCGAAGCTGCCTTCGAAGCCGTGTCCGCTGGCCGCCAGAGCGATGTGCTTGAGTCCTATCCGGAAGCCGTGCGCGCCTCGTGGGTCTGGAAGGACCTGTCGCCGGTGCGCAACATGAAGCCGCTGATGTCGAAATTCGGCACCCTGCTCGGCGCCGCCATCGGCGTGCCGGACATGTGGATGCGCTCACTTGTCGGCTTCGGCTTCCTGCCGACGATGCATCACACGAAAACCGACGCGGAATCGCTCAAGCCCGCCAAGTATTTCAAGCCGATCGATTATCCGAAGCCGGACGGTGTCATCAGCTTCGACAAGCTGACCAACGTGTCGTTCACCAACACCTATCACGGCGAAGACCAGCCGATCCATTTGAAGGTGGCCAATCTCGCGCTGCAGAAATCCTCCGAGCACGATGTGTATGCCGGCCCCTCGGCCCGCTACTGCCCGGCCGGCGTTTATGAATGGGTGGGCTCCGGCGCGGATCTCAAGTTCCAGATCAACTCGCAAAACTGCATCCACTGCAAGACCTGCGACATCAAGGACCCCAACCAGAACATCAACTGGACGGTACCCGAAGGCGGCGGCGGCCCGGCCTATCCGAACATGTAATCCGGACAGGCATTCGCAGCCAACTCTGCGTGATGCACACACCGGTGCCTTGCTCTTGACGCAAGGGACTGCTTCATTCGGGTAACAGCCGTCTGGAGCCTTTGTGTCGATGTCTCTGAAACACTCCGTGATCGCGTCCGGGTTCCTGCTTGCGCTCATGGGATGCACGAGTTTGCCCGCGGGATGGGCCAGACTGACCGAGGCCGCCGCGGAAACCTCGCAGCCGAAACTGTCGAAACAGGCCAGATCGACTGCCGTCCGCGGGGCGAAGTACGCGCTGCCGTCTGAAGCGCTGAAAGCCGGGGATACGGCCGGCTTCCTGAAACTGATCGCAGACCTCTCGGCAACCGAACGGGCCGAAGACCGTTTCCTCGATGCCTATCTGGCGCTCGACCGCGCGGCGGCGGACGACATGAAAGGCGCGCGGGCCTATCTGGGCCTCACCGGCGACGAGTCGGCTGACCTCGAGCAGCCGGGCTTCTATCTCTGGCTCGACGCCTGGCTGCTGGCCCTTGAAGGCAAGACGGACGAGGCCATCAACCGCCACCGGGAAGTGGCCGGCGGCATGCCGGGTATCACCGCAGACCTCTCGCTTGCGGCGATGCTGGAAGCGGCGGGCCGGAACGATGAGGCCCTCGCCGTTTATGAAGCGCTGACACCTGAAAACATTCAGGCCCCGGAACATGAGTTTGATCCCCAGGGAATCGTGTTTGCGCATGTCAGCACGGTGATCGTGCGCCACTCGCTGCTGCTGCAGCGCATGGGGCGCGTCGAAGAATCGAAGCTGGTCTACCAGAAACTCGCGGACGCGCAGCCCGAAGAAGCGACCAGCTATGCGGCCGCCATCGACAGTCTGGAAACCGGCAAGAACCTCGACAACGAGGCGCCGACGATCCGGTCCGGGTTCGCGACGGCCCTGTCGGATGTCTCCTACGCGATGCAGCAGCAGCGTTACATCCAGACCGTGATGATCGGCGGGGAGATCGAAGGTTTTGACGACAAGCGAACAGCGTTCGACCTTTCGATCCTGCTGATCGATCCCGAGAACGAGAATGTCCGCAGCAGCATTATCGACGCGCTGTACGAAGAGGCGCTCTATGCCGGCGCGGCGCATGTGGCGCAGACAGCGCCGAAGACATCTCCGTCTCTCGAGATTTCGGCGGCTCAGGCTCTGCTGATGAACGGCGATGAAGCCGGAGCCCGCAAGGCAATCGACGCCGCGCTGAAGATCAGCACCGAGAAGGAAAAGCTCTCGACGATCTATGGCGCGTTGCAATTGCGGGCGTTGCTCAACGACAAGGACGCGGCCTACGCGCTGGTGCCAGAGCTCATGAGCCTTGCTGAAAATCCGGCTGAACAAGCGGCCGCGCATGGCGCCGCCAGCTCGGTTTACCTGCATTTCGGCGATGCCGCGCAAGCCGCCGTTCATGCGCGGGATGCCCAGCGAATCGACGATACCCATGATCGCCGGATGGTGCTGGCCGACGCGCTGGGCCGGTCGGGCCAGATCAATGAAGCGCTGGTCATTCTCCGGTCCGAGAGGCTGGCCCGCCCGAATGATCCTTACACGTTGAATTCCCTCGGCTATTTTCTCATCACGCGGACGGACAAGTATGAGGAAGGTTACAAGGTGCTGGCCCGCGCGATGCTGCTCGCCGAATCGGACCCCTATATTGCGGATTCGTTCGGCTGGGCGCTGTTCCAGCTCGGCGACCTTGAGCGGGCCAAGGGGCTGATCGAAAGCGCGCGCGACGAACTCCTTCCCCAGAGCCATTGGGAAATCGAGGAACATCTCGGCGATATCTACTGGCATGAGGACCGCAAGGACGAGGCCCGGAAAGCCTGGACGACAGCGCTGGAAAACTATCCGCCGAATGCCGACAAGGACCGGATCGCCGACAAACTCAGGGATGGCCTGGCCCTGCCGCGCCCTGAAAAGCGGCCGTTGCCCGCCATCTCCCTCGAAGACCTTGAGGTTGAACGTCAGGACATCTGACATCGCCCCCTGTTGTGATCCCGCGACGCGCCATAGTATCGCCGGAAACAGATGCGACGTCGTCGCAATACCCGGTTTTTGCGGGCAAACATGGCTTAAGACGGTCGAATCACCGCACAGGGTTAGCTGATGACTGACGCTCCTCCCCCGACTTTCCGCATGACGCTCGAGAAATATGCCGGCCCGATCAAATGGGGCCGCAGGCTTCTGCTGGCGGGCTTCGTGATCGGTGTCATCGTCTTGATCGGGGCCTGGATCTACTTTGCGGCGCTCGGCCGGGATGTACCCTCGATCGACAAGCTGAAACAGTACGAGCCACCGATCACGTCACGCGTCCATGCCGGCGACGGCACGCTGATTGCCGAGTTTGCCGACCAGCACCGGGTTTTCGTGCCCTACGAATCCATTCCGGAACATGTGGTGCAGGCGTTCGTGGCCGCCGAAGACAAGAACTTCTTCACCCATGATGGCCTCGATTATGCGGGCATTACCCGCGGCGCGGTGAACACGGCCAAGAACAAGATCACCGGCGATGGCGGCATGCAGGGCGGCTCGACGATCACCCAGCAGGTCGCCAAGAACATGCTGCTGACCAAGGACCAGAATATCGAGCGCAAGGCGAAGGAAGCGATTGTTGCCCAGCGGATCGAGAAGGAGTTCACGAAAGGCGAGATCCTCGAGCTTTACCTGAACGAGATCTATCTCGGCGGGCAGTCTTACGGTGTGGCCTCAGCCGCGCTCAACTATTTCAACAAATCCCTGCCGGAACTCGACCTTGCGGAGGCGGCGACGCTGGCCTCGCTGCCCAAGTTCCCGGGCAAGGTGAACCCTTACACCAATCCGGAACGTCTGCTGTCGCGCCGCAACTACGTGCTCGAGCGCATGCGCGAGGATGGCTACATCACACGCGAAGAAATGAAGGCGGCGCTCGAACGGCCGCTGACCACGACGCGCCGGCTGCGTGGCCCGGAATTCATTGCCACGACGTATTTTGTGCAGGAACTGCGCAACGACCTGATCAAACGGTATGGAGAAGACACGCTGGAACAGGGCGGTCTTTCCATTCGTTCGACGATCGACACGCGCCTGCAGATTGCGGCCCAGACAGCGCTTCAGAACGGGCTTGTGGCTTATGACCGCCGCCATGGCTGGCGCGGCCCGCTCACTACGCTGCCGGTTGACGAGGGTGCGGCTGAAGCTCTGAAGGCGGTCAAGCTGCCCGGCGGAAACGGAACCTGGGAAGCCGCGCTGGTCACCAAGCTTGGCGCAAGTTCGGCCGAGCTTTTGCTGACCGACGGCAAAACCATCAAGTTGCCGTCCGATGAGATCAAATGGGCGCAGACCTTCGTTCCGGATGGCGGCAAGGCGGGCCTGCAGGTCGGCCACGTCATCCTCGCCGAATTCAAGCGCAAGGAACAGGCCGCCGAGGCCCCGGCAGACCCTGAAACCGGAGAGATCGCGCCGCCCGTGATGGTGCCGGTCGGCAATGCAACGCTCCGGCAGGTGCCGGAAGTCGACGGCGCCCTCATCGCGATCGACCCGCACACGGGCCGCGTGCTCGCCATGCAGGGTGGTTATTCCTTCTTCAAGTCGAGCTTCAACCGCGTCACACAGGCGACCCGCCAGCCGGGATCGAGCTTCAAGCCGTTCGTGTATGCGGCCGCTATGGAGAAAGGCTACACCCCCTCCTCCCGGATGCTGGACGCACCGTTTGTGTCCTATGACGTCTCGACCAAGAAATACTGGGCACCGAAGAACTACACGGCGGGCCAGTCCTACGGCATGGTCACGCTCCGTGTGGCGCTCGAGAAATCCCTGAACCAGGTCACCGCACGGATCGCCCAGGAAATCGGCATGGAAGCCGTATCCGATCTTGCCGAGCGCGTCGGCGTTTACGAAAACCTGCCCGCCTATCCGGCGATGTCTCTGGGCGCAGGTGACACCCAGCTGATCAACCTCGTGCGCGGCTATGCCGCCTTCGTGAACGGCGGCAAGAAGGTCACCCCGACCCTGCTGGACCGCGTGCAGGACCGTTATGGCCGGACTCTCTACCGCAACGACCAGCGCAAATGCGACGGGTGCCGGGCCGATGAATGGAACGGCGAAGAACCGCCCGTGCTGGCTGACAATCGCGAGCAGGTCCTCGACCCGATCGTGGCCTACCAGATCACACACATGATGGAAGGTGTCGTTGAACGCGGCACCGGTCGCCGGGCCCTGCGGATCGGCAAACCCGTCGCGGGCAAGACCGGCACGACGGATGACTACCGTGACGCCATCTTTGTCGGCTTCTCGCCGGATCTCGTGGTCGGTGTGCGCATCGGCTTCGATGACAACCGCTCGCTCGGCGAAGGCGAGGCCGGCGGCTCGGTCGCTGTGCCGATCTTCACGGAGTTCATGGAAACGGCGCTCAAGGATCACGCGGCCTCTCCGTTCCGTATTCCCCCCGGCGTGCGCCTGGTGAAGGTCGATGCCCGCACCGGCGCGCCTGCGCCTGGCGGTGGCCCCGGTGTGATTGACGAGGCATTCCGGCCGGGAACAGAGCCTGGCATGAACGTGTTCGTGGGACAGGAAGATTGTCTCTCGATCTCCGGCTCCTGCGGCGATGGGCTGAACACCAGCGGCACATCGACGGAAGGCCCCGGCGACGGCGCGACGTCGGACGAGAACCTCGACGGCATCTTCTGATTAACCGACCCTTAGTTGCAAGGCGCGCACACGCCGCTTTGACCGAATTCCACCTCGGGGTTATAGCCCGTATCGTATTGTTGCCTGTTGTGTTTAAGGAGGCGCCCAGATGTCCGCCGAAATCCGTTCCCTGATCGACCAGATCCGCCAGTCCGCCGCCTTGCTACGGAGGCGTCTTTGACTGGGATACGGCCACCAAGCGTCTCGACGAACTGACCGCGCTTTCGGAGCGTCCGGACTTCTGGAATGACCCCCAGGACGCTCAGAAGCTGATGCGCGAGCGGCAGAAACTGGCGGACGGTATCGCGCTTGTACAGACGCTCGAGAAAGATATCGCTGACGCCCCGGAACTGCTGGAACTCTCCGAAGGCGACGCTGCCATGCAGGCGGATATCCAGGCATCGCTCGCCCGCGCAGCCGAGAAGGCCCAGAAGGCCGAGCTGGCAGCGCTGTTGTCCGGCGAAGCGGATGGCAATGACTGCTATGTGCAGATCAACGCCGGCGAAGGCGGAACAGAGAGTCAGGACTGGGCCTCGATCCTGCGCCGGATGTATGTTCGCTGGGCCGAGAAGCATGGCTACACGGTCGAGGAACTTGACGAGCGCGAGGGCGAAGAAGCCGGGATCAAGTCGGCGACGGTCCAGATCAAGGGCGAGAATGCCTATGGCTGGCTGAAGTCCGAGACCGGCGTGCACCGCCTCGTGCGGATTTCGCCTTATGATTCGTCCGCGCGGCGCCACACATCTTTCTCGTCCGTCAGCGTCACTCCTGTCATCGATGACAAGATCGAGATCGAGATCAATCCGTCGGATGTTCGTACTGATACCTTCCGCGCCTCGGGCGCTGGCGGCCAGCACATCAACCGGACCGATTCAGCCGTGCGCCTGACCCACATCCCGACAAACACGGTTGTGCAATGCCAGATGGGTCGCTCCCAGCACCAGAACCGGGACGAAGCCTGGAAGATGCTGCGCTCCAAGCTGTATGAGCTGGAGCTGCAGAAGCGAAAATCTGTCGCAGATGCGCAGTATGCGGACAAGAGCGCCATCGGCTTTGGCCATCAGATCCGGTCCTACGTTTTGCAGCCCTACCAGATGGTCAAGGATCTGAGAACCAACGTCGAGACGTCCGACACGGGCGGTGTTCTGGACGGCGATATTGACCGCTTCTTGTCGGCTTCACTCGCCGCTTCGGTTGCGAAGGATGAGGTGAAGTAACGTGACCGAAACGTCGCCCCCGCTCCCGACGCGCACACAAGGGCGCCTGATCAACTGGAGCGACGAGCGCGGCTTCGGTTTTCTTGCGCCGGATGACGGCGGACCGGATGTCTTCGTGCACGCGAGCGCATTCGCAAAGGAGGGCCGCCACATCGAGATTGGCCATGCGTACGAGTTCACGCTTGAGTATGGCAAGGATGGCAAACCGAAAGCGAAAAACGTCTCGGCACTGAAAGCTCCGGTTGCCATCCTCCCGCCGAAGGCGGGCCCAAGCCTATGGTCGCAGATCGTCCAGCGCGGTCCGAGATTTCTCGTCATTCCGGCCTTCCTGTTTATCGCCGCGGCCATTGCCAGCGTGCAGCCGATGTCGACGAACTGGCTGGTTATCTACGGGGTGGCGAGTGTTGCGTGTTTTGTGGGTTACGGGCTCGACAAGCGCGCGGCGAACCAGAAGCAATGGCGGGTCTCCGAGACCATCCTGCTGTTGATCGGCCTCGTTGGTGGTTGGCCCGGCGGCATCATCGGGCAGGAAGTCTTCCGTCACAAAACGCAGAAGAGAGCTTTCCGGACGCTGTTCTGGATGAGTGTCGCGATCAACATGGCGGCCTTCGTGCAAATCAACGTCTTTGCCTCGCGTTGAGACCAGCCAGCGACGCAGCCTTGGCGAACACGGTCGGCAATCCCGCAAGATCCTCCGCCGGCGCCCAATAGCCCTCCGGCAATTGTTCGCGCCTTGCTTCGGCGACCATGACATCGAGGTGAAGCGCGAAATGGGTAAAGACGTGGCGCACCTCTCCAACGCTTGTCCATCCAGCCTCCACAGGGGGATCAGACGCGGTGCGGGTCTCGGCCCATTCCGATGACGGCAAGGCCAGCATGCCGCCGAGCAGGCCCGAGGGCGGACGCCGAATGAGCCAGACGTCTGACTTCCGGCGCAGAACATAGGCAGCGCCGTAGCGGACAGGTCGCGCGGTCTTGGCGGGCTTGATCGGATAGCGGTCCGGCCGGCCTTCGGCATAGGCGGCGCAATACTCCGTGATCGGACAGAGACCGCAAGACGGCTGCTTGGGCGTACAGACGCCGGCGCCAAGGTCCATCAGCGCCTCCGCGAAGTCTCCGGGACGACTCGCTGGCACAAGGTCTCTCGCGATGTGACCGATCCGGCGCTTTGCCGCTGCCCAGTCTTCCTGCGTGGCCAGCAGACGTGAGAAAACGCGCTCGGCATTGCCATCGACGGCCGGCGTGCGTTCGCCGAAGGCCAGCGCCGCGATGGCCCCGGCCGTATAGGGCCCGATCCCCGGCAAGGTCAGCAGCTCCTTCTCGGTAACGGGAAACCCGCCCCGTGCAGACACTTCCCGCGCGCACTTCAGAAGGTTGCGGGCCCGGGCGTAATAGCCGAGCCCGGCCCAGGCCTGCATGACCTCTTCGTCCGCTGCCGCTGCAAGCGCCTCGACCGTCGGCCACCTGCGCGTGAAGGCTTCGAAATACGGCGCGGCATGCGGCACGGTCGTCTGCTGCAGCATGATTTCCGACAACCAGACGCGGTAGGGATCGCGCGCAACGCCGCGCGCACTGCGCCAGGGCAGCGTGCGGGCGGAGCGGTCAAACCAGCCGAGCAAGGCTGGCACCATCCCGGCGAGGTCACGATCACTTTTCGGCTGCATGCCTTTTCCTCGCCGCAGAAGCCGTGCAGATTTGCCAACATGGTCCAGAGATCAACCCTCGATCCGCTTGAGGAAGCCCGCGCGCTGGTCAAGCTGCGCTACACGAGGGCCCGAGCGCTCAAGCCGCCGATGAAGGCGATCGCGATATCGGCAGACCGCGTGAGCCGAAAGACCGGCGCAGCCAAACTGCCGCCCCTCAAGCTGCTGCAGGCGCGCTGGCGCGAGATTGCAGGCGAGCAGGTGTACAGGTTCTCGCATCCTGAAAAGATCAGCGCCTCGAAGGACGGGCGCATCCTGACGCTGCGCGTGATCCCGCAGGCGGCGCCGCTGGTTCAGCACCAGTCGGAGACGATTCGCCAACGGGTCTCGGTGGCCGCGGGCGGCGACATAACGTCGATCCGCATCGTGCAAGGCCCCATCTCGCGCGGCGCGGAGACGGTCGTCTATCGCCGGAAGGCCCGCGCGCTTACTCCGCAAGAGACTGCGATCCTCGAAACAGGCGCGGCGCGGATCGAAAACGCCGGCCTGCGTGCCGCAATTGTTGCATTGGGCAAGGCTGTGCTATCGGCAGACCCGTAAACTCTCGCGGCGTTTTTCTTAACGATTTGGCAACCGGCGCGACTCATTCCTTAACGCGAGGCTCATGACCATGACATCACTTTCCCGGCGTTTCGCCCTTGCGGCTGTTTCCGCCCTGGCACTCGTTGCTTGCGGCGCGGCCAAGGGCGACAGCAGCAACGCACCTGCCGCAAGTGCAGGTGCGTCAGCGACCACGCAAGCGGGCGAGCTCGGCCACGTCAAAGGTGATCCGGATGCGCCGATTACGCTGATCGAATATGCCTCGCCAACCTGCCCCGCGTGCAAGTACTTCCATGACAGCGTCCTGCCTACGATTGAGGAAAAGTACGTGTCGACCGGCAAAGTCCGGTTCGTATTCCGCGAATTCCCGATCCACGGAACCGTGGACGTTGCCGCTTACGTGGTCGCCCGCTGCGCTGGTGACGACAAGTTCTTCGCGGTGCTCGACGACCTGTTTGAGAACCAGGAAGGGATCGTTCAGGCCGCGCAGGTCGGCGCGCTAGGTAACACCCTGAAAACGATCGCGAAACGGCACGGAATCGAGACAGACGAAGCCTTCGACGCCTGCATGGAAAACCCCGAGATCCGGGACGAGCTGGCCGCCGTTTACCAGTCTGCCGAACAATTCCAGGTCGCCGGCACGCCGACTTTCGTGCTCGACGGCAAAGTGCGCAACTTCGAAGGCGACTATCGCACGCCGGAAGGCTTCTCGAAGCAGATCGACGCCCTGCTTGCCGAAAAGGGCGCGCAGTAACAATGAGGTGCCGGCATGCAGATCACTGAGCTCCGCATTGCCGGCTTCAAGTCGTTTGTAGATCCGCAGACCGTTCCCATCGAACCGGGACTGACCGGCATTGTCGGGCCGAATGGCTGCGGCAAGTCGAACCTTCTCGAAGCGCTGCGCTGGGCGATGGGCGCCAACTCTGCCAAGGCCATGCGCGGCGGCGAGATGGACGACCTGATCTTCAACGGAGCCGACGGGCGCCCGGCCCGCGAGACGGCCGAAGTCATCCTCGTGCTCGACAATTCCCGGCGAACCGCGCCGCCCGAGTTCAACGGCGCCGACCAGCTCGAGATCGAACGCAAGTTGAAGCGCGGCGCCGGCTCCAGTTACCGGATCAATGGCCGCACGGTGCGCGGCAAGGATATCCAGCTGCTGTTTGCGGATGCCTCGACGGGTGCAAACTCCCCTGCGCTCGTTCGTCAGGGCCAGATTTCCGAACTCATCGGCTCCAAGCCCCAGAACCGCCGCCGCATCCTTGAAGAGGCTGCCGGTATCGCGGGGCTCAACAGCCGCCGGCATGAGGCCGAGCAGAAGCTGGACGGTGCCGCGGCAAACCTCGAGCGGTTGTCTGAAGTTTCCGCGGAAGTCGAACGCCAGCTTGCAAGCCTCAAGCGCCAAGCGGCCAAGGCGCGCCGCTACCGCAAGCTGGCGGACGAAATCCAGGCACTGGACGCGCTGGTCGCGCATCTTCGCTGGGTCGAAGCCCGTCAGACGATGGACGCTGCCAGGATCCAGCTGGACACCCTGAAACGTCAGGTCGAGGATCTGTCGCGCGAGGACGCGGTTCGCGAGAAGGAACGCATCGAAGCGGGCGAAGGGCTTGCGCCGCTTCGGGAAGCCGAAATGGACGCTGCGGCACGTCTTGGTCAGGCGCGCATCACGCTGGCCAAGCTGGAAACCGAACGCCGGATCGCAGCCGAATCGCATTCGCGCCTTGAAGCTGAAGCGCTGCGCCTGGGATTCGACTTCGCCCGCGAGACGACGACCCATGAGGAAGCCGCCGCAGCCTTGGCTCAAGCCTGCGATGAACTCGCCGGTCTTCCGCTGGAAGACGCCGCCCTCACCGCGCGCCTTGAAGACGAGGCCCGTGCCGCGCTCGAAATCGCGCGCGTCCGGCTGACCGGCGCTGAACGCGCTGCAGATGAAGCCCAGCAACGCTTGTCCGACGTTCGCGCCCGTCGCCGCGCCGCCGAAGACAATGCAGCGGCCCAGGCGCGCCGGCAAACCATGCTGACGGCCGAGATCGAGCGCCTGCGCGGCGAGATGACGGGCCTGGAAGACTCCGGCATCCATCTCCTGCGCCTGCGACAGGCCAAGAATGCCGAAGCCGAGGCCGAGATTGCCCTGGGCGATGCCGAGCGCGCCGTTGAACTGGCCGAAGCCGAACTGGCGCGGGCCCGTGTTGCCGAAGGCGAAGCGATGCCGCCGTTCGACGCCGCCAATCATTCGGTCCGGTCACTGGAAGCTGAAATTGCAGGCCTCACGCGACTGATGCGCCGATCGGGCCCATCGGCTGCGCCGCCCGTGCTCGAACGCCTGCGCACCCGCGACGGCTATGAGAAGGCGGTTGCCGCCGCGCTGGGCGACGATATCGAAGCGCCGACGGATCGCACCGCCGCCCTTTACTGGAATGGGGCGCAGGCCTCGGCTCAACCTTTGCCGGAAGGGGTCGAGCCCCTGACGTCATGCGTGGACGCGCCCGGCGAGTTGGCGGCCCGCCTTTCGCAATGTGGACTCGTGTCAGTGGCCGACGGCGCGCGCCTGATTGCCGGCCTGAAGCCCGGCCAGCGACTGGTCTCCCTCGAAGGTCACCTGTGGCGCTGGGACGGCTTTATCCGAACACCCGACGCGCCGATCAGTGCGACTGCGCGTCTCGAACAGAAGGCCCGGATCGAAGCGGCGCAGGTTGAACTCGTCGCCCGGCAAACCGAGCTCTCGGAACTTGCGGCCCGCCTCGAAGCGGTCCGTGCGGCGCGCTTGGCAGCCGAAGAAAACCTTCGCCATCTGCGCCAGTTCATTGCTCCGGCCCAGCGCACGCTGACCGATGCCCGCGCGGCCGCCATCGAGGCAACTCAGGCGAATGAGCGCACGCAGATGAAGCGCGAGGCCGGCACAGAAGCTCTTGCCCGGGCCGAAACAGACCTCATCGCCATCAAGGAAATGCTGACGCTCGCCACGCCCGGAGCGGGCGCCGAAGAAGACACGGCGCTGGAACAGGCGCTCGCGTCTGCCCGCGAAGCCCTCGCTGCGGCGCGCGCCACCGAAACCGAGGCGCGCGGCCAACTGGCGGACTTGCTGCGCGGCCGTGAGCAGGCGGCTGCCCGCCGCGCGGCGCTCACCCGGGACGTCGAGGCCTGGCAGACCCGGCTTGCCTCAGCGGAGCAACGCCTCGCGCAGGTGACCGAACGCCGGGCCGATGTGGCTGCGACCGTGCACACCTCGCGCGAACGGCCGGAAGCGCTGCGCGCCGAAATCGACGGCCTTGCCGCGGAAACCGAAGCGCTCGAGGCGGAACGGCAGGCGGCTGCCGACGCGCTCGCCCGCAAGGAAGCCGCGATCCGCGAAGCCGACACGGCTGCCCGCAAGGCCGCCACGGCCGCCGCTGACGCGCGCGCGCAACTGGCGGCCTGGACCGTGAAACTGGAAAACGCCGAAGCCAAGCATGCCGAAAGCATCGAGCACGCCCGCACGGCCTTCCAGCGCACGCCTGAAGGTCTGCTGGCGATCGCCAAAGCCGGGCTCGACGAGGAGACGCTGGGCGCGTTCACGCCGCGCGAAGCCGAAGGGCGTCTCGACGGTCTGCGCCGCGAGCGGGACCAGCTTGGCGGCGTCAACATGAACGCGGAAGAGGAAGCCGAAGAACTCGAATCGCGACTCGGCGTCCAGATTGCCGAGCGCGATGATCTCATCGCGGCGATCGCGAAGCTGCGCGAAGGCGTCGAGGCCCTGAATGTGGAGGGGCGCCAGCGTCTCGTGGAAGCCTTCGAAGCGGTCAACGAGCATTTCAAGGCGTTGTTCATTGCCCTCTTCGGCGGCGGGAAGGCAGAGCTTCGCCTCGTGGACGCCGAGGATCCGCTCAATGCAGGCCTCGAAATCTTTGCCCAGCCCCCCGGCAAGAAGCTCGGAACGCTGGCGCTGATGTCTGGCGGTGAACAGGCCCTGACGGCCTCTGCGCTGATCTTCGCCGTGTTCCTGTCGCGCCCGGCGCCGATCTGCGTGCTGGACGAGGTGGATGCGCCGCTGGACGACGCGAACGTCGACCGGTTCTGCAACATGCTGAACGAAATGCGCCAGAGAACCGACACCCGATTCGTCGTGATCACGCATAATCCGGTCACGATGAGCCGAATGGACCGGCTTTTCGGCGTCACGATGCGGGAAAAGGGCGTGTCGAAACTGGTTTCTGTGGACCTAGCTGCAGCCGAGCGGCTCGTTGCGGCGGAGTAGCGCAGTCCGCGCGCAAGTTAATTCAATAAAAACAAGGTGTTTAATCCGTCGTTATCCCGTTGACTTGCCAGAGCCCCCCTCATAGTTTGCGCGAAATTTGAAGGGGTGGTGCACGCTGTCCCTCTGTCGTTGGCAGGAGCCTTCTGATGTCCGGACCTGATCCCTCGGATCTTGGCGACCGGATCGCAAAGGCAAAAGCCAAGCAGACGGAGCGGGCAGACCGGGCCGAACGCCAACGAAAGAACAGTGTCAACACGCCGGCGAGCATGGCTTTGCGCTACAGCTCGGAACTTGTTGCCTCGGTTGTCGTCGGCGTCGGATTGGGCCTGCTGATCGATCATTTTGCGAAGTCCTCGCCCTGGGGGCTGCTCGTGATGATGGGGTTCGGCATGGCGGCGGGCATCCGTAACCTCATGCGGGCGGCCAAACAGCTGTCCGAAGACGCATCGAAGACGGCGGAAACGCCCAGTTCAACGCCAGAGACCAAAGACGAGACGCGCTGATGAACTTGCCCCTCCCCGTTTTCCTGCCGTCGATCGCGACCGATCCGATTCACCAGTTCAAGATCTTCCCGCTGATCGACTGGTCGGCCGGCGGCTACAATCTGGCCTTTACCAACTCCAGTTTCTGGATGCTGGTGTCGACGGTTCTGGTCCTTGGTTTCCTCGGCATGGCCGCTTCGCGCGGCAGCCTGATCCCGAACCGGATCCAGTCCCTAGGTGAGATGTCCTACACCTTCATTTCCGACATGGTCCGCTCGACCGCTGGCGAAGAAGGCCTGAAATTCTTCCCGTTTGTCTTCACGCTCTTCTTCTTCATCCTTGGCGCCAATATCGTGGGCATGTTCCCGTATGCCTTCACCACAACGAGCCATATCGCCGTCACCGGCGCACTGGCCGTGGTCGTGATCCTGATCGTGGTGGGCTATGGCATCTACAAGAACGGTCTCGGCTTCTTCGGCCTCTTCGCCCCGCATGGCGTTCCGCTGCCGGTGATGTTCTTCCTCGTGCCGATCGAGATCATCTCGTTCCTCGCGCGCCCGATCACGCTCGGCATGCGTCTCTTCGCCAACATGCTGGCCGGTCACATCATGCTGAAACTGCTGGCCATCTTCGTGGTGATGCTGGCAGGCGCTGGCCTGACGGCAGTCGCCTGGGTGCCTTACGTGCTGCTGATCCCGATCACGGCGCTCGAATTCCTGGTCGCCTTCCTGCAGGCCTATGTTTTTGCCCTGCTGACCTGCGTTTACCTCAAAGACGCGATCCACCCGCACCACTGACCGGAGAGCCCCACCGCCGGTGCGTCCAATCGCGCCTCGTCCTGCCCCTTGACGCTTCAACCCGAACACGCTTCACGGGCCCCATATCAACCCGAATCCCCCTCGATCCCAATAGGAGACTCCCATGGAAGGCAATATCACCGAAGGTCTGCGGTATGTCGGCGCTGGCCTCGCCACGCTCGGCATGATCGGCGCAGCGATCGGCGTGGGCAACATCTTCGGCTCGTTCCTCGACGCCGCGATGCGCAACCCCTCCGCTGCCCCGCAACAATCGGGCAACCTCTTTCTCGGTATGGCGCTCGCAGAAGCCCTTGGCCTCTTCGCGTTCGTTATTTCGATGCTGATCCTGTTCGCCGCGTAAGCAGCGCAGGTAAGGAGCAAGGCACGCCATGAGCTTGCTGGCATTTCTCGCAGAGACCGCCGCGCACAGCGGCGAGGCCGTGACGGCGCCCTTCCCGGCGTTTGACCCGACCTGGTTTGCCTCGCAGCTGTTCTGGCTGGCCATCTTCTTTGTCGGGATGTACTTCGCGCTGTCGCGCTCCATCCTGCCGAAGCTGGAAGGCACGCTGAAGCAACGGGCAAGCAGCATTGCGGCTGATCTCGATGAAGCCGCACGCCTGAACAACCAGTCGGTCGAGGCGCAAAAGGCGCTGGAGATCCGGCTGGCGCAGGCGCGCGCACGCGCCCGGGAAACGTCCGACTCCGCGAAAGCGGCCGCCGAAACCGAACTGGCGCAAGTGACCGGCCGGGTAGACGCCGAGATGGCGCTGAAGCTTGAGCGCGCCGAAACCCGCATTTCGAAGCTGCGGGAAGATGCGATGAAGAATGTCGAGCAGATCTCGGTGGATGCCGCCGAAGCCATGATCGCCCGTCTGGGCGTCAAGGTCTCGAAGGCGGACGTCAAGAAAGCTGTCAGCTCTGTGCTGGAGACCCGCTGATGAACCTGCGCACGCTGCTGACTTCGATCACTCTCGCCACATTTGGCCCTGCTGCGCTTGCGGCCGGCGAAGGCGAAGGGCACGACACGCTGCTCACGCCGTTCACCGATACCGTCACGCACCTCGTGATGATCGGCATCCTGATCTTCTTCGCCATCCTGTGGCGGCTCGGCGTGTTCAAGACCGTGCTCAGCGGGCTCGATAACCGCGCAGAGACGATCCGCAAGGAACTGGACGAAGTGGCGGCCCTGCGCGCGCAGGCGGCCGAGGCGCTGGCCCAGGCGGAACGCCGGCAAAAGGAAGCCGACCGTGAGGCTGAGGCAATCATCGATCAGGCCAAGCGCGATGCGCACGCCTTCCTCGAAGCCGCGAAGCAAGACCTTGCCGACAAGATCACGCGCCGCGAAGCCCAGGCCGAGGCCCGCATCGGCCGGGCCGAAGCCGAAGCCGCGAACGAAGTGCGCCGGGCGGCCGCTGACGCCGCTACCGAAGCGGCACGCCGCGTGATGGCGGAACAAACCGGCGTCGATCAGTTCGAGGCAGCGGCGCGCGAGATCGAAAAAGCTCTGAGCTAAGCTCCCGGCCCAAACAAGAAAAAGCCGCCGGATATCCGGCGGCTTTTTTTGTTTTTGGCAACGTCAGACAGATCAGCCCGGATCGGCGGAGGTGTCGTCCACGATGACGGGCTGGGTATCGTCAATGATCTCGCCCGGTTCGAGCACCCGGATCATGGAGCGCGGCACGGTGCCGGCCGGACAGGTTACCGGCATCTGTGCGTTCGCGATTGCCGGAAGACCGCGAATCGCGGGCGGCGCAGGCTGTGAGCGGAAGACCCACGCCATGAACAGCATCGCGCCGATGGCAACGCCAACCCCCATCAACGTGCTGAACCCCCGCGCTTCCTCGGCCAGGGTTGCCGAGGCAATCGCGCCGTTGGAGGCGAGCGGACTTGTGGCGGCTGGACGCGGCGGACCCGCCATCGCAGGTGGCGGCGGGGGGCTTGTCCGCATCGCGGCCGCCGCAAGCGCCGCTGCGCCGATGGCTTCGCGGGCCGGGGCGGGCTTCACGCCGAGTTCCTTCTCACGCTTCTTCTGGGCGTCGAGCGCCAGAGGATCGGCCGGGTGTGCCGCAAGCCACGCGATCCGCTGTTCTTCGTCCTGCGCGCCGTAGCTGATCCAGTCGCGCAGGCCGGTGCGGCCCTGACGCTCTGCGAGTTCTTCGATGAGATCGACGAAGGCCAGCGGTGTGTTGCGGGACGTCATGCCGGCCAGCGCATAGCGCTTGTGGGCGGTGAACGGCTCGTACGGCACCGTCTTGTCGAGCGCCGCCTCGATCAGCGTGCCGGGACGGGAATGGCCAATCGAGGCAGCGGCACGCACCCAGTCGCTTCCGACAGCCGCGGCGGACCAGAGCACCAGCATGGACGGAGATCCGGTCGCGTCACGCGCATCCTTGGCATCGAAGGTCTCATCTTCCTGCTTCTGGTCCAGCCAGACGCGGAATTTGAGCGAGCGAAGGCGCCGCGCAATCAGTTTGGCGGTGTCCCGGTCCTCGATCGCGGACACAAGGAAGACGTCATAACTCATGGGTGCGTGTACCCTTCTGAAACGGTTAAGCCGGGCAAGATAGCCCGGCAGTCTGGCCAAGTCAGCCATTTAAGATGCGAAGCGATTTTTGTGCCTGTTTTTGCTTAAGGAAAGCGGCTAATCCGCCGGGCTGAAGCGGCATTCCGGAATCCGGCCGAAGGTTGGTGGAATCGCGCCGCAAACACAAACAGACCGGTATCGGACTGGCGGGGCCAGTCGCCGCGATACTTTGGTTAATCTGGAGGCAAAGGCGTCATGGGCTTCAAATGCGGAATCGTGGGACTGCCCAATGTCGGCAAGTCCACACTCTTCAATGCGCTGACCCAGACGGCGGCGGCGCAGGCTGCCAACTATCCGTTCTGCACGATCGAGCCCAACGTCGGCGAAGTGGCTGTGCCGGAAGTGCGTCTCGACAACCTCGCGCGGGTCGCGGGATCCAAGGAGATCGTCCCGGCGCGGATGAACTTCGTGGATATCGCAGGCCTCGTCGAAGGCGCCAGCCAGGGCGAAGGCCTCGGCAACAAGTTCCTCGCCAATATCCGCGAGACGGACGCGATCATATATGTGCTGCGCTGCTTCGATAATGACGACATCACGCATGTCCGCGGCAAGGTTGATCCGGTGGCGGACTTTGAAGTGGTCGAGACGGAACTGATGCTCGCTGACCTCGAAAGCCTCGAGAAGCGCAAGGCGGGCGTGATCAAGAAGGCGAACTCCGGCGACAAGGACGCCAAGGCCCAGGTCGCGCTGATCGATCTGGCACTTGCGGAATTGAACGAAGGGCGCCCTGCCCGGCATGCCAAGGTTCCGGCCGATGACCAGCGCGCCTGGCAGATGTTGCAGCTCCTGACGTCAAAGCCTGTGCTGTTCGTGGCCAACGTCGACGAGACCTGCTCGGCGACCGGCAATGCCTATTCCAAACGTGTCGAGGAACGCGCGAAACTCGAAGGCGCAGGCTGCGTTGTGTTCTCCGCTCAGATCGAAAGCGAACTCGCCCTGCTCGATGGTCCGGACCGCGAAGAATATCTCGCGTCACTGGGCCTCACCGAGCCGGGCCTCACGCGCCTCATTCGTGCGGGGTATGAACTGCTCGGCCTGCAGACCTACTTCACCGCTGGTCCCAAGGAAGCGCGCGCCTGGACCATCAAGAAGGGCTGGACCGCGCCGAAGGCCGCCGGCGTCATTCACGGCGACTTCGAGAAAGGCTTCATCCGTGCCGAGACGATTGCCTACGAGGATTACATTGCACAAGGCGGCGAAGTCGGCGCCAAGGAAGCCGGCAAGATGCGCTCCGAAGGCAAGGAATACATCGTCCAGGACGGCGATGTGATGCTGTTCCGCTTCAACGTCTGATCCGCGTCAGGCAACGCCCTGGAAGCCAGGCACGTCATCTGGCGCGCCCGGCTTCTTGACCTCTGTGCCAAGCGCCAACACGATGGCCGAGGCAAAGAAGATCGACGAGTAAGTTCCGATCAGCACGCCCCAGACCATCGCGATGGCCATGCCGGAGAGAACCGGACCGCCGAAGAACAGGATCGAAAGGACAGCGACAAGCACGGTTCCCGATGTGAGCGCGGTGCGTGACAGCGTCTGGTTCGTGGCCAAGTCGATGACATCGATGCCCGGCATCTGCTTGTACTTGCGGCGCACTTCGCGCACGCGGTCGAACACGACCACGCTGTCATTGATCGAGTAGCCGATAATCGTGAGAAGCGCGGCGATCGTCGTAAGGTCGAATTCCAGCTGCAGAAGCGAGAACAGGCCCATCGTCACGATGGCATCATGGAAGATCGCCGCGATGCCGCCGATGCCGTAAGACCAGCTGTAGCGGAACGTGATGTAGAGCAGCATGAACACGCAGGCGACACCGAGCGCGATCATGCTCTCAAGGAACAACTCGCCGGACACTTTCGGCCCGACGGAATCGTTGCGCAGGATGTCTTCGTCCGCCAGATTGAAGGCGCGTTTCAGTTCGCTCACGACATAGGTGTTCGAGGCGCCGGAGGCACGCTCGACTTTCTCTTCGTCCGTCAACGCTGCAAATTCCGGCCCGAGCAGGGATTCGTCCAGCTCGCCGAACCGGATGACCACGAGCCGCTGGTTGTCACTGCCGGTCGCCGAGTTCACCGTCAGACCGCCCGCAATCTTGCTTCGCACTTCCGGCACGGTCACGGTCTCGGTTTCCGCGAGTTCGACGACTGAGCCGCCCGCAAAATCCACGCCGAAATTCAGTCCCCGCGTCGCAAGCAGAAAGATCGAGCCAACGATCATGATGACCGACAGGGCGACGCCGACCCAGCGATACTTCATGAAGGGAATGTTGGTCTCTTCGGGCCAGTATTTGATCAGCATAATGCGTGTATCCTTGCCGGCTAGATCGCGAAGCGTTTCGGCTTGGTCAGTTTCATCCAGAACACGGTCAGCATCCGCGTGAACACCATCGAGGTGAACATCGAGGTCAGGATGCCGAGTGCCAGCGTAACGGCGAACCCTTTGACCGGTCCGGACCCCATGACGTAAAGCACGGCGGCCGAGAACAGACCCGTGATGTTCGCATCGAGAATTGTCACCAGCGCACGCTCGTAGCCCGCTTGCACGGCTGTCCAGACGGATCGTCCGGCTTTCTGTTCCTCGCGTATGCGCTCGAATACCAGAACGTTACCATCGACCGACATGCCGATCGTCAGCACGATGCCGGCGATGCCGGGAAGGGTCAGCGTCGCGTTCAGCAATGACAGGGTGGTAAAGACGAGCACGATGTTGAGGGCGAGCGAAATTACCGCGAACACGCCCATCATCCCGTATGCCAGCACCATCAACCCGCCGACCAGAACCAGACCGATGATCGCCGCACGAAAACCGGCTTCGATGGAATCCTCTCCCAACGTGGACGACACGGAGCGCTGGTCGAGGAACTGAACCTTCGCAGGCATTTCGCCGGCGGCAATGATGGCTGCGAGATCCTGCGCCTGCTCGATCGTGAAGCTACCGGTAATGCGCACGTTGCCGCCTGCAATCGGCTCGTTGATGTTCGGCGCCGACATGATCACGTCGTCGAGAACGATGGCGAAGCGCTTGTTGGTATTGGCGCTGGTCGTCTCGAAGAATTTCCGGGCGCCGTTCGAGTTGAGGCGGAAGTTGATCTGCGGCCGGTTGGCTTCGTCATTGCCCTGGCTGGCGGTCGCGATGTCCGAGCCGACGATCTCCGGGATCGTGCGCACCAGCAGCGGCCCGGTCTCGGGTCCGGTCAACAGGTGATAGCCCGGCTTCACGACGCCGGCTTCGGCGGCGGCGAGCGCGGAGGGGCTGTCATCGACGATGTTGAACGTCATCCGGCCGTCGCGGTTCAGCAGGTCCTTCAGGCGCTGCGGATTGGGCTCGCCCGGCGCTTCGAGGATGAGCCGGTTGGCACCCGAGGGCGTGATCGATACTTCGGCCACACCATCGGGGTCGATCCGGCGGCTGACGATGGTGCGCGTCTTGGCGAGCGCATCCGCCATCATCAGGCTCTCGGAGTTCTGAGGCACCGTGATCGTCAGGGTGTCGGCACGGGTCTGCGCGACCTCAAACGTTCGGCCACCGGCGATGCCGCCCTCAAGCGGGGTGTTCACCCGGTTGATCCGCGCGATCGCATCCTCGATCGGGAAATTTCCCGAGGCATCCGGGCGGTTCAGCGTCACCGTCATAACGCGGCCAGTGATGTCGATCGTGTGCGGGATCAGCGGCGCAGACTCTGTGCGTGCGAGCGCGCCGCGCACATCACGGGCGAACACGTCAAGCCGGCCTTCGATCACTTCCTCCGGCCGGATTTCCATCTCGAGATAGACGCCGCCGCGCAGGTCGAGCCCCAGATTGACCGGCTTCTGCGGCACCCAGCTGGGCGCGCCGCTCATGTTCACGGCGTTCGGGAGCGCGATCAGCGTGCCCCAGATCGCCACGGCCATGACTAGAAACACTTTCCAGGCGGGAAACTGAAGCATGGCGCGTCCTGAATGAAATCAGCCTGAATTGAGCCCAGAAGTCCGGCCGGAGCCGTCAGTCGTTCGCAGGAACGGGCTCGGCCTTGTTGCGCACTTCGAGAACCATCGACTTGACGACCCGCACGCGCACATTGTCCGCCAGATCAACGGAGATTTCGCCGTCATTGACCTTGTTGACCTTGCCGATCAGGCCGCCCGAGGTAACCACCGTGTCGCCGCGCTTGATCGCCGCAATCATTTCGGCGTGCTTCTTGGCGCGCTGTTGCTGCGGACGGATCAGCAGGAAGTAGAAGATCAGGATCAGCGGCAGGAAGAACACCAGCTGCATGATCAGGCTCGGCCCGGGAGGCGCTCCCGCAGCCTGCGCGAAGGCTGGCGCGGCCATCAGGGTGAGTAATGCACCCGAAATCACCATCTTGTCCCGCATGCCCGGTCTCCTCGAATCCCGCCAAATCTCTCTTGCAGCCTGCCGTATAGCGGGGGGGGCGAGCCTTTGCAAACACCCCCTGCAGGCTTCAGAGCGCCTGCGCGGTGCCGCTGACCAGCCCGGGAATGGGCGGAAAATACGGGTAAGTCGTGATGCGTCCGTCTGCGCCCGTTGACGCCAGGGTGCCGCCCTCCCCGCTCATCAGCGGCGCTGTGAGCCGCCCGCCAATCGCCAATTGCGCCAGCAGCCCATCCGGCACCTGCAGCACCGAGCCTGCGAGCACGATCCGGTCGAACGGCGCCGCTTCGGGCCAGCCGGTCAGGCCGTCGCCATGGCGCAGCTCCGCGTTCGCGATGCCGTGCCGGGCCAGCCGTCCCTCCCCCGAGCGGATGAGGCTGGCAAAGCGGTCGACGGCATGGACGCGCCGGCAAAGGGCGCAAAGCAGCGCCGTCATGTAACCCGATCCGAAGCCGACCAGCAGCACGCGCGCAGACCCGTCATCCGGCAGGGCCATCGCCTGCATGAGATGCCCTGTCGTCACCGGGCGCAGCATCACCTGACCGCACGGGATCGGCAAAGCCGCATCGGCCATCGCCAGTGGCGCCAGCACCGGGTCATCGAGGAATGCGCCGCGATTGACGCGCGTCATGGCACCCAGCACACGCGCATCCGTCACACCCAGCCGTTCAATCCGCTCGATCAGCGGCCGGATGCGTAACGGATCTGGGCTCAATCCTTCCATGACGCCTGAAGCGTCCGCAGGAAGGCTTCGTGCGTCAAGTCCACATGTAGCGGCGAGACCGAGACATAGCCCTCATAGATCGCGCGCAGGTCGGTTCCCTCGTTCGGGCGCGAGAGCTTGCCCCGGTAGCCGACCCAGTAATACTCGTTGCCGCGCAGGTCCTCGCGCCGGTCGGTATGGATGATCGTCTCATCGCGGAAGCCCTGCCGCGTCATCTGGATGCCGCGCACGTCCTCCGGCTCGACATCCGGGAAGTTGACATTGATCACCACATCCGCCGGCCAGCCCATCTTCAGCAGCGGCTTCAGTGTCTTTGCGCCCCAGGCCTTCGCCGTCTCCCAGGGCAACGAGCCGCGGTCGCGGAAGTTCTGCGCCTGGCTGAGCGCAATTGAGGGCACGCCCATCTGCATTCCGAACATGGCGGCGGCCACCGTACCCGAGAAGCTGGTATCCTCGGCAATGTTCTGGCCTCGGTTGACGCCCGACAGCACCAGTTCCGGCGCCTCCGGCATCAGGTCCTTGCAGGCGAGCAACACGGCGTCCGACGGCGTGCCGGCAATCGCCCAGGCCTTCGCTCCGACCTTCCGTACACGCACCGGCTGCGTCAGCGAGATGGCGCGGCCCTTGCCGGACTGCTCCTCCTCCGGCGCGGCGATCCAGATGTCATCCGACAGCTCCCGCGCGATATGCTCAAGGACCGCCAAACCGGGGGCATTGATACCGTCATCGTTGGTGAGGAGGATTCTCAATGGATCACCTCAACCCCGCCCATATATGGCACCAGCGCCTTCGGCACCGTGATAGACCCATCCGCGTTCTGATAATTCTCCAGCACCGCCACCAGCGTGCGGCCGACGGCGAGGCCAGAGCCGTTCAGCGTGTGCACATATTCCGGTTTCGACTTCGCGTCCGCCCGGTAGCGAGCCTCCATGCGGCGGGCCTGGAAGTCGCCGCAATAGGAGCAGGAGCTGATCTCGCGGTAGGTGTTCTGCGAGGGCAGCCAGACTTCAAGATCAAACGTCTTGCGCGCGCCTGCCCCCATGTCACCGGTGCAGAGCAGCATGCGGCGGAACGGAAGCTCCAGCCGCTTCAGCACTTCCTCGGCACAACTCGTCATCCGGTCGAGTTCTTCGAGGCCCTCTTTCTCGCCCGCGACGATGGAGACGAGCTCGACCTTGTAGAACTGGTGCTGCCGGATCATGCCCTTCGTATCGCGCCCGGCGCTGCCCGCTTCGGAGCGGAAGCAGGGCGTATGCGCCGTCATCCGGATCGGCAGCTGCTCTGCGTCAAGCACCTGTTCGCGTACTAGATTTGTTAGCGAGATCTCCGAGGTCGATATCAAATAGTGCCCGGAAGTAGTCTTGAACATGTCCTCTTCAAACTTGGGAAGTTGACCAGTTCCTAGAAGCGCCTGTTCACGGACGAGAATTGGAGTGCTCGTCTCCTGATACCCATGCTCCGTCGTCTGAATATCCAGCATGAAGTTTGCGAGCGCGCGTTCCATCCGGGCCAGCTGCCCGCGCAGCGCCACAAACCGCGCGCCACTCATCTTCGCGGCGGCTTCGAAGTCCATCATGGAAAACCCGCTCGGCACTTTCAGCGCTTCGCCGAGGTCGGCATGGTCCTTCGGATTGTTGATGAGCTTCGGCGTGCCCCAACGGCTCTTTTCCACATTGCCATGTTCGTCCGTGCCCTCCGGCACTTCATCCAGCGGCAGGTTCGGCAGGCCCATCAGCAGGTCATCGAGCGCCGCGCGCTTGGTCTTCTCCTCGGCCTCCGCCGCTTCGATGGCCGTCTTGGCATCCGCCACCAGCGCCATGAGGCGGGCGGCTTCCGCCTCGTCCTTCTTCGCCTTCGCCTGCCCGATCAGTTTCGAGTTCGCATTGCGCGCGCTCTCGGCGTCCTGCTTGGCGGTCGTGGCAGCGCGCCAGGCGGTATCGAGTTCCAGGATGCGCGAGACGGTCTCATCGCCCAGCCCGGCCTTCCGGCGGTTCCAGGCACGGATGAAAACGTCAGGGGTCTCGCGGATCGCGCGGATATCGAACATGGGAGGTCAGGGCCTTGAAAGGACGTCGGTTGTGACGACAGGCTCTAATCCGCGCCGCCCCCTCCTGTCCACACTCAGGCCAATCGACTCAGGCCGGGGAATGCAGGCCTTCCGGCAGCGGGGCCTCGGTCTCATCCATCGGCGTCTGAGCCGGGCGCACCTCAGGCTCGGCGGCGACGGTGCGCGGCGCCGTGCCCGGCTCACGGTAGATCACCTCGACGCGGCCCTGCCCCAGCGGCTTCACCTGGATTTCCGGATGGATCTGCGACAGGCGGCGCATCATCGCCGCGAAATTCTTGTGGCCAAGCCAGGGGCGCACACCGTTGGAGTATTCCGGCGTGAATTCCGGAATGGCAGTCAGCGCCCGCACGATCTTGGTTTTGGACAACACCTGGTCCGGCATCCGCTCGCCCAGTGCCTTGATCAGGCTGGCGCCGCGGTGCAGCTCCGGCGCAATGCTGCTGTCGCCGGTTTCGCCAGTGGCGAGCGCCGAAAGCACCCGGCCAAGCAGCGGAGACTGGCGCTCCCGCTGCAGCAAGGGCGCCGGCACGACCGGTGCGGGAATATTGAACTGATACCACTTGCGCTCAGCCCGCTGGTACTCGAAGGCCGACCGGAAGGCCGCCATGTGGATCACCGCGTCGGCATGCTGGCTGAACAGCTCATAGGTCGGGTCCGTCTCCTTGCCGCCGGTGACGACGCGCAGGCCAGGGTGCTGGACGCGGTTCACCACGGGCACAAAGTCCGAATCCGTCGTCAGGATGATCATCTCGTCGAGCTTCTTCGTCTTCATCGCCAGCTCGATCGCGTCCATCGTGATGACAATGTCGGCGGAGCTCTTGCCGGCGCTGATCTTGCGCTTGGCGAGCGCCCGGCAGTTGAACGCCTCGAAACCTGCGCGTTCAAAATCGGGCCGGTACTTGTCGAACTGCAGGTTCCAGTAGACGCGCTTGTGGACGAAGCGGCGCTTCTTGCCTTTCGGAGACAGCGCGCCGTCTTCGAGCCACAATAGCCAGTTAGACAGGTTGTTCACGACATCCTCTTCGGCCGCGCCGTAGAGGTTGTCGAAATCGACCAGCAAAACGCTGTTCAAGCGCGCCACGCGGGAGGCTCCTCGTTTCTCGGGAGACGGTTGAATGCCCGCCGTCCACCATCGTGACCTGCAAGAAAAATGCAACTGGGGTCAGCAGGTGGACAAAACCCTCAATTCCCTGTTGCCGCAGCGGAAACGGCCTTGTCCGCCCGCCGTTCGATGAGTTTTACCGAAATAATCGAGATCTCGTAGAGCAGGTAAACCGGCACAGCGAGCAGAATTTGGGACATGATGTCCGGCGGCGTGAACAGCGCCGCAAAGGTCAAGATACCGACAATCGCGTACTTCCGGCCCGTCGCCAGCATGCTGGAGGTGACGACACCCAGACGGCCAAGCAGGGTCAGCACGAGCGGCAGCTGGAACGAGATGCCGAACGCCATCATGAGTGTCATGACCAGTGACAGATAGTCCCCGACCCGGGGGAGAAGCTGGATCGTCGTGCCCGCCGCCTCTGCCTGCTCCATCGACACGGTGAAGCGCGCGAGCATGGGCAATACGGTGAAATAGACCAGAGCGGCGCCAAGCGCGAACAGGACCGGCGACAGCACGAGATAGGGCCAGAACGCGCCGCGTTCGGACTTGTAGAGCCCCGGGGCCACGAACGCGTAGAGCTGATAGGCGAGATACGGAAACGCCAGGAACACGCCGGCGAACAGCGCAAGCTTCAGCTGCGCAAAGAAGAACTCCATCGGCGCCGTGAAGATGAACTCGAGCTTCGAGCCCCGCAGCTCCTCAGCCATCGTCGCGAACGGCGTCACCAGCAGGTTGTAGATGTCCGGGGCAAAGGTGAAGCAGATGCAGGTCGCCACCAGCAGGGCGATCAGACACTTGATCAGCCGCGATCGCAATTCGTTCAGGTGTTCGAGCAGCGGCGCGCGGCTCGATTCCACGTCGTCGGTGATTTCCGGCTGCTCGTCCTTTGGCGGCACGTAATTCACGCCTTGCTCTCCCCGGCCGGGGGCGGTTCAGCCGGTGCGGGGATGGCTGCGTCCGGCGCCGCTGGATAGGCCCGCATCACGGCGGAATTGATGTCGGCCTCGACCGCCGCAAGGTCTTCCTGCGCCTTGGTAAGCACATTGGATTGCTTGAGGGCCTGGATTTCCTTTTTCAGCTCTTCAAGCTCGCTCTGGCGCGCGATATCCTCGAACGCGGACTGGAACTCCCGGGCCATCCGGCGGCCCTTGCCGATGAACTCGCCCACCCGGCGCATCAGCATGGGCAGGTCCTTCGGGCCGATAAAAATCAGCGCCGCGAGGCCAATGATGAGAATTTCGGAAAACCCGACACCGGGCAGCATGGCAATGCGCCCTCCGTCCTAGCGGTCACGACGTCTTCGTGTCGTCCTTCTTGGGGGTGATGTTCACCAGATCGTCCTTTTTCTCGCCGGACGCGGCGCCATCATCCTGCAGTCCCTTGCGAAAGGCGGTGATTCCCTTCGCAGCATCGCCCATGATGTTGGACAGGCGGCCGCGGCCACCGAACAACAGCAGCGCGACGCCCAGGATGAGCAGCAGTTGGAACAGGCTTGGAGCGTGCATGGCAATTCTCCGGGATCAGCCTCTTAGTATAGGCGCCGGTATCGGCTGGAACAATGGGGCCAAGCTGGTTATGGACAGCTCATGCGTATCGCCACCTGGAATGTAAACTCGATCAAGGCTCGCCTGCCGACCGTTCTGGAGGTGCTGGACGCCATCTCTGCCGATGTCGTCTGCCTTCAGGAACTGAAGTGCGAGAACGACGCATTCCCTTACCTGGAACTGGAAGAGCAAGGCTGGAACTGCGCCGTTCACGGCCAGAAAACCTATAACGGCGTCGCGATTCTTTCGAAATTCCCGCTCGAAGACGTCTCGAAGGAGATGACCACGCTGGTCGATGCGCAGGCGCGCTACATCGAAGCGACGGTATTGTCCCCTCGCCCGGTTCGCGTCGCGGGCATTTATGTGCCCAACGGCAATCCCGCGCCGGGCGAGAAGTATGACTACAAGCTCGAATGGTCTGACGCCCTCGAACGGCAGGCGGCCGAAATGCTGAAGGCGGAGCAGCCTTTCGTGATCTGCGGCGATTATAACTGCATCCCCGGACCCGAAGACTGCTGGGACGACACCGTCTGGAACACGGACGCCCTCGGCCTGCCGGACACCCGCGCGGCGTTCCGGCGGCTTAAGTACCTCGGCCTGACCGAATCTTTCGAGGCCTGCGACGGGCGGGCGCATCAGTACACATTCTGGGACTATCAGGCCGGCGCGTTCCAGAAGGATCATGGCATCCGGATCGACCATGTGTTGGCTTGCCCGCGCATGGCGGACCGGCTGCAGGGCATCGAGATCTTCCGGAAGGCACGGGCCCTCGAGAAGCCGTCCGACCATGTGCCGGTGATCGCCACATTTGCCGACTGACGCGGGCCGCCAGGCGAAAAGCGGAACTTGTGCCGCCGGCGACCCGGGATAGGTTCAGGCGTCACCTGCCCGGAGCGCCCGCATGCCGCCTCATATCCTGCCGATCGTGATGCTTTCGATTTCGAACCTGTTCATGACGCTCGCCTGGTATGGCCACCTGAAATTCAAGGCAGCGCCGCTCGTGCTGGTCATTCTGGCGAGTTGGGGAATCGCGCTTCTCGAGTATTGCTTCGCTGTGCCCGCCAACCGCTGGGGGCACAGCGTCTATTCGGCCGCACAGCTGAAAACGATCCAGGAAGTGATCACCCTGATCGTGTTTGCCGGATTTTCTGTTTGGGTTCTGAAGGAGCCGCTCGGCTGGAACCACGCCATAGGGTTCGGCCTGATTGCGCTGGGTGCCTGGTTCATCTTCCAGGGAAAAGGGTGACCGGCGAAGCGATTTGCTCCGCCGGCCGCGGTCTGATTACTCGGTGATTTCGGATTCGACTTCTTTCGCCACTTCTTCGACGACTTCGCCGCCAGCTTGCACGTCCTTGCCAACGCCTTTGACGGTGTTGCAGGCGGCGAGCGACGGAACGAGGGCGACAACGAAAAGGGCAGCTGCGAGTTTTTTCATGGATCAATCTCCTGCTTGGTTGATGAGTCGGAAGGTGGCCTGCCCGGTCCGGCAGAGCAACCCATCCTAAGCCCGAAATGGCCGAAACTGTGGCGGAATAGTCTCAGTACTTGCCGGGGCTATGCGGGCTGTTTTCAAGGCAGGCGACTCCCTGCTAAGGAGCGCAACATGAAAACCGCTGTAATTGTCTTTCCGGGCTCGAACTGCGACCGCGATGCGCATGACGCGTTGAAAAAGCTGACCGGCAAGCCCCCCGCCATGGTCTGGCACAAGGACGGCGTGATCCCGGAGGGCACCGACCTCGTGATGGTGCCCGGCGGCTTCACCTATGGCGATTACCTTCGCTGCGCCGCGATGGCGGCCAACTCGCCGGTCATTTCTCAACTCAGAGACCATGCGGCCCGCGGCGGCTATGTGCTGGGCGCCTGCAACGGCTTCCAGATCCTGACCGAGATGGGACTTCTGCCGGGCGCGCTGATCCGGAATGCTTCGCTGCACTTCGTTTGCCGCCCTCAGAAGCTGAAAGTGGACAGCGCGAATACCGCCTTCACGAGTGCTTACGCGGCTGGCAGCGAGATCATTCTCCCGATCGCGCACGCCCAGGGTAACTATTACGCCGACACTGCCACGCTTGACCGCCTCGAAGGCGAAGGCCGGGTCGCCTTCCGCTACGCAGCGGGCGAGAACCCCAATGGCGCGGCCCGCGATATCGCCGGCGTCCTGTCGGAAAACGGGCGTGTCCTCGGCCTGATGCCCCACCCTGAACGCGCCGTCGGCGGCCACGAAGGCGGCGCCGATGGCGTACGCCTGTTCGAAAGCCTCATGGCAGCAGCGTGATAACACGGGCGCTCGCCTTGATCGCCGCTTGCGTCGCGCTGTCTCTTTCAGCTTGCTCCAAAGCCTCGATTGAGACGCCACCTGAACCGGCTCCGGCGGTTTCGGAAACAACGGACAAGCCGGCGCAAGACGAACTCGTGGGCCGCGGCGAAGCGATTGCCGAGGCCGCCTGCGCGGGTTGCCATGCCGTCGGCGCGGCAGACGAAAGCCCGCATCCGGACGCACCGCCCTTGCGCCTCCTCAGCCAGACGGTTGATCTGGACACGCTCGAAGCGGGTTTCGCCGAAAGCACCGTCAGCGATCATCCCGACATGCCGGACTGGCAATTTGAACAAATCGACGCCGCCGGCCTCATCGCCTACCTGAAATCTGTGCAGTCGGGCAGCGCAGACTGAGCGCGTTCTGGACGCCTTCGGGACGTTCGGTTACGTCTTGACGCATGACACAACCTGACCTGATCCAGCGCCTCCCAAAGGCTGAACTCCACCTGCATATCGAAGGCAGTTTCGAGCCGGAGCTGATGATGCAGCTCGCGGCGCGCAACAAGATCGACCTGCGCTTCAAGACGCTGGACGAGGCCAAGGCCGCCTACAATTTCTCGAACCTTCAGGAGTTCCTCGACCTCTATTACGAGGGCATGCAGGTGCTGCGCACCGACGAAGACTTCCACGACCTGACCTGGGCCTACCTGCAGCGCGCCGCGGCCGACAATGTGCGCCATGTCGAGATGTTCTTTGACCCGCAGGCGCATACCGCGCGCGGCGTGCCCTTCGGCGCAGTGACGGAGGGCATCCTCGCAGCGCTCGCGCGCGGGGAAAAGGAGCTGGGGATATCCGGCTACCTGATCATGAGCTTCCTTCGCCACCTGTCCGAAGACGAGGGCTTTGACCTCTTGAAGGTGTCCGAGCCGTGGCATGACAAGTTCGTCGGCGTCGGGCTCGACTCTTCCGAAATGGGCCATCCGCCGCTGAAGTTCGAGCGGCTGTACAAGCGTTGCGGTGAGATGGGCTTCAAGCTGTGCATGCACGCCGGCGAAGAAGGCCCGCCGCAATATGTGCGCGAGGCGCTGCTGGATATCGGCGTGGACCGGATCGACCACGGCAACCGCTCGATGGAAGACCCCGCCCTGATCGAGATCCTGCGGGATACCCAGACGCCGCTGACGAATTGCCCGTTGTCGAACCTGTCGCTTTGCGTGATCCACGACCTGAAAGACAGCCCCGTGAAGGCGCAGCTGGAAGCCGGCCTCATGGTGACGGTGAACTCGGACGATCCGGCCTATTTCGGCGGCTATATCGGTCGCAACTATGAGCAGGTGTCGCAGGCGCTCGGCCTCAGCGATGCGCAGATCGTCCAGCTGGCCCGCAACAGTTTCGAGGCGAGTTTCCTGCCCGGCGTCACGAAAAAAAGCCATCTTGCCGCCATCGACGCCGCGACGAACTAGGTCTGGCGACTCGCAGGCTTTGCCGCTAAACGCCCGGAATGACCGATACAGCCGCCATTCTCGCCCATCTGACCGCGCAGCAGGACCCCGCCTCGGGGGTCGAACACGGCATCAAGGCCGATGAGTGGGAGCGGCTGGTCAACCGCCTTGGCCGGAGGCCCAACCTGGTCGAACTCGGCATCTATTCGGTGATGTGGTCGGAGCACTGCTCCTACAAATCCTCGCGCCGCCACCTCGCGAAATTTCCGACCAAGGGACCGCGCGTCATCCAGGGGCCGGGGGAGAATGCCGGCGTCATCGACATCGGCGACGGCCAGGCCGCCATCTTCAAGATGGAGAGCCACAACCACCCCTCCTATATCGAGCCTTACCAGGGCGCGGCGACCGGCGTCGGCGGCATCCTGCGCGACGTGTTCACGATGGGCGCCCGGCCGATAGCGCTGGTCAACGCGCTCCGCTTCGGAGACCCCAGCCATCCCAAAACGCGCCAGCTCGTCTCCGGCGTCGTTGCCGGCATCGGCGGCTATGGCAACTGTGTGGGCGTGCCGACGGTCGCGGGCGAAACGCAGTTCGACGAAGGCTATAACGGCAACATCCTCGTCAACGCGATGGCCGTCGGCCTCGCAGACCAGGACAAGATCTTCTACGCCCGCGGCGCCCTGCCCGGCCTGCCGATCCTGTATGTCGGCTCCAAGACTGGCCGCGACGGCATCCACGGCGCAACGATGGCCTCGGCGGAGTTCACCGAGGGCGAAGAAGACAATCGCCCGACCGTACAGGTCGGTGATCCGTTCACGGAGAAACTGCTGATCGAGGCCTGCCTTGAACTGATGGCGACCGACGCGATCCAGTCGATCCAGGACATGGGCGCCGCGGGCCTCACCTCGTCCTCCGTCGAGATGGCGGACAAGGGCGGCGTCGGTATCGAAATGGACCTCGACGCCGTGCCGCAGCGCGAAACGGGCATGACCGCCTACGAGATCATGCTGTCCGAAAGCCAGGAGCGCATGCTGATGATCCTGAAGCCCGGCAAGGAAGCCGTGGCGAAGGCGATCTTCGACAAGTGGGACCTCGACGCGGAAGTGATCGGCGTCACGACCACGACGGGGCGCCTCGTGCTGAAACAGTTCGGCCAGGTTGTCTGCGACATTCCGGTGGCGCCGCTCGGCGAAGATGCCCCCAACTATGACCGTCCGTGGACGGAACCCGTCAAGCGCCCGGCCTTCGACATTGCCAAGCATGCCGAGCCGAAAGACTATGGCGCCGTGCTGCTGAAGTTGATGTCCTCGCCCGACATGGCGTCCAAGCGCTGGGTCTGGGAACAGTATGACCGGCACGTGATGGGCGACACGATCGACAGCTCCCAGTCCGGCGGCGACGCGGCCATCGTGCGTGTTCACGGCACCAACAAGGCGCTGGCGATCTGCTCCGATTGCAACCCGCACTACGTGTCCGCCGATCCTTACGAAGGCGGCAAGCAGGTCGTGGCCGAAGCCTATCGCAACCTGTCCGCCGTCGGCGCCTTGCCCATCGCGATCACCGACAACCTGAACTTCGGCAATCCCGAGAAGCCCGCCACGATGGGCCAGATCGTGAAGGCCATCGAAGGCATGGCCGAAGCCTGCCGCGCGCTCGACTTCCCGGTCGTCTCAGGCAACGTGTCGCTCTATAACGAGACCGACGGCAAGGCGATCCCGCCTACCCCCGTCGTCGGCGGCGTCGGCCTGATCGACGACCTGTCGAAAACGGCAACTCTGAAGGGCGCCCGGGAGGGCGACGCGCTGATCCTGATCGGCGAAGCCACCGGCCACCTCGGCGCCTCGCTCTACGCCCGCGTCTGGCTCGGCCTGAAAGGCGACGCGCTCGGCCCGCCGCCGCCGGTCGACCTCGAAACCGAAAAGAAAAACGGCACATTCATCCGTTCCCTGATCCATAAGGGTCTGGTCAACGCCGTTCATGATGTCAGCGATGGCGGCATCGCCTGCGCGGCGGCCGAAATGGCGCTCGCCTCGGGGATTGGCGTGCGTCTCGTCGGCAACCGCGAACCGGAGGACACGCGCGACGAAGCCTGCCTGTTCGGCGAAGCCTCGGCCCTCTACCTCGTCGCGGCGAGCGAAAAGCAGCTGAAAGCCTGGAACTCGCGCGGCTTCATGCCCGGTCGGCTTGGCGTGTTTGGCGGCGACGCGGTCGTGCTCGAAACCGGCTGGGGCCAAGACGCCCCGGAATTCGCCGTACCGCTCTCGGAACTACGCGCCGCCTATGAGGGATGGCTGCCGGGTTACATGAACGCCGTCGGATGAGACAAACGGACGGCAGCGCGGGTGATGCCAACTACGGCGCAATCGGCCAGCATTATGCACGATACCGCCAGCCGGAACCGCTGATCGAGGCGCTGATCCTTGACGCGCTCGCCGATGCATCCACCATCCTGAATGTCGGCGCCGGCGCGGGTTCGTATGAGCCGCGCGGACGGCGCGTGACAGCCCTGGAGCCATCCGCATCGATGCGCGCCCAGCGACCTGCCGATCTCTCGGTCGCCATCGACGGGGTAGCGGAGAATCTGCCGTTCCCGGATCAATTATTCGACGCGGCGATGGCGACCTTCACCGTGCATCAATGGCCCGATCTAGAAGCCGGCCTGTCGGAGATGCGGCGGGTCACGCGCGGGCCGGTGGTGATCCTGACCTGCGATCCGGACGAGGTTCAGGCATTCTGGCTGAATGAGTACGCACCGGAGGTGCTCGCTGCGGAAGCGCGGCGCTATCCGGCGATATCGCGCCTGAACGCCGCGCTTGGCGGGCAAGCCGATGTCCGCCCCGTGCCTGTCCCCCTCAACTGCCGCGACGGATTCAATGAAGCCTATTATGGCCGCCCGGAGAAGCTCCTGGATGAGGCCGCGCGCCTGTCCTGCTCAGCCTGGAGCTTCGTGCCGGCTGAAACCGAGACCGAGTATGTCCGTGCACTGAAGGCGTCCCTCGAAAGCGGGGATTGGGACCGGCGGTTCGGCCAGCTGCGCTCGCAGCCAGCCTATCCGGGATCGCTTCGCCTTCTGGTCGCCCGCCCCGCTCAGCCGGGCATCAGGTAATCGCGCTTGCCCACCGGCACGCCCTGCATGCGCAGCAGGCCATACGCCATCGAGGCATGGAAATGCAGGTTCGGCAGGATGAAGCTTGAGAGGTACACCTGCCCCGTCATCGGCATCGTGATCTGCCCCATCGGGATTTCCAGCGTCTTGCTCGCCGTCGCATCGATACTGGCATCATCAATGAAGTTGACGAAATCGATCGCCTTCTGGCAGCGGGCAATCAATTCGGCGAATGTCTGCTCCGTATCCGGAAAGTTCGGCATGTCGATCTCGGCGAGGCGCGCCGCGCCGCGGGCTGCGGTATCGCAGGCTATCTGAACCTGCCGGGGCGTCGCGAACATGTCGGGGTAAAGGCGCTGGGCGAGCATCGCTGCTTCCTCGCATTTGATCATCCCGGCATGTGCCGCGCCTTTCGCGAGGATGCCCTTCAGGGCGCCCAGCGTCTGGTTCGTTGAAGACTTGAGCATGTAGGAGACCGTAGTGGTCATTCGGGCAGTCCTTCTGTTGGAGCGGGGGGAACGGGCGCACGCCGAAGGGCGAAAATCGCGGGCAACTGCGCATCGGCGGCGCGTATAGCCATCACCAGCGTATCGGCGGCGCGGACGTAGAAGTCAGGCGTGATCGCGGCATAGTCGTCGCTGGGCTGGTGATAGCCCGGATGGTCTTCGACGCCGAAATAAAGGAACGGGATGCCCGCCTGATGAAAGACGGCGTGATCGGATTGCAGCGTCCAGTCGTTGATGCCTTCTTCCGGCCGGTCATGCCCCATGAGCAACGTGATGGGGGCATCCTTCGCCACACCGGTGATCAGGTCCGCCAAAGCCGGCGTGTGATACGTTCCCGCGGCATAGAGTTCGCCCACATCGGACCGGCTCACCATGTCGAGGTTGATGTTCAGCGCCGCGCGCGAAACATCCGTCGCCGGGTCGCGCATGAACTCGCGCGCGCCCAGGAAGCCGACTTCCTCGGCGTCCAGAGCCACGAACAGGATGTCATGCTTCGGCGGGTTTCCGGCAAAATGCTCCGCCGCTGCCACGAGGGCCCCGGTGCCGGACGCATTGTCGTCCGCGCCATTGTAGATTTGCCCGTCGACCACGCCCAGGTGATCGTAATGAGCCGTCACAACGATCATCGGCCCTTCACCGGGCGTCTCGCCCGGCACCCAGCCGATCAGGTTCGCGCCCGGGCCCGGCGCGTCGAGACCGGGGCGCGGCAGGATCGTGACCGGCTGTTCCCACCCGCTGGCCAGGTAGGGTTTCAGCCCGATCTCCTCGAACCGTTTGCGAACGAACGCGCGCGCCGCTTCGTTGCCCGCTGTGCCGGCCGCACGCCCTTCAAGCGCGTCGGAAGCCAGGACGTCCACAAGGTGCAGCATCGGACCCGGATTGATGAACTCCGCCTTGTAGGTCACGCCCGGGATCTCGTCGCTGCGGCGGCCCTGACCCAGCAGGAACCATCCGAGCAACGCCGCAACAACACCTATGATGGCGGCGAGGGCAAAGGCGCGTTTTGAGGTCAATCGGATCTCCGGATGCCACGACTCGTAATGCTTGACCCTAGACCCACGGGGCGCCATCTGCCTAGCTTCAGCCTTGAAAGGAAACGCCGCATGGGCATGAGCGAAGACACGCTGATGAAATTCCTCAGGGAAGGCTTTCCCGATGCCGAAATCACGCTGACGGACCTGGCCGGCGACAACAATCACTGGCAGGCCGAGATCGTCAGCGCCGCCTTCGCCGGCGTGCCGCGCGTGCGCCAGCACCAGATGGTCTATGACGCCTTGCAGGGGCACATGGGCGGCGTGTTGCATGCCCTCGCTCTCAAGACACGGGCGCCCTGAGGCGTCGCCACATTGACGTTGGGGCGAGTTCGCTGTCTGTTGCGGCAAATTCCAAGGGAGGGCTCCCCAAATGTCAAAACTCATGAAATCGGTCAGCGCCGCGGCGCTTGGCCTCGTGCTGGTCTCCTGCACGCCGTATCAGGAACGGGTCGATCCCGCCGCCGTGGCCGCCGAAGAAATGGCGATCGAAGCGCGGACTTTTCTCGGCCGGGTGGAAAGCGAACTCGCCGCGATGAACCGGGAGGCCGCGCAGGCCTACTGGAACCAGGCGACGAACATCACGCCGGAGACAAACGCCGCCGCCGCCGAAGCCGGCGCGAAGGGCACGAAACTCGTCGTCTCTCTCGCCAACGAGTCCAAGAAGTTCGACATCTCGAAATTGCCGCCGGACCTTGCCCGCAAGATCCAGATCCTGCGCGGCGGAATCACGATTCCAGCCCCGTCCCGTGACGGCGCCGCCGAAGAGCTCGCGACGCTGACGACCGATCTCGACGCCGCCTACGGCACCGGCAAGTTCGAATATCAGGGCAAGATGCTGACGGTGGATGACGCCTCCACGATCATCGAAACCTCACGTGATCCGAACGTCACCAAGGCCGTCTGGGAAGGCTGGCATTCGATCTCGCCGCCCATGAAAGACAACTACGCCAAGATGGTAACCCTCGCGAACGAAGGCGCCGTCGAACTCGGCTATCCCAGCCTCGATCAGATGTGGCTGTCGGGCTACGACATGCCGCCCGAAGAGATGGAAGCCGAAGTCCAGCGCCTGTGGGGCCAGGTCGAGCCGCTCTACAAGGAGCTGCACTGCTATACCCGCACGAAGCTGAACCAGAAGTACGGCGACGCGGTCCAGCCCGCCACCGGCCCGATCCGGGCGGACCTGCTCGGCAACATGTGGGCGCAGCAATGGTCGTCCATCTATGACATCGTCCAGCCGGCCACAGCGCCGCTCAAGTATGACGTGACGACCCGCCTCGTCGAGCAGGGCTACACGCCGATCAAGATGGTCGAGACGGCCGAAGCCTTCTTCGTCTCGCTGGGGCTCGCGCCCCTGCCCGACACCTTCTGGGAACGCTCGATGATCGTTCGCCCCGAAGGCCGCGAAGTGCAATGCCATGCCTCGGCCTGGAATCTGGACGATCAGGAAGATGTCCGTATCAAGATGTGCACCGAGGTGAACTCGGAGGACTTCTACACCGTCCACCACGAGCTTGGTCACAACTACTATCAGCGCGCCTACAAGGATCAGGATTTCCTCTACAAGAACGGCGCGCATGACGGCTTCCACGAGGCCATCGGCGACTTCATCTCGCTCTCGATCACGCCGGAATACTTCCAGCAGATCGGCCTGATCACCGCCGAGGAAATGCCGGGTCCGGACGCCGACACGGCGCTGCTGATGCAGACCGCGCTGGACAAGATTGCCTTCCTTCCCTTCGCGCTCACCGTCGATGGCTGGCGCTGGGGCGTGCTGTCGGGAGAGACGACGCCTGAAAACTACAATCAGGCCTGGTGGGACCTTCGCCTGAAGAACCAGGGCGTTGTGCCTCCGGGCCCACGTCCGGCAGACGCATTTGATCCGGGCGCGAAGTATCACATCCCGGGCAACACGCCGTACCTGCGTTACTTCCTCAGCTTCATCATGCAGTTCCAGTTCCACAAGGCCGCTTGCGAACAGGCCGGCTGGGAGGGTCCGCTGCATCGCTGCTCGATCTACGGCAACAAGGAAGTCGGCCAGCGCTTCAACGCGATGCTCGAAGCCGGCGCCTCGCAGCCATGGCCCGATACGCTGGAGAAGTTCACCGGCACCCGCGAAATGGATGGCAGCGCGATCATCGAGTATTTCGATCCGCTGATCGTCTACCTCAAGACAGAAAACGAAGGTCAGACCTGCGGCTGGTAAGCCCGCGGTTACAACCGGAACTGAAAAGGGCGCCCCAGACGGAGCGCCCTTTTTTGGTTTCGCGAGAGACCGGCTGCGCTATTCGCGCTCCATCCGCTGCGCGATCAGCGACTTGCGACAACTGGCGATTCTTTATCGATATTCAATAATCCGCAAGCCACCCCCCATGACGAAGCCAAGCGCATTCGGCATCCCGCGCCTCGCTTGACGCCTGCGCCCGGAAACGCCACATCAAAAGAATATGCGGAGCGACTTTCATGACAGACCAAGCGACCCTCGACGCCATCGACAAAGCGGTAAAGCAGAACGACGTCGTCCTGTTCATGAAGGGCACGCCCACTTTCCCGCAGTGCGGCTTCTCGTCCACGGTCGTGCAGATCCTCGATTATCTCGGCGTCGAATATGTCTCGACCAACGTCCTCGAGAGCGCCGCTGTCCGGGACGGCATCAAGCAGTACACCAACTGGCCGACGATCCCGCAGCTCTATGTGAAAGGCGAGTTCATCGGCGGCTGCGATATCCTGAAAGAGATGTTCGAGACCGGAGAGCTGAAACAACTGCTCGCCGAAAAGGGCATCGAACTGACGGCCAGCTGATCCGTTTCGGATCGCGAACGCATGCCGGATCCGGCCATCCCTACGATCCGGCCCGTTGAGCCGCGCGATCTCGCGCAGATCAACGCGCTGCTGGAGCGTGTCTGGTTCGCGCAGAAAACCGCCGCTGGCTTCGACTGGCTGATCCGGCAGAACCCCGGCCAGTCCGGCCTGCCTGCAGGATGGGTGGTCGAGGACCGGTCCGGCAACGTTTCGGCGTTCCTAGGTAACCTGGTCCAGAAGGCCTGGCGGGCGGGTACGCCCCACCTCATTGCATCCGGCCATAGTTTCATCGCGGCGGCCGATCAGGGCGGACGCGCTCTCAGCCTGCTGCGCACTTTCCTGCGTCAGGACACGCCCGTGCTGCTCAGCGGCATGAACGCCAATCCCGTCAGTGCACGGATTTACATGGCGATGAAGCTTGCCGTCTATCCCGAAACCGGTTCGCTGAAACTGTCCTGGATTGCCAACCCGGCCCTCGTTGCGTTCGGCGCGCTCAGTTGGCGCGCCCACGAACTCGTCGGCGGGCAGCACATGCGCTTGATCCCGGATATTCCGCGCCCCGCGCCGGATGCCGATGCCATCCTCGCCCGGCACGCGGGCGACGTGGAGCGCATTGCCGCCCCCATATCGCACGCGCGCCTCGCCGCGTTTGATGCGCATCTGCGCGCCGGCCCACGCCTCTTTACCGAACGCTCGCCCGAAGCCCTCGCCTGGCGACTCGCCGATCCCGAACAGGCGGTGGCGCCCGTACTGCTCGCGTATCCGCAATCGGGTGCAATCCGGGGCCTTGCCCTCTTCCAGTTCAACAAGCCCTCCGAGGCCGAGCCGCCCTACCTTGATGTGATCGATCTCGTGACGCTCGATCCCGAAGATGGCACCGCTTTGCAGGCTCTGGTGCGAGCTGGATTGGCCCTTGCCCGGCATGGCGGCGCAGCGCGGCTCCGGCTCACCATGGTCACGCCGCACCTGCTCCGCCAGCTCGGCCCGCTGGCGCAGAGCGCGCGCCAGTCGAGCAGCGACGCGCCCCACGCCTTCTACAAGGCGACCACAGATATGCCCGCGCCCGTCAGTGATGTCTGGCAACCCCTGCCCTATGACGGCGACAATGGCCCCTCGCTTCGCCCGCTCCCGATCCGCCAGCAGTGAAGGCGCTGCTTTCCCGCGCACATGTTTCGCGCTAGCAGGGGCCGGATGACAGACACACCGCTCGCCCCCGCGCCCATCCGGGCCGCCAAGACGCCGAAAGTCGGCATCGTTTCGCTCGGCTGCCCGAAGGCGCTCGTCGATTCCGAACGGATCATCACGCGCCTGCGCGCCGAGGGGTATCAGATCGCGCCGGACTATGCAGGCGCCGACCTTGTGCTCGTCAACACCTGCGGCTTCCTGGACTCCGCCCGCGATGAAAGCCTCGCTGCCATCGGCGAAGCCATCGAAGCCAATGGCAAGGTCATCGTCACTGGCTGCCTCGGCGCCGAGCCGGACGTGATCCAGCGCGCGCACCCGAAGGTGCTCGCCGTCACCGGGCCGCACCAGTATGAAGCCGTGATGGACGCGGTGCACACCCACCTCACCCCGCCGCACAATCCGCACCTCGACCTTGTGCCCGAGAGCGGCCTGCGCCTCACGCCGCGTCACTACGCCTACCTCAAGATTTCCGAAGGCTGCAACAACCGCTGCAGCTTCTGCATCATCCCGAAACTGCGCGGCGATCTGGTCTCCCGCCCGATCCACCATGTGCTGACCGAAGCCGAAAAGCTGGTCGCGGCCGGCGTCATGGAACTGCTCGTCATCAGTCAGGATACGTCCGCCTACGGACTGGATATCCGCTACAAGCCGGAAACCTGGCGCGGCGCCGAATACGAGACGCGCTTCCTTGATCTCGCGCGCGGTCTGGGCAGCCTCGGCGTCTGGACCCGGATGCATTACGTTTATCCCTACCCGCACGTGGACAACATCATCCCCCTGATGGCCGAAGGCCTCATCACGCCGTATCTGGACATCCCGTTCCAGCATGCCTCGGCCCCGGTCCTCAAGGCCATGAAGCGTCCGGGCAATCAGGACAAGGTCCTCGCCCGCATCGCCAACTGGCGCCGCGATGTCCCGGACCTCGCTATCCGCTCCACCTTCATCGTCGGCTTCCCGGGCGAGACAGACCAGGATTTCGACATCCTGCTCGACTTCATCCGCGAAGCGAAAATCGACCGCGCGGGCTGCTTCCAGTACGAGAACGTCGCGCATGCCGAAAGCGGCAAGCTCGACAATCATGTCCCGGCCGAACTCAAGGAAGAGCGCTGGCACCGGTTCATGGAGGCACAGGCCGAAGTCTCGGCGGCGCGGGCCGCGGCCCAGGTCGGAAAGACCCTCGACGTGATCATCGACGAAGCCGACGACCAGACACCGGGCGGCTGGATCGGGCGATCCAAGGCGGATGCGCCGGAAGTCGACGCCGTCGTCTACGTCGCCAGCAAGTCTGCCCTGAAATCCGGCGATATCGTCCGCGCCCGGATCACTGGCGCGGATGATTATGACCTCTACGGCGATGTCGCATAGCGGCTGAGCCGCCGTCCGGCTTCCTGCGCCTCCGCCATCCGTTGCGCCATCACCTTGTCCATGTTGCCGGCCACCAGCCGTAGCGTCGCATCATCGGCAAGTTCCGGCCGGCCGCAGCCATAGGGCGGTGACGGCGCGTATTCGAGCCCCAGCGTCAAGGCTTTCGCATACGCCTCGCCGGAGATTTCCGTCAGCATCGTGAAGGCAAAGTCGATCCCGGCCGTCACACCGCCGCCCGTAAAGATGTTCCCGTCACGGACGACCCGCGCCTCGTCCGGAATCGCGCCGAATTCGGTGAGCAGGCTGCGCCATGCCCAGTGGCATGCCGCGCGCTTGCCCTGCAACAGGCCAGCAGCGCCCAGAATGAGCGAGCCGGTGCAGACGGACGTCACATACTTTGCGCCGAGTGCCAGCCGCCGGATGTGCGCGACGAACTCTTCGTCAAGCGCAGCCTCCGTCGCGGTCA
This sequence comes from Hyphomonadaceae bacterium, assembly GCA_027485145.1. Classification (GTDB taxonomy): domain Bacteria; phylum Pseudomonadota; class Alphaproteobacteria; order Caulobacterales; family Hyphomonadaceae; genus Hyphomonas. The sequence continues at coordinate 30,197 of JAIXRO010000027.1, read as the reverse complement.
TACCGCCGGGCACGCAGATCAGGTCGCAGCGCTCGATGTCGGCGAGCGGCGTTGTCCGGCCGATCACGAGCCCGCCTTCGGCTTCGATCTCGCCGCCCATCCGGCTCGCGACAATGGTCTTCGCGCCCGGGATCCGGCTGAGCACCTGATGCGGACCGGTGAAATCGAGCTGCGTGAGGTTGGGATAGAGGGCGAAGACAGTGACAAAAGGCGGCGTGCTCATCGTGGACTCCTTGCTGGCCGGAACTTTCTCGCCTAAAAGCCGTCTGGCAGAAAGGACAATGTTCCCATGAAACCTGCCATACATGGTCCGCGCGACATCGGCGTGCTCATCTTCGAAGGCTTTCAGCTTCTTGACGCTGCCGGACCCATGGGTGTGTTCGAAATGCCGATGCGCGGCATGTCGCCTCCGCCCTACCGGCAGAGCCTCTACTCCCTGAAGGGCGGCGCCGTTCAGTCCTCCTGCGGTGTCTCGCTCGTGTCCGAACGCCTGCCGGACAATCTGACGGTCGATACGCTCGTCGTCTCTGGCGGCGAGGGCACCCGCGAAGCGGTCGCCGACGAAGCGCTGCTGAGCGCGATCCGTGACCTCTCTGTCCGTACACGGCGCACCTGTTCGGTCTGCTCCGGCGCGTTCCTGCTTGCCGCTGCGGGTTTGCTGAAAGGCCGGCAGGCCACCACCCACTGGCGCCGCTCGGCGACGTTTGAACGCGCCTTCCCGGACACCAAACTGCTCGCAGATCGCATCTATGTGCGAGACGGCAAGTTCTGGACGTCCGCAGGCATCACCGCAGGCATCGATCTTGCGCTTGCGCTGGTCGAGGATGACCTCGGCGAAGACGTCGCACGCCGGGCCGCACGGGAACTCGTGGTGCACCAGCGCCGCGCCGGCGGGCAATCGCAGTTCTCCGTGATGCAGGATGTCCGGCTGGCGTCTGGCCGGTTCGATGAGTTGATCGGCTGGATACGGACCAATCTCGCCGCGCCGCTGGATGTGGACTCCCTGGCCGAACGCGCCGCGATGAGTCCCCGCAATTTTGCCCGCGTCTTTCGCAGCGAGACAGGCACGACCCCGGCGCGCTTCATTGAAAAGCTACGCCTGGAATCGGCGCGCCAGTCGGTCGAATCCGGCCATCTTTCCCTGCAGCAAATCGCCATCGAAACCGGCTTCGGGGACGCCGAGCGGATGCGGCTCGCCTTCGTGCGCGCCTATGGCCAGCCGCCGATGGTGCTTCGCCGTCAAAGCCGCCCAAATTCCGGAGACTGAACAGGGACATAGAAAATTATCGAAAAACAACGATTGACTTATCGTATTTCGATAATCCATACAGGGTTTACCCAATTCAGGAGCCCGCCATGAACAAGACATTGACCGCAATCGCGGCCCTCACCTTCGCCCTCACGCCCGCCGCGCTCGCCGAAGGCAAATCCTACAAGTTGAAGCCCTTCTCCAACATCGAAGTCGATGGCGCGATGAAGGTAATCTACAAGCCCGCGTCCGAGACCACCGTGCGCGTGGTGTCCAGCGATGGTGACTATTCGGATTCCCGCATCGCCAACCGGGGCGACACGCTCGTGGTTTCGCGCGAGAGTCTCCGGGCAAAACGCAGCTGGCTGTCCTGGGGCGGACGCTCCGTCAGCGTGTCGGACGATGGCAAGGTCGTGAAGGTCAACGGCAAGACAATGCCGGCCTATACCGTCTACGTCACTGGCCCGGATATCGATGCCGTGACCGCTGCGCAGTCTTCGCGGTTCGAAGCAAAGACGCTCAATGCGAACACGTTCAGTGCCGCCGCTTCGTCCAGCTCCGTCATCACACTCGGCGGCAGCGCCGCTGACGCCCGCATCTCCGCATCGTCTTCGGGCGAAGTGAAAGCCGCCGAACTCGCGGCCGGCAATCTCGATGTGTCGGCCTCATCGAGCGGTGAAGCGGACGTCTTCTCGGCCGGAACCGGCGATGTCGCGATCAATGCGTCGTCATCGGGCGATGTCGATCTCACGTCCGCGGCTGCGGCCAGCTTTCGTATCGATGCGTCGTCTGGTGCGTCGGTTCGGCTATCGGGAAATTGCAGCGCACTCACCGTCTCCGCCTCCTCCGGCGCGGGCGTCGAGAGCGAAGGCCTGCGCTGCGAGCGCGCAACCGTCAGCGTCTCGAGCGGCGCGGACGTGGACGCTTATGCCACCGTCAGCGCAACCGGCAACGCGTCGAGCGGCGGATCGGTATCGTTTGCGGGCAAGCCCGCCGAACAGAACATTGCCGAATCCAGCGGCGGTTCGGTCAGCTTCGGCGGCTGACCTGCGCCCCCTTACGAAATGTCATAGGACCCGGGTTCATAGCCCGGGTTCTTCCATTTCAGGTCCATGCCTTCGAGTGCGCCGCGCACGACGCGGGCGATCAGGGCATTGCGCCGGGTGCGGCTGTCGGCGGGCACGACGTACCAGGGGGCGTGACGGGTCGAGCAGCGCTTGATGGCAAGTTCATAGGCCTGCATGAACTCGGTCCACTTGCTGCGATCATCGAGATCGCCCGGATTGAACTTCCAGAGCTTGTGCGTCTCCTGCAGCCGCTCCTTCAGCCGTACACCCTGCTCCTCGTATCCGACGTTCAGCATGAGCTTCAGGATCGTCGTGCCGTTCTCGCTGAGGTGTTTCTCGAACGCATTGATCTGCTCGTAGCGCTTCTCGATGTCTTCCAGCGGCGCGAAGCCGCGCACCCGGACGACCAGCACGTCTTCGTAGTGAGACCGGTCAAAGATGCCGACATTACCGCGGCGGGGCACCGAATTGTGCACGCGCCAGAGGTAATCGCGGGCGAGTTCCTCGGTGCTCGGCGCCTTGAAGGCTTTGACTTCCATGCCGAGCGGCGTCGTTTCCGAGAAGACCGCCTTGATGGTGCCCGACTTGCCGGACGTGTCCATGCCCTGGAGGATGACAAGCAGGGAGCGCTGCCCTTCGGCATAGAGCATGTCCTTCAATTCGTTGATGACCGCGGCGTCCTTCTTGAGGCTCGTCTCGGCGGCCTCTTTGTCCGGGAAGGCGTCGCGGCCGGAGGTGTCGCGTGCCGACAGGTCAAACGCCTTGCCGGGTGGCGCCACCAGAGACTTGCGGACCGCCGCGATCGTGGGAATGGACATGAAGCAGGATCCTGAATTGAAAAGGCCGCACCAGTCTGGCGCGGCCTTCCGGAAACTTCAAGGAATTCAGGTCGTTTACGAGGAATAGAACTCGACCACCTGAGCCGGTTCCATCTTGACCGGGTACGGCACGTCGCTGAGGACCGGGATGCGCTTGAACGCGGCGGTCATCGCTTTCGGGTCGACTTCCACATAGTCCGGAATGTCGCGCTCGCCGCTGCCGAGGGCTTCGAGGACGAGGGCGAGGTTGCGCGACTTCTCGCGGACCTGCACGACGTCACCGGCCTTGAGGCGGGCGGAGCCGATGTTGCAGCGCTTGCCGTTCACGGTGACGTGGCCGTGGTTGACGAACTGGCGGGCGGCAAAGATCGTCGGGACGAACTTGGCGCGGTAAACGATGGTGTCCAGACGCGACTCGAGGATGCCGATCAGGTTTTCGGCCGAGTTGCCCTTCATGCGGGCCGCATCTTCGTAGATCTTGGCGAACTGTTTCTCGGTGATGTCGCCGTAATAGCCCTTCAGCTTCTGCTTCGCCATGAGCTGCATACCAAAGTCAGAGACCTTGTTGCGGCGGTTCTGGCCGTGCTGGCCAGGCTTGTAGGCGCGCTTGTTGAAGGGAGATTTGGGGCGGCCCCAGATGTTTTCGCCGACCCGACGGTCGATCTTGTACTTCGCGCTATGGCGACGTGACATGGTAGTACCTCAATTTTCAGCGCGGGCCGGTGGGCTCAGCTCGTTCGAGCCCACGATTACAACGGCGGCACCGCACCACCCCGTCATGAAGGCGCGGGTAAAACACCAATATCCTGCTCGCGTCAAGCGCGGCGGCTGCTAGGATACCGGTCATAAACGGCCGGAACGGCCTTAACCGGGAGGATAACATGGGACAAGTCAGCGGCAAGATCGCCATTGTGACAGGCGCAGCGAGCGGAATCGGGCGATCTGCGGCCATGGCGCTCGCCCGGGAAGGCGCCCGGGTGATGGCGACGGATGTCGATGAGGCGGGCCTGAAAGAGACCCAGGCACTCGTTTCAAAGGCCGGCGGGACCATCGCCATCGCCAAGCAGGACGTGACCGACGAGGCGCGCTGGGACTCCCTGTTTGCAGAGACGACCCGCCTGTTCGGGACGCCCAATGTGCTGGTCAACAATGCCGGCATCGCGATTGCCGGGGCACTGATGGATTACAGCCTGGCCGACTGGCAGCGGCAGATGGCCGTGAACACCGACAGCGTTTTCCTGGGCACACGGGCCGCGATGCGGGCGATGAAGGATGGCGGCGGGTCGATCATCAACCTGTCGTCTGTGGCGGGGCTCCGGGGCTCGCCGGGTGTGGCGGCCTATTGCGCCTCCAAGGGTGCGGTGCGGCTGTTCACCAAGGCGGCGGCGGTCGAGTGCGCCGCGCTGGGTCTCAAGATCCGGGTCAACTCCGTTCACCCCGGCATCATCGACACGCCGATCTGGCAGAAAGAGATCACGCGGGTCACCGAAACGATGACGGCCGAACAGGTCGGCGCTCTGACGGCGCACTCGGGCGGCAACTCCCTCGATCCCAATATCGTGGCGTTGGGCGGCACGCCGATGGGGCGTGCGGGACGGCCCGAGGAAGTGGCGGAGCTGATCTTGTTTCTGGCGTCGGATGCGTCGAGCTTTTCGACCGGTCAGGAGCATGTCGTGGATGGCGGGCTGACGGCCAGGTAGCGCGCAGCAGTTTTGGCCGGACGCAGCGGGGCTGGCCGGTTATGTTCTCTGAGTTCCAATTCTTGTCATCCCGGCGAAAGCCGGGACCCAGACTTTGAAGCGCGCAGCAAGGCGGCCTCGCTGGGTCCCGGCTTTCGCCGGGATGACAGGAAACTAGCTGGTGTTGAAGCGTTGTGAGGGCAGAGCCCCCTCCGGCCCCTTTGGGGCCACCTCCCCCGCTGCGCGGGAGAGGGGTAGGACGGCCTTGAGGCTTTCGCTTGTGGCAAGGTTCGCGGGCAGGTCGCTAGCATAACTTGCATCCGTCAGGGGACGGAAGATGCGAGGGAGCGGCTTGTAGGCGGCCGGGTCTTCGCGGTCGCCGAGATAGTGGACGGTGAGCCAGCCCCAGCGATTGACGCTGTAAAGGGCATCATGGATGCCTTCGCGGATGGTCCAGCTGTAGAAGCGGTTGAGCTGCCAGACGAGAATTGGCCAGCAGAGCACAAACACATGCGCGAACAGGGGCGCGAAGTGGGGGCTGCTGCGGAGGGCGGACATCGTCGGCATGCGGAGGAGTATAACTCTGGCCGCGGACGTGTTGCGCAAGTTTTGGGGAAGAATTTTACAAGCACTTGAATTGGCGCGGTATTTTGTTTTTTGGGGCGCGGATTTCGTAGGCATAAGTGCGCGCTGCTCAGACGATCCCGCTCGCGCGGAGCTTGGCGATCTGGTCCGGGGTCAAGTTCAGGAGTTCGGTCAGAACTTCTTCCGTGTGCGATCCGAGCGTGTCCGGGCCGGCCCAGCGGACTTGCCCCGGTGTGGCGGAGAATTTCGGAAAGACGTTCTGCTGGCGGATGCCGGGCCAGCGCTCGCTCGGGACTTCGATGATCGAGTCGCGGGCGGCAAAGTGCGGATCGGTGAGCATGTCGGCGGCGCGGTACACCTTGCCGACGGGGACGCCGTTCTCGATCATCAGACGTTCGATCTCGTCGATCGTCCGGGCCCGCGACCATGCACCGATGAGCGCGTCGAGGGCGGCCTGATTCTGGCCCCTGAGGGTATGCGTGCGGTAGTCCGGATGGTGTTTCAGACCCGGCTGGCCCATCGCATCGCAGAGGCGGGCGAAGACCGTGTCCTGGTTGGCGGCGATGACAACCATACCGTCCGACCCCGGATAGATGTTCGATGGCGCGATGCCGGGCAGGAACGATCCGGTGCGCTCGCGGGTGTAGCCTTCGATCTGGTATTCCGGGACGAGCCCTTCCATGACCGCAAGGACGGATTCGTAGATCGTCGCATCGATCACCTGGCCCTCGCCGGTCTTCTCGCGGTGGTGCAGCGCGGCGAGCGCGCCGAGGGCGGCGTGGATCCCGGCCAGACTGTCGCCGAGCGAGATGCCGGCGCGAGAGGGCACGCGGTCTGCCTCGCCCATCACATAGCGCATGCCGCCCATCGCTTCGCCAACCGACGCATAGCCGGCACGGCTGGCATAGGGGCCGGTTTGTCCGTACCCGGACACCCGGACCATGATCAGGCGCGGGTTGACGGCTTTCAGCGCGTCATAGCCGAGGCCCCATTTCTCGAGCGTGCCGGGACGGAAGTTCTCGACGAGGAAATCCGCTTCGGCGACAAGCCGGCGGACGAGATCCTGTCCCTCTGCCTCGCGCAGGTTCGCCGTGATGCAGCGCTTGCCGCGGGCGACGACGGACCACCAGAGCGGAAAACCTTCGCGGCCCCATTCGCGCAAGGGATCGCCCTGCCCCGGCGGCTCGACCTTGATCACGTCGGCGCCCATGTCGGCGAAGATCTGGCCGCAGAACGGGCCGGCGATCAGTTGACCGAGTTCGATCAGGCGCAGACCGGTGAGGGGGCCGGAACGCGGCGGAATGGACATGGACGCAACTCCCGGTTCAGCGTCCTGTCCAATCAGGAAATCAACCGGTTCGCAAGCGACGGGGCGCCAGCCTCAACTCGCGGCGCGCGCCGAGGCCGGGGCGGCCGCTTCGCGCTCAGACGCCCGTTTCGGAAACTCGGACACGTTCTGGACGGGTGCGCCGGGATACTCCGCCGACTCGACCCGGTTGCGGCCGAGACGCTTGGCTTCGTACAGCGCGCGGTCTGCCGCCTCGATCGCCAGGTGCACGTTTGCGCCCGCCTCGAGAAGACAAAAGCCGAAGCTTGCCGAGACGCCGATCTGGCGCCCGCCCGCTTCGGTGACGGCGGACCGGATTCGGTTTCGCAGACGGTCGCAAACGATGCGGGCGGTGTCGGGCGTCACGTCGCTGAGCAGGACGACGAATTCCTCTCCGCCCCAGCGGCCGAGCTTGTCGAACGGGCCGCGCAGTTCGGAATGGGCGATCTCGGCGATCGACTTCAGCACGCGGTCGCCGGCGGCGTGCCCGTGCCGGTCATTGACCTGCTTGAAGAAGTCGAGATCGAAGATCGCGACGGCGGCCGTCTTGCGGGTCCGGCGCATGCGGACGGATTCCTCGTCGGCGGCGCGGATGAAGAACCGACGGTTCAGCAATCCGGTCAGCTCGTCGGTCCAGGCAAGTTCTTCGAGACGGCGCTGGTAATTGCGCGTCCGGGATTCATGCAGCGTGGCGATGATCGCGGTCGGAATGGTGATACAGGCCGTCACGAACAGGTTCAGACGGATATAGTCCTCGACCCGGATCGGAAGACCGAGATGGAACACGATCAGCGAAACGATGAAGGAAATCGCCAGCGCGGAAACGCAGACCAGCGTGAAGTAACGTGCGGACGACATCATGTCGCGAATCCTGGTGCTCATCCTGAGACCCCTGTTTTGGAGCCTCATTTTTAGCTCAGGAAGTTTGCTGCAAGGCTCACTTGCGGCCCCGATTTGGCGGCCGCGCGGTGAGACGGCATTAACCGTACGGGGCAAGCCGGGTCAGTTCAGGACCCACCGGCCATCGATGGCGCGCAGTTCGGCGGGGCCTATCCAGTCGGAATGGGCCACCCGGATCGAATGGATCACCGCTTCGATCTCCTGGCGCCAGTGATCGAGGAAGGCGTGCAGGCGCGGAAACTTTGGTGCGGTGTCGATCGTCTGCCAGACGAAGCTCTGGAGCAGGGTTTTGTGATCCGGGAGGAAATACAGAATCTCGGTGGTGATCAGGCCGCCGCCCTGGAGGCGGGTCACGAAATCGCGGTCAACAGTCATGCAGGTCTCCTTTCAGTCTCGAACCGGCCGGTCCGAGATTGGAGACATGGTGATGAAACAATTATGAATATGCAATTATTTCAATGTGTTAGCAGTTTTCCGTCTGAGTGCTGCCAGACTGCCTGAACGCACAATCCTCACCACTTCCCCGTTGACGCGAAGCCGCAGACTGACTATCTGCCAGCCATCGTTAGCAGTCTACTCGGGTGAGTGCTAAACGTGGGCGCTCCCCCCTGCTTGCGACCAACATCAACCCAATGACCCGAGGTTATATCATGATCGAAGAGGCAGTCAGAATGAAACTTCGTCCCCTGCATGACCGCGTTGTCGTGCGCCGCGTCAAGGAAGAAGAAAAGTCCAAGGGCGGGATCATCATCCCCGACACTGCGAAAGAGAAGCCCCAGGAGGGCATCGTGGTGGCTGTTGGCAAAGGCGCCCGCGGCGACGATAACGAAATCGTCCCGATGGACGTGAAACCGAAAGACCGCGTGCTGTTCGGCAAATGGTCCGGCACTGAAGTCACGATCGACGGCGAAGAGCTGCTGATCATGAAGGAAAGCGACATCATGGGCGTCCTGGAGAAGTAAGTTCTCCGCCCCCTTTCCTTTTCCCAACCAATCAAAGAGGTAACTCACAATGGCAGCAAAGATTGTTGTTTTCGGATCTGACGCCCGCGAGAAAATGCTCCGCGGCGTCGACATCCTCGCCAACGCCGTGAAAGTCACGCTCGGCCCGAAAGGCCGTAACGTCGTGATCGAGAAGTCGTTCGGCGCACCCCGCACCACCAAAGACGGCGTGACCGTCGCCAAGGAAATCGAACTCGAAGATCGTCTCGAGAACATGGGCGCACAGATGCTGCGCGAAGTGGCCTCGAAAGCGAACGACACGGCCGGCGACGGTACGACGACCGCAACGGTTCTCGCCCAGGCGATCGTCCGTGAAGGCATGAAGCGCGTCGCCGCGGGCATGAACCCGATGGACCTGAAGCGCGGCATCGACAAGGCCGTGACCGAAGTTGTCGCCGACCTCGCCCACCACGCCAAGAAAGTGAAGACCAACGAAGAGATTGCCCAGGTCGGCACCATCTCGGCAAACGGTCAGCGCGAAATCGGCGAGATGATCGCACAAGCGATGGCGAAAGTCGGCAACGAAGGCGTCATCACGGTTGAAGAAGCCAAATCGGCTGACACCGAACTCGACGTTGTCGAAGGCATGCAGTTCGACCGCGGCTATATCAGCCCGTACTTCATCACCAACGCCGACAAGATGGCCGTTGAGCTTGATGATCCGCTGATCCTCCTGCACGAGTCCAAGCTGTCGAGCCTGCAGCCGCTGCTGCCGATCCTCGAAGCTGTGGTCCAGTCGCAGAAGCCGCTGCTGATCATCGCGGAAGATGTCGATGGCGAAGCCCTCGCAACCCTCGTGGTCAACAAGCTGCGCGGCGGCCTGCGCATCGCAGCCGTCAAAGCCCCGGGCTTCGGCGACCGCCGCAAGGCCATGCTGCAGGACATCGCTGTCCTGACGGGCGGCCAGGTCATCTCCGAAGACCTCGGCATCAAGCTCGAGAACGTCTCGATGGACATGCTCGGCAAAGCCAAGCGCGTCACCATCGACAAGGACAACACCACGATCGTCGATGGTGCTGGCAAGAAGAAAGAGATCGAAGCCCGCGTGGGTCAGATCCGCAAGCAGATCGAAGACACGAGCTCCGACTATGACAAGGAGAAGCTGCAAGAGCGTCTCGCGAAGCTGGCCGGCGGCGTGGCTGTGATCAAGGTTGGCGGCGCCACCGAGATCGAAGTGAAAGAGAAGAAGGACCGCGTCGATGACGCGCTCAACGCAACCCGCGCGGCTGTCGAAGAAGGCATCGTTCCGGGCGGCGGCGTGGCCCTGCTGCGCGCTTCGAAAAACATCGGCGTGGTCGGCCTGAACGACGACGAAAAAGCCGGTATCGACATCGTGCGCAAGGCGCTCGAAGCGCCGATCCGCCAGATCGCCGAGAACGCAGGTGTTGAAGGTTCGGTGGTCGTCAACACGATCCTCCAGAACAAAGCCCGCTCCTACGGCTTCAACGCCCAGACCGAAGAGTATGGTGACCTCGTTGCCATGGGCGTCATCGACCCGGTGAAGGTGGTCCGTTCGGCCCTCCAGAACGCCGCTTCGGTTGCCAGCCTGCTGATCACGACGGAAGCCGGCATCGCCGACGCTCCGAAGAAGGAAGCAGCCGGCGGCGGCGGCGGTATGGGCGGCGGCATGGGCGGCATGGGCGGTATGGACTTCTAAGTCCAACCCTCTCGCCTACCGACGACAATTGCGGCCCTCCGGAGACCTCCGGGGGGCCGTTTCCTTTGGGTCATCATTGCGGGAGCGGGTCCACCTCCGTAGCATCGGGAAAAACAAACCGGCGGAGGAAACGATGGACTGGAATTTCGGCGATATTCTGGATGCCGTTGGCGCGGCGCTGGGCCCCGATGACCTCGCGCTCGCGCACGGGGACCATAAGATTTACTGGCCGGAATTCACCGCGCGCACCAATCGCCTCGCCCGCGCGTTGATCCATCTCGGCGCAAAGTCCGGCGACAAGGCCGGATTCTATATGCGCAACCAGGCGGAATACATGGAAGCGATGGCGGGCTGTTTCAAAGCGAGCCTCTCGCCCGTGAACGTGAATTACCGCTATCTCGATGACGAGCTGGTTTACATCATCGACAACTCGGACTCGACGGTCGTGTTCTTCGATGTCGAGTTCATGGCTGAAGTCGAGCGCGTGCGCCCGCGCCTGCCCCGCGTGGTCGCCTGGGTGCAGATTGGCGGCGGCGTTACCGCGCCGTTTGCTCAGGATTACGAAAAGCTGGCGACCTCCGGCGATCCTTCGCCGCTTGCCGGAAAGCGCTCGGGCGACGAGATTTTCCTTCTGTACACGGGCGGCACGACCGGCCTGCCGAAGGGCGTGATGTGGACGCACAACATCTGGCGCGAAGCCAGCATGGAAGGCGTGCGCAAGATGGGCTTGCCGGTGCCCGAGACGATGGACGAGCACGTGCAGAACGCGCTGACCGTCGGCCGCTTCTCGCGCCAGCTGCCCGCCTGCCCGCTGATGCACGGCACCGGCTGGTTCACGGCGATGGGCGCGATGCTGAATGGCGGCGCGGTCGTCACCTTGTCCGAGAAGGCGAAATTCAGCCCGGTGAACCTGTGGGACACGGTGGAGTCGACTGGCGTCACCTCGATGGCGATCGTCGGTGACGCCTTTGCCAAGCCGATGCTTCAGACGCTCGACGAAAATCCCGGTCGCTGGAACCTGTCCAGTGTACTGAACATTGTTTCGTCGGGGGTCATGTGGAGCGCCGAAGTGAAACAGGGCCTGCTCCGGCATATTCCGCAGACAGCGTTGACCGACAGTTTCGGCGCGTCCGAGGCGGTCGGCTTCGGCTCGTCGATCACCACGGCGGATGGCGGCACGCAGACGTCCAAGTTCGAGATCGGCGTCAGCTGCAAGGTGTTCACCGAGGACGACCGCGAAGTGATGCCCGGCAGCGGCGAGCCGGGATTCATTGCGCGCGGCGGCGCGGTGCCGCTCGGCTATTACAAGGACCCCGAGAAGACCGCCAAGACCTACAAGACGATCGGCGGCATGCGCTACGCGATCCCGGGCGACTGGTGCACCGTGGAGGCCGATGGCTCGATCACGCTGCTCGGGCGCGGCTCGAACTGCATCAATACCGCGGGCGAGAAAGTGTATCCGGAAGAAGTCGAGGAGGCGCTGAAGTCTCACGCGGCGGTGCGCGATGCGTTGGTTGTGGGCGTGCCCGATGACAAGTGGGGACAGGCGGTGACCGCAGTCGTCTCGCTTGAGCGCGACGTGTCGGAGGACGAGCTGCGGGCATTCATCCAGAGCAAGCTTGCGCGGTACAAGGCGCCGAAGCGTATCCTGTTCAAGGAGAGCCTTGGCCGCGCCCCGAACGGAAAAGCCGACTACAAGTCGATCAAGGACTTTGCGCTGAAGGAGCTGGGGCTCTAGAGTCTCGGTTGGTCGCGAAGTCTTCCGCTCAACCGGTACCCACTTGAGCGGACATCGCTCTAGGCCTTCGCCGAAGGACCGCGGCGGACGGTGCGGAAAACGGCGTCGGCGCGCGCGGCCAGTGCGCCATCCTCTTTCACGATCCGGGCCGTGACGTGCACGAAGTCGCCATCGACGGCGGTGACAACAGGGTGCGCTTCGATCCACTCGCCTTCGCGGGCGATTTCCATGAATTCCATTGTCAGCTTGATTGTCACGGACATCTTGTTGGTGGCCGACCAGACCGCCCAGGCGAGCGCGCTATCGGCAAAGGCGCAGGCCATTCCGCCGTGCAGGAAGCCCATGCCGTTGCAGTGGCGGTCGAGCACCCAGAGGCCGGTGCGGACATCGCCTTCGGCGACGGCGCGGTAGCTCGGGCCGTTATGGATGGTGAACTTGCCGCGGGAGGGCGTGAGCGCGAATCCGGGACGCGGCGCGCGCTCAGGCGTGGCGGAGTCAGCCACCCACGTTTCCGAAGATCGGGTGCTGCACGGTGTCTCCCGGCGTGATGCCGAGGGCTTTCGCCCGGCCGCCGCCAATCTCGAGCACAGCCCGGACCGGCACGCCGGGGCCGAGCGAGCGCAGGGAGCCGGGAACGGTGTTGCGCGCGATGGCGATCACCTGCCCGTCCGCGTCGATGAACAGCATGTCGAGCGGAATCAGGGTGTTTTTCATCCACATGCTGGCCGCGCGCACTTCACCGAAATCGAAGAGCATGCCGGCATCCGGCGCGAGGCTTTCGCGGAACATCAAGCCTTGGGTGATGGCTTCCGGCGTATCGGCGATTTCAACGGTGAACTTGTGGGACGCCTCATCGGTTTTCACCGACAGCGGGGTCACCGCCAGTTGGGCAAAAGCAAGCTGGGCCAGAAAGGCCAGCGCAGCGAAAGTCACGAACACGAAACGCATCATGCGGGAGGGATAATCGGACTGAACGGCCGCGGCAAGCGGCAGAGGCGGCTGAGCTCGAATGTTTAGCGCTTGGGACGTACGGAGAGGACGTGATCGCCCTTGACGCCGGACTCGATGACCACCTCGATCAGCGTGCCCGGCTCGACGTCATCATACCCGGCTTTGCGCAGGGCGACGGCGTGCACGAAGATATCGGCTTCGTCCCCGGCGCGGCGGACAAAGCCGTAGCCGCGCGCCCGGTTGAACCATTTGATGGTGACTTCCTCATACGCCGGCGGATCGCCGCGTTCACGGGCCACAGTGGCACGGGGCCGTTCCATTTCGATGATGTGGACGGTCTGCCAGCCACGCGCGCGCCGGGCGGCGTCGCACACGATCTTGGCGCCTTCGTCGGCGAACGTCTCGCCATAATCGCGCAGGCAGGAGATGTGGATCATGACATCGCCGGTCAGGGTCGCGTCAGACGTCGATTCCGCGACGATGAATCCATAGCCTTTCGCGCTGTCGAACCATTTGACGTGCCCGATGACCCGCACGACCGGCTCGGCCGCGGGTGGATCGGATTCGCTTCTGGCCACGCTGTTCGACATCAACCCAAATTCCCCTGACGCGAAAACTAATCCGCGTTAACGCGCTTGTCACGCGAAGTTCACAAGCCCCGAGTGATTCGGGCTTTCTTACTCGGGAAGTTGAGGCAAAATGAGGGCAGAAAAGCTGGCAGTCCCTAGGGGAGTCGAACCCCTCTTTTCAGGTTGAAAACCTGACGTCCTAACCGATAGACGAAGGGACCGCACGGCTTTGAGAGGCGCGATATAGCGGCTGATTCAGGACAGGGCAACCCACCTCGCCGTGAATGGATGCGTTTGTTCAGTGGCGGGTGATATCAATCGTTTCAAGCTGCACGCGGACGCGGCCGTTCCAGGTGTCAGCCTTCAGGCGGCCGACGACGCTGCAGCGCCCTCCCTGGCGCAGCGCATCGCCCATCGGCGTGCCGTCGGCGCGCCAGGCGATGGATTCGAGGCGGCCGGAGGCGTCTTCGACGGTGAACCGCAGATGCTGGGTGCCGACACGGCGCACGCCGGCGATGCTGACATCCTTGAGCAGGAACACAGGTTCCGGCGCGCCGATGCCGAAGGGACCGAGCGTGGCGATACGTTCGACGAGTTCCGGCGTGACGGCGCCCGGCGCGACCAGCGCGTCGATTTCGAGATCGAGCGCGGCGTCGCGTTCTTCGGCGAACGCCGACATGTGATCGAGCATCCAGGCGTCGAAGCCGGGAAGCTGAGACGGATCCATGCTGAGCCCGCCCGCCATCGCATGGCCGCCGCCGGAGAGGATGACGCCCTGACGCGCCGCTTCGGAAATGGCGGCGCCGAGGTTCACGCCCTTCACGGAGCGGCCTGAACCTTTGGCAACGGGCCCGAGGCCGTCGCCCCAGCCGATCACGATGCTGGGCAAGTGGAAGCGGTCCTTGAGACGTCCGGCCACGATGCCGATGACGCCCGGGTGCCAGCCTTCGCCGGCGGCGATGATGATCCCGCGCTCCGGCTGGGCGGCAAGGGAGCGTTCGGCCTGGGCGGTGGCCGCGTCCAGGATCGCGGCTTCCAGCGCCTTGCGCTCGTCATTCAGCGCGTGGAGGCGTTCCGCGAGTTCAATGGCTTCGCCGCGGTCGTCGGTCGCGAGGAGTTTGGCCGCGAGCCAGGGATCGCCAACGCGGCCACCCGCGTTGAGGCGCGGGCCCAGCAGGAAGGTCGCGTGATAAACGGTTTCGATTTTGCCGATCCCGGAGACATCGGCGAGCGCGCGCAGGCCGATATTCTGGTCGTGCGCCATCATGCTGAGGCCCTGCCGGACGAAGGCGCGGTTGACACCGGTCAGCGGGGCCATGTCGCAAAGCGTGCCGAGGGCACAGAGGTCGAGCAGTTTCATAATGTCTGGAAGACCGCCGGGCGGCGCGAGGCCGCGTTCGCGGGCGAGGCGGTTCAGCGCCGCCACGAACACGAACACGACACCCGCGGCGGCGAGATGCCCCTGCCCCGATGTGCAATCCGGCCGGTTGGGATTCACGAGCGCGGCGGTCTGCGGGACGTCTCCGGACATCAGGTGGTGATCGATCACCACAATGGGCAGGTTGATCGCGGTGGCTTCGTCCAGAGCCCGGATGGCGGCAGCGCCGCAGTCCACGGTGATGACAAGTTCGGCGCCGCCCGCCTTCAGGTAGCGGAAGGCTTCCGGCGACGGCCCGTAGCCTTCTTCCAGGCGGTCCGGCACATAGAGACCGAGATCGCGGCCCCAGGCGCGGAAGTAGCGGGCGAGAATGGCGGAGGATGTGCCGCCATCCACATCATAGTCGGCAAAGACAACGACCTTTCGGCCATCAAGGATGGCATCGAGGACGATGCCGGCGGCCTTGTCCATGTCGGCAAATGAGCTGGGATCGGGAAACAGGGCGCGAAGCGTCGGCAACAGGTAGCTGCCGGCCTCCGCGGGCTCCACACCGCGCGCCTCGAGCAGCCGGGCCAGCAGGTCATTGCCGCCGACCACGGGCAAGAGCGCCTGAACCTTGCGCGCATCGGCGGCGTGCAGGCGCCAGCGCCGCCCACCCTCGGAAAGATCCGGGGCGGAGGGGGCGTCCGCGAGCTTTTTGGCGGGTTGGGTGGACATGGATTGAGCCATTTCGAATCAATCGCCAACCTAAACCCTTCGCGGGCGAAACAGAATGGCGGCCACGCACCGGGCAACTTGGCCGGGCCGCCGGACTGGCGTAACGCGGGCGAAGTCCTTATTGGCAAGGACGAGCCAACGGAGAGCCCTGATGATCCCTCGCTACACCCGCCCGGAGATGGCCGCGATCTGGACGCCCGAGGCCCGTTTCGGCATCTGGCTGGAGATCGAGACGCTGGCGGCCGAAGCGATGGAGGGCATGGGCATGATCCCGGCCGGCGTCTCCCAGGCCGTGCGCGAGCGGGCGGCTTTCGAAGTCGACCGGATCGACGAGATCGAGCGGGAAGTGAAGCATGATGTCATCGCGTTCCTGACGAACGTGGCCGAGCATGTGGGCGATGAAGCTCGCTTCCTTCACCTTGGGATGACGTCATCCGACGTACTCGACACCTGCCTCAATGTGCAGCTGGTGCGCGCCGCCGACCTGATGCTGGGCGGCATCGACCGGGTACTCGCGGCGCTCAAGAAGCGCGCGCTGGAATTCAAGTACACGCCCACGATTGGCCGCAGCCACGGCATACATGCCGAGCCGACGACGTTCGGCATCAAGCTAGCCGGTTTTCATGCCGAGTTTCAACGTGCGCGCGGGCGCCTGCTGATCGCCCGCGAGGAAGTGGCGACCTGCGCGATTTCCGGCGCGGTCGGCACCTTTGCGAACATTGACCCACGCGTTGAAGAACATGTGGCGGCGAAACTCGGCCTGCGGATTGAACCGGTCTCGACACAGGTGATCCCGCGCGACCGGCACGCCATGTATTTTGCGGTGCTGGCCGTGATCGCCTCTTCCGTCGAACGGCTGGCGACGGAAGTGCGCCATCTTCAGCGTACGGAAGTTCTCGAAGCGGAAGAGTTCTTCTCGGCCGGTCAGAAGGGTTCGTCCGCCATGCCGCACAAGCGCAATCCGGTGTTGACCGAGAACCTGACCGGCATTGCCCGGCTGGTTCGCTCAGCCGTCGTGCCGGCGCTCGAGAACGTGGCGCTCTGGCACGAGCGGGATATCTCCCACTCCTCGGTCGAGCGGGGCATTGGGCCGGATGCGACCATCCACCTTGATTTCGCGCTGCACAGGCTCGCCGGTGTGGTCGAGAACCTGGTCGTGTATCCAGAGAACATGCTGCGCACGATCAACAGCATGGGCGGCCTGCACAATTCGCAGCGCATCCTGCTGGCGCTTGTCGAGAAAGGTTTCAGCCGGGAAGACGCCTATCGCCTCGTCCAGCGCAACGCGATGCGCACCTGGAAGAAGGAAGGCGATCTCGATGTGCTGCTGAAGGGCGACAGCGAGATTACGGCGCGTCTCGGCCCGGCTGAAATCGATGCGCTCTTCGATCTCGAGTATCATTTCAAGCACGCCGACACGATCTTTGCGCGCGTATTCGGTGCCGCGTGAGGGCGCCGCGTTGACGCGGGCCAGCCGGGCGACAAAATCAAAACCAATTCACTTTCAGCCATTCGGGGTCAGTCATGAAAAAGTTACTCCTTGCGGTGCCCGCGCTGTGCTTGTCGGCTTGCGCCTATTTCCCGGTCGCGAGCTCGGCTAAGACCGCCGCCACGGTGCCCGCGCTGACGGCGACAGAGACGGTGCACCAAAGCATTATGGTGCTGGACAGCCACCTCGATACGCCCGCCTATTTTCACAGCGCCGAGTATGATTTCTCCAAGCGCGGCGATTTCGATGTCGACGGCACGCACGTGGACCTGCCCCGGATGAACGAAGGCGGCCTGGACGGCGGCTTCTGGGTCATCTTCACCACGCAAGGGCCGCTCGACACCGCTTCCACCAACGCCGCGCGCAACATCGCCATCCTGCGCCAGGCCTCGATCCGGGAATTCGCAGCGAAGTATGCAGCGGACGTGGAGCTCGCCTTCTCGGCGGCGGATGCGGAGCGGATCAATGCCTCCGGCAAGAAGGTCGTGTTCCAGAGCATGGAAAATTCCTATCCTCTGGCTTCGGACCTTTCGTTGATCGAGACCTTCTATACCGGCGGCTTGCGGATGATTGCGCCGGTGCATTTCCGGAACAATCAGTTCGCGGACAGTGCGACCGACGTGACGCCGGCCTTCGGCGGGCTCAGCCCACTTGGCGAAGAGCTGGTGCGCGAGGCCAACCGCCTGGGCCTGATCCTCGACGGATCGCATGCGTCGGACGATACCGTGCGCGACATGCTGGCACTGTCGACCACGCCGATCGTCCTGTCGCACTCCGGGCCGAAGGGCGTTTATGACCATCCGCGCAACCTGCCGGACGACCTGCTGAAGGCCATCGCGGAAGACGGCGGTGTAATCCAGGTCAACGCCTATGGCGGCTATCTCGAAGCACTGACGGCGACGCCGGAGCGTCTTGCAGCGATCGCCGCGATCGAGGCGAAGTTCGGAACGGACACCTCGAAGATGGATCCAGCCACGCTGGCGGCGTTTCGTGAAGCGCGCAAGGCGATGGACAAGGCGACACCGCCGCCACGCTCGACCTTCGAGAAATTCATGGAACACCTCCTGTACACGCTGAAGCTCGTCGGGCCGGATCATGTCGGCATCGGCGCGGACTGGGACGGTGGCGGCGGCGTGGACGGGATGAAGGATGTGGCTGACCTGCCGAAGGTGACAGCGGCGTTGCTGGAGGCCGGATATACCGAGCAGGATCTTGCCAAGATCTGGGGCGCAAACCTGCTGCGCGTGATGCGCGAGGTCGAAGCGGCCAAGACGTCGACCATGACGTCCCCGCAGGTTCTGAACTGAACGACCGCGGCGCTTGCCGCGTGGACACGCATTGATCTGAGCCGCCGGGCGGCCAAAACTGCATCTCCATCCGGAGAGGCACCGCCATGACCAGTCCCTATTTCGATCTCACAGGAAAAGTCGCGCTCGTGACCGGAGGCAGCCGGGGACTCGGCTACCAGATGGTCAAGGCGTTCGCCGAACATGGCGCCGATATCATCGTCGCCAGCCGCAAGCTGGACGCGTGCGAAACGGTGGCCGAGGAAGTGCGCGGCCTCGGCCGCAAGGCCTATGCCCACGCCGCACATTGCGGCCGCTGGGACGATATCGATGCACTGATCGAGGCGGCCTATGCCAGGTTCGGGCGGGTCGATATCCTCGTCAACAATGCGGGCTCCGGTCCGCGGATGGGGAGCCATGAGGTGACGGAGGCGCTGTTCGACAGCGTGCTGAACCTCAATTTCAAGGGCCCCTTCCGCCTTGCGAGCCAGGTGGCCAAGCGCATGGCGGACGGAGACGGTGGCAGCATCATCAATATCTCCTCGTCGGGCAGCCTCGTGCCCCTGCCGTCCGTGGTGCCCTACGGGTCGGCTAAGGCCGCGCTGAATGCGATGAGCCTGTCGCTTGCGCACGAGTATGCGCCCAAGGTGCGCGTCAACACGATCTGTCCCGGCCCCTTCCTGACGGATATTTCCAAGGCCTGGCCGGAAGAGATGCGCCAGAGCGCGGACAATGCCATGCGGCGGCCCGGCAAGCCGCACGAGATCATTACCGCGGCACTGTATCTCGCGAGCCCGTCATCCAGCTTCACGACGGGTTCCCTGCTGCGCGTGGATGGCAGCGCCGCCTGACTTCAATCCAGCGCTCATTGCCCCTCTTGCGGCCAAACGGACATCAGCATAATGATATAGTATCACATTACGTAGGAGATGCGCGTGAAGCGGGTTCTGATGGTAACGGCGGTATCCACCCAGGCACTGATGGGGGTCGCCCACGCGCAGGAAAGCGAGACGCTGAGACGGCTCGAAACGATCATCATCACGACCGCGCCCGGCCCCGAACGGACGAGCGACGAACTGATCGGCAACGCCACGGCCCTCGAACGGGACGACATCGTCGAGCAGCTGGCCTCGACCCTGGGCGATACGCTGTCCGGCGAGCCGGGCATCACCTCGACCTTCTTCGGTCAGGGCGCGAGCCGGCCGGTTTTGCGCGGGCTCGGCGCAGAACGTGTGCAGATCCTGACCAACGGCATCGGCGTCATCGACGCCTCGGCCGCCAGCCCCGATCACCAGGCCGCCGCTGACGGAATCGATGCCGACAAGATCGAAATCCTGCGCGGCCCAGCCGCCCTCGCCTATGGCGGACAGGCGATTGGCGGCGTGGTCAACGTGATTGACGGACTGATTGCGGAGAAGGTTCCGGACAGGGCCCTCTCGGGCGACGCATTTGGCGCTTATAACAGCGTCAACGAAGGGACCGAACTGGCGGGCCGAGGTCAGATCGCGCAGGGACCGTTCGTTCTGGCCTTGTCGGCCTCGCAGCGCGACTTCGGCGACTATGACATACCCGGCTTTGTCGAATCGAGCCGGCTGAGAGCGCTTGAAGCCAGTGAGGGAGACGCGCCGGAAGAGGAAGCCAGCGGCCAGGTCGAGAATTCGTTCCTCGACACCGAGTCGCTTGCGGCGGGTCTCTCCTGGGTCGGCGAGACAGGTTTCGCAGGCCTGGCGATCCGCCGCCAGAAAGCGACGTACGGCTTGCCCGGCGGTCACGCACATGAAGGCGAAGAGGGCGGCGAAGCGGAAGAAGGCGAAGAGGAACTGCCGTTCATCGATCTGGAGCAGACGCGGTACGATTTCCGTGCCGGCCTTGATCTGGATGGTCCCGTTCTTACCCGGATCTCGGGCTCATTGGCGGTCGCCGACTACGAGCATACGGAATTCGAAGGTCCGGGCGAGCCGGGCACGCGGTTCGAGACGTCGGGCTATGAAGCGCGCGGCGAGCTTGACCACACGGTCGCGGGTTTCGAAGGCGCCTTGGGCATGCAGTTCTTCGACAAGGAATTGATGGCGGAGGGCGACGAGGCGTTCATCACGCCGACCGACACGCAATCGGCGGCTGTGTTCCTGTACGAGGCGAAGGAATGGGATAGCGGCTTTGGCGTCGAAGGCGGCATGCGTGCCGAACGTCTGACACATGACAATATTGTCTCCGGCGAACGTGAGTTCGATTTGTTCAGTGCCTCGGCGGGGGTTCACCAGCACCTTGAGAATGGCTTGTTCATGGGCGCCCAACTGAGCCTCACCGAACGGGCGCCGAACGAAATCGAGCTGTTCGCGTTCGGCCCGCACCTTGCGACCGGTCAGTTCGAAGTCGGCGACGCCTCGCTCGACAAGGAACGCGGGCTCAACCTCGAAGGCACGCTCCGTTGGCGGAATGATTGGCTGTCGCTGGGCATGAACCTCTTCACGACCCAGTTCTCAGATTTCATCTTCCTGACGTCCGGCACGATCGAGGAAGACGGTGCGATCGTCGATGAAGCCGACGAGCTTCCCGTTTTTGCCTTTGCGCAGGACGACGCGACATTCACTGGCGGCGAGCTTTATGGCGAGGCGCTTCTCGGCAAAGGTGTGCTGGGCGCCGAATGGCAATTCAAGGCCGGACTGGACTATGTCAGCGCCGAGTTCGACGGGGGCGGCGACGTGCCCTTCATCCCGCCCCTCCGCCTGACGGGAGAGGCCAATGCCAGCTGGACGTATGTCGAGGCCGGCGCCGGATTTGAGTGGGCCGATGATCAGGACGCGGCGGGCGCTGGCCAGCTACCCACGGACGGCTACACGACCTTGAACCTTCGCGGCGCGGTGAAACTCTCCGAACTCGGATACGGCGCCGAGGGCACGCAAATCTTCGTCGAAGTCCGCAACGCCACGGACGAGGAGGTCCGCGTCGCAACTTCCGTGCTGAAGGATCTGATCCCGTGGCCGGGCCGCAATATCCGCACCGGACTGCGCATCACGTTCTGATCCGCCGCAAGGTCGCGCTCAGATGTGCAGCGCGCGGCCTTCAGCATCCAGAACGGCTTCGTGCATCGTCTCCGACAGGGTCGGATGCGCAAAGACCGTGTGCAGAAGGTCGGCCTCCGTCAATTCGCCCTGGCGGGCGATGACATAGCCCTGGATCAGCTCGGTGACTTCCGCGCCGATCATGTGCGCGCCGAGGAGTTCGCCGGTCTTCTTGTCGAAGATCGTCTTTACAAGGCCATTCTCGGCGCCGAGCGCGATGGCCTTTCCATTGCCGATGAACGGGAAGCGGCCGACCTTGATGTCGTAGCCCTTCGCCTTGGCCGCTGCTTCCGTCAGGCCCACGCTGGCGACCTGCGGATGCGAATAGGTGCAGCCCGGAATGTTCGAGGCGTCGAACGGCTCAGCGTGGTTTTTCCCGGCAATACCTTCCACGCAGGTGACGCCTTCATGGCTCGCCTTGTGGGCCAGCCAGGGCGGACCCGTCAGGTCGCCGATGGCATAGAGGCCGGGCACGCCGGTGCGGCCGAATCCATCCACGATGACGTGCGTTTTCTCGATCTTGACGCCGAGCGCTTCGAGGCCGAGATTCTCCACATTGCCGACGATGCCGACGGCAAGGATGGCGCGGTCGAACTCTTTCGTTTCCTTCTTGCCGTCCTTCGTCGTGATGTCGGCGGTGACGACGTTCTTGCCGGCCTTGACGTTCTCGACCTTTGCGCCGGTGAGAATGTTCAGGCCCTGCTTCCTGAAATCCTTCTCGGCGAAGGCGGAAATCTCCGCGTCTTCCACCGGCAGGATGCGGTCCATCACTTCGACGACGGTTACGTCCGCGCCAAGCTCATTGTAGAAGCTCGCGAACTCGATGCCGATGGCGCCGGAGCCGACGACCAGCAGGCGTTTCGGCATCACGTCCGGCGTCATGGCCTCGCGGTAGGTCCAGACCAGTTTACCATCGGCGACGAGGCCCGCCTGCGGAATGTCGCGCGCGCGGGCGCCGGTGGCGAGCATCACGTGTTTGGCCGTGTACGGCGTATCCTTGCCGTCCTTGCCCTTGACGATCACCTTCGGCGCGGGGGCGCCTTTCTCGAGGCGCGCGGTGCCTTCGATCACGTCGATCTTGTTCTTCTTCATCAGGAACGTCACGCCGTTCGACAGCTGCGAGGCGACGCCGCGCGAGCGTTTCACGACCGCTTCCAGATCAAAAGACGGGTTCTCGATCTTCAGACCGAAGGATTTGGCCTGCTTGGCGAGGTGGAGCACTTCGGCGGAGCGCAGCAACGCCTTGGTCGGGATGCAGCCCCAGTTGAGGCAGATGCCGCCGAGGCTCTCGCGCTCGACGATGGCCGTCTTCATGCCAAGCTGGCTCGCGCGGATCGCCGCGACATAGCCGCCGGGACCAGAGCCGATGACGATGAGATCGTATGGGGTGCTCATGATATTCCTTCCGGCCTACAAAAGCATCGCTTCCGGCGTTTCCACATAGCGCTTGAACGCCGCCAGCCATTTCGCGCCTTCGGCGCCGCCGATGACGCGGTGGTCGCAGGTCAGCGTGACGCTCATGACGGTGCGGGCGACGATGGCGCCCGCCTCGTCCACGACCGCGCGCTTCTCGCCGGCGCCGACCGACAGGATCATGCCTTCCGGCGGATTGATGATAGAGGCGAAGGACCTGACGCCGAACATGCCGAGGTTCGAGATCGAGAAGGTGCCGCCCATGTATTCCTGCGGCTTCAGCTTGCGCTCGCGGGCGCGGTTGGCGAGGTCCTTCATCTCTTCGGAAATCTCGGCAAGCCCCTTGCCTTCCGCCTTGAAGATCACCGGCGTGATCAGCCCGCCCTCGACTGCCACCGCGACCGAGATGTTGGCGTGCCTGTGATAGGCGATGCCCTTGTCCGTGTACGATGCATTGCAGTCCGGCTCGTCGATCAGCGCGAGGGCCGCGGCCTTGATCAGGAGATCATTGACCGAAATCTTCACATCCTTGGGCGCCGCGGCGTTTATCGCGGCGCGGCTTTCCAGCAGGTTATCCAGCTGGATGTCGATGTTCAGCGGGAAGTGCGGCACCTGCATGAAGCTCTGCGTCAGGCGCTTCGCCACGGTCTTGCGCATGCCATCGAGCGGCTTCAGGTCGTAGGTGTCCGGCGCATAGACGCGGTCGTCTAGGATTTGCGGCAGGATGAGGCCATCGGCCGTCATCGGCGCCCCGCCGGGCGCGGGTTGCGCGGCGCCGGGCTTGGCATTTTCGACGTCGCGGCGGATGATGCGGCCATGCGGACCGGAGCCCTTCAGCGCTTTGAGATCGATACCCTTGTTGGCCGCGATGCGCCTGGCCAGCGGCGAGGCCATGATGCGAACGCCGCCTGGCCGCTCCATCACGGCGACCGACGTCTGGGCCCCGGCTTTCGCCGGCGTGACTAGCGTGGGTGAGGGAGCGGGAACCGATGTTGCCGCCTTGGGCGCCGCTGCAGGCTCTGCCTTCGCCGGGGCGGCCGCAAGCGCCTTCACGTCGCCGGCACTCTCGCCCTCTTCCAGCAGCACGGCGATCACGGCGTTGACCTTCACGCCTTCGGTGCCGGCGGGCACGACGAGCTTGCCGACCTTGCCTTCATCGACCGCTTCGACTTCCATCGTCGCCTTGTCGGTTTCGATCTCGGCGATGATCATGCCGGACTTGACGGTGTCGCCTTCCTTCACCAGCCATTTGGCCAGCGTGCCCTCTTCCATCGTGGGGCTCAGCGCAGGCATCGTGATGTTGATGGGCATCAGATCATTCCCTCGCACACCTTCTTCGCTGCCGCGACGATATCGTCCGCATTCGGAAGGCTCAGCGCTTCGAGGTTGGCCGCGTAAGGCAGCGGCACATCCTTCTGGTGCACGCGGATCGGCGGGGCATCGAGATAGTCGAAGGCTTCGGTGACCACAGTGGCCGCGATTTCCGCGCCCACACCGAAGAAGCGCCAGCCTTCCTCGCAGCAGACGAGGCGGCTGGTTTTCTTGACGCTTTCGACCACCGTATCGGTATCCAGCGGGCGCAGCGTGCGCAGGTCGATGACCTCGGCGCTGATGCCTTCCGCCGCGAGCCGTTCGGCTGCCTGCAGCGCGAAGCCCACCATGCGCGAATGCGCGACCAGCGTCACATCCGTGCCTTCGCGCTTAACCGCAGCCTTGCCGATGGGAAGCACAAAATCGCCATCCGGCACAGGGAAGGACTGGCCGTAGAGCAGCTCATGCTCGAGGAAGACAACCGGGTTCGGATCGCGGATCGCGGCCTTGAGCAGGCCCTTGGCATCGGCTGCGCTGTAGGGCGCGATGACCTTCAGGCCTGGGATCTGTGCGTACCAGGAGGAATAGTCGTGGCTGTGCTGTGCGCCGACGCGGCTGGCCGCGCCGTTCGGGCCGCGGAACACGATGGGGCAGCCCATCTGGCCGCCGCTCATGTAGAGCGTCTTGGCGGCCGAGTTAATGATATGGTCGATGGCCTGCATGGCGAAGTTGAAGGTCATGAATTCGACCACAGGGCGCAGGCCTGCAAAGGCCGCGCCAACGCCGAGACCGGCAAAGCCATGCTCCGTGATCGGCGTATCTATCACGCGGCGCTCGCCAAATTCCTGCAGCAGTTCGCGCGTCACCTTGTACGCGCCCTGGTACTGTGCGACTTCCTCGCCCATCACGAACACGCGCTCGTCGCGGCGCATTTCTTCGGCCATCGCATCGCGCAAGGCGTCGCGGACGGTCGTCTCGGTGAAGGTGGTGCCTTCAGGGACCGACGTGTCAGCCATCACTTTGGCACGCGGTTGTTCCGGCGCGGCGTTCATTGCCTTGGCAGGCGGCGCGTCTGCTTTCGGTTCTGATTTCGAGACGCCCTCTCCGTCCGAGGCGAGCACGGCAATGATCGCGTTCACCTTCACGCCCTCGGTGCCTTCCGGCACGACGATGCGCGACAGGATGCCTTCATCCACCGCTTCAACTTCCATCGTTGCCTTGTCGGTCTCGATCTCGGCGATGATGTCACCGGATTTCACCGTATCGCCTTCCTTCTTCAGCCACTTGGAAAGCGTGCCCTCCTCCATGGTCGGCGACAGCGCGGGCATCAGGATGTCTACGGACATGTATCAGGCTCCGGTGAACGGAAGGACTTGAAGGAAGATCATGATGCATCCCGCCGCGCCGGCAAAGTAGGCCAGCGTGCGAACGACGGGGACACCAAACCAGTAGAGCGGCGCAAAGGCGAGCCGGGCGAAGAAGAAGATCATGCAGCCGAGCTCTGTCCACTGGTTCGTCCGCTCACTGAGGATAGCAACCAGCACCACGGGCACGAAGATGCACATCGCTTCGATCATGTTGGCCGTCGCGCGTTTGGCACGGCCGAGACCGGGGCTGTAGGGCGCCAGGTTGTCGCGCGGGCCAAGCAGGTCTTTCGGCTTGTACTGCATATTGCCGGTTACGACTTCGCCGAGGATGTAGACGAAGAACAGCGCGGCGGTGGCGGATAGCCAGGACAGTTCGGCGATCATCGCGCGCCCTCCTCGATCAGGACATCGGTCCACAGCTCACTGGCGTCCGGCTCGGGGCTCTCAAGCGAAAAGTCCGCCGCCTCTTTCACGATCGCCTTGATCTCGTTGTCGATCTTCTTGAGATCGTCTTCCGTCGCATGGCCCTGCTCGATGATCTGGCCCTTCAGGCCTTCGATCGGATCATGATGCGTGCGGATGTCGTCGACCTCTTCCCGCTTGCGATACTTTGCGGGGTCTGACATCGAGTGGCCGCGGTAGCGGTAGGTCTTCATCTCGAGGATATAGGGCCCCTTGCCGGCGCGCGCGTGTTTCACGGCTTTCTCGCCCGCTTCGCGCACGGCCAGCACGTCCATGCCGTCAACTTCTTCGCCCTCGATCTCGAAACTGATGCCGCGCTTGAAGAGTTCCACCTCGGCCGAAGCGCGCTCCACGCTCGTGCCCATCGCGTACATGTTGTTCTCGATGACGTAGATCACCGGAAGCTTCCAGAGTGAGGCCATGTTGAAGGCTTCGTACACCTGCCCCTGGTTAGCCGCGCCGTCACCGAAATAGGCGAGCGAGACGTTATCATTACCGCGGTACTTGTTGGCGAAGGCGAGCCCCGTGCCGAGTGGCACCTGCGCGCCGACGATGCCGTGCCCGCCATAGAAGTTCTTGTCTTTCGAGAACATGTGCATCGAGCCGCCCTTGCCGCGCGAAAGGCCGCCAATGCGTCCGGTGAGTTCCGCCATCACGCCATTCGGGTCCAGTCCGCAGGCCAGCATGTGGCCATGGTCACGGTAGCCGGTGATTACCTGGTCGCCGTCCTTGAGGCAGGCCTGCATGCCGGTCACGACCGCTTCCTGACCGATGTAAAGGTGACAGAAGCCGGCAATCTTGCCCATGCCATACAGCTGCCCCGCCTTCTCTTCGAAGCGGCGGATGAGCAGCATGTCGCGGTAGAATTTCAGCATGTCGGCCTTCGAGGCCTTAGCGGGTGCCTTTTTTGCACTCTTGGGTCTGGTTGCCATACGATGTGCCTCCCTGACCCCTTATGTGCCCGCATATTTGCAGCGACAAGTCAGAACATCGTTGTCATTTTGCAGAGCTCGCATCCGCTGTGAGCAAAACGATCTCGCCCGGATACACGAAGGCGAGTTTGTCACGGGCCAGCGCTTCGACATAATCAGGATCGACGGAACCGGGCGTCAGGCGGCGGATATCCGTCTTGAGCCGTTCGATTTCGGCGTTCACCAGCGCGAGATCACGCTCGCGTTCTTCCAGCGCGATCTGGGCATCGGTCCAACGTCCGAGTCCCTGCTCCCCCGCAAAGGCGTGGTAAGCGAAATAGAGCACCAGAAGACTGAGCCCGAGAGCCTGAAGCCGTGAAACCATGGGATCACTGGTAAACGGCGTGGGTAACCAATCTCTTACCGGGCCAGGGCCGCCTTCAGCCGGAGGGCCCGTTCCGTTTCATCCGCCGACGACAGGTCCAGCCATTGGCGGTCGATCAGGAAATACTCGAAATCCGCCGGCATCTCTGCCGAATCAAGGCGAACGGGCAGCAGCTTCCGCTTGTACTTGTCCGCGATGTAGACCTCGCGGCGCACGTTGTCCGACTGAAACGCCTCCACCGAGCACATCAGACAGAAGGTATCCGACCCACGAATCGCCTCGACGATTCGTCCCGCCCAATGGGTGCCAGGCTGAAGCTCGTCCCGGTCGATCCAGACATCCTGCCCGGACGCTTCAAGCTCTGCCACCAAGGGATAGACGACGCCGCCATCCTGACGTGAGTAAGAAACGAAAACCGGCGAAGGCGGGCCTGCGGCGAGCATTGCGTTTTCGCTGGTGTGTTCACCTTCACGCGATGCGGGCGCGGAAGGCGCCGGGGCCGCCCGCGCGGCAACAGGGGCGGACGACCTGCGCTGCTCCGCGCCGCCTGCAATGAAACCCGCCAAGGCGCCGGCAACGATTCCCCAGATGGCCGCGGCCAGACCCAGCAGGATGGTCGGCGCCGCCGGCAGGCTAAGGAACCCGAAGGAAGCAAATGCGCCTGCTGCGACGATACCGGCGATGATCGCATGGCTGGACGAGAACCCGCGAGCACCGGTGCGCTTCGGCATGGGTCCGGAGGCGGGACGTTCCGTTTCGCTCGAACCGGGCGCATCGCTCCGGGGCGTGTCCGGCTCAGGTGGTGCATCCTTGCGGCGGGCCTCCAACAAACGGTCAATGCCTTGCGCCGCCTCGACAATCTTCCAGACACCCGCCACGCGCGCCGGCGCAAAGGTAAGGTCGATCGCATCGACATCACCGAGGCCGCGCGGCTGGAACGCGTTGTCGAGCCGCGCGAGGATCAGCCGTTCCTCCGTCAACGCATCAATTGCGCGATTGGTGAACATGATCTGCTTTTGTGAAAACTGGACGGACTGCGACCAGAGCGCCAGCGTGATTTCATTCGGCCGGGCGGGCGGAAAAGCGTACCTCTCTTCTGCCCGTCGGACGAAATAGCCGCGCTGCTTGAGCAACGATTCGATTTCGGCCGCCGCCGCGTGATCTGCGTCCACCGCCAATAGGTAGATCAGGCGCATTCCGGTGCCCCACGCTCAGCCAATTTCGAACACTTATCATGAAGAAATCGGCAGGTCGTGTTTCAGGAATGTAACGTGTGCTTATCCGGCGTTGATCCGCGACAGGCCTGCGTAAATTCCAATCGGGCCAAGCTCTTCCTCGATCCGGATCAGCTGGTTGTACTTCGCGATCCGGTCAGAACGGCTCAGCGAGCCCGTCTTGATCTGCCCGCAATTCGTGGCGACGGACAGATCAGCAATGGTCGAGTCTTCGGTCTCGCCGGAGCGGTGGCTCATCACGGCGGTGTAGCCGTGAAGATGCGCGAGTTCGACCGCGTCGAGCGTTTCGGAAAGCGTGCCGATCTGGTTGACCTTCACAAGGATCGAGTTGGCCGCACCGCGCTGCAGGCCCATGGCGAGACGGTCGGGATTGGTCACGAACAGGTCATCGCCTACCAATTGCACCTTGCTGCCGAGCATTTCGGTCAGCGCGATCCAGCCGTCCCAGTCGTCTTCGGCCATGCCGTCCTCGATGGAGAGAATCGGATACCGGTCACACAGATCCGAGAGGTACTTGGCGAACTGTTCGGACGTCAGCGATTTACCTTCACCCGCGAGTTCATACTTGCCGTTCTTGAAGAACTCGGTCGAGGCCGCGTCCAGCGCGAGCGCCACGTCTTCGCCCGGGCGGTAACCCGCCTTTTCGATGGCCTTCAGGATGAACCCGATGGCTTCGTCGGTCGAGCCGATGTTCGGCGCAAAGCCGCCTTCGTCGCCTACGTTCGTGTTGTGGCCAGCGTCGTGCAGTGTCTTTTTCAGCGAGTGGAACACTTCCGCGCCCACGCGCACGGCATCCGCGATGCTTTCCGCGCTGACCGGCATGATCATGAATTCCTGGATGTCGATCGGGTTGTCCGCGTGCGCGCCGCCATTGATGATGTTCATCATCGGCGTCGGCAGGACGCGGGCGTTGGCGCCGCCAATGTAGCGGTAGAGCGGCATCGAGCAGGATTCGGCAGCTGCCTTCGACACGGCCAGCGACACGCCGAGAATCGCGTTGGCGCCCAGGCGGGATTTGTTCTCGGTGCCGTCGAGATCGATCATCAGCATGTCGATCATGCGTTGGTCCGTGGCATCGAGACCGGTCAACTCGTTGCAGATCTCGCCGTTCACGGCGTCGACGGCCTTGAGCACGCCTTTCCCGCCATACCGGGACTTGTCGCCATCGCGCTGCTCGTGGGCCTCGTAAGCGCCAGTCGACGCACCCGACGGCACCGCCGCGCGGCCGGTCGAGCCGTCGTCCAGCGTGACATCAACTTCAACGGTCGGGTTGCCCCGGCTGTCGAGGATTTCGCGGGCGTGAATGTCGATGATCTCGCTCATGGGACGGGTCTTTCGCGGCAGGCTCTGAAGATGCAGCAGGCGTTAGAGGGCTGCGCTTTGCTTCGCAAGCCCCTTCCGCGCGGACCGGGATCACGCCCAAACGCAAAACGCCCCCCGCGTTGGCAGGAGGCGCTTTGAAGCCGGCAGGCGGGGTGAGACTAGATCTCTTCGCTGGGCTCGAGGATCTGACGACCACGGTACACGCCGGTCTTGAGATCGATGTGGTGCGGACGGCGAAGCTCGCCCGAGGTGGCGTCTTCGATATAGGTGTTCATGTCGAGCCGGTCGTGGGCGCGGCGCATGCGCGTGCGGGACTT